>DAOUGK010000270.1:0-23600 GCA_034429055.1 Anaerolineae bacterium | reverse complement strand
GCCCGCGCACTATCGTGAAGCACTCTACCGGACCAGATGATAGAACTCGCGGCGGCCCGTCTCGACGAGCGGCGCCATGCGCGCGAACCAATCCGCAAATTGCGGCAGCGCCAGCTCCTGGGCCACGACCCCTTCCCATGCCGCCATGTTGTCCACTTCCATCTCGGTCACGACAGTGAAGAACGTACCGCTGGCGTCCGTGAGAATGCGGAAGCTGCGGAATGGCAATCTGCGCATGGCTGCGCGCCAGTGGCCGTCCAGTTCCTGGAACAGGGCCACCAGCTCATCGCCACGGCCGTACTTCGCCTGAAAGACATCACGCACGACGAGCATCGTATGCCTCCTGACTTGCAATCCGCTCAGGCCTGATTATAATGCAATCAATCTGATTGTTCCAATCAATCGGAGGATTGAGAGCAGCACACATGATTCTTTCGCATCTCGATTCGGAGTTCCTCCGTTACCTGCTGGCACACGGCTGCGAGCCCGGCGAGCGGCTGCCGTCGCTCGACGAAATCAGCACGGAGGTCGGCATCAGCGTCGGCAAGCTGCGCGAGCAGTTCGAGGTCGCGCGGGTGTTGGGCCTGGTGGAGGCGAGCCCGCGCCGCGGGATTCGCTGCCTGGCCTATGATTTCCGCCCCGCCGTGCGCCTCGGCCTGATGATCGCGCTGGGGCTGGACGCAAGTGCCTTCCGCGCCTACAGCACCCTGCGCATCCATCTCGAAGCAGCCTTCTGGGATGAGGCCGTCGTGCTCCTGACTGCTGACGACAAGGCGGACTTGTGCCAGCTCGTCGAGCGGGCGCACGCCAAGCTGGGCGAATCGCGCATCCAGATCCCATACGAGGAACACCGGGCGTTTCACCTGGGCATCTTCCGGCGCATCGCAAATCCCTTCGTCCTGGGCCTGCTGGAAGCCTACTGGGACGCCTACGAAGCAGTCGAACTGAACACCTATGCCGATTACAGCTATTTGCAGGAAGTCTGGGGCTACCATGCGCGCATTGCCGAGGCCATTCGCAACGGAGAATACGCGCACGGCAAGGAATTATTGGTCCAGCACATGCGCTTGCTTGACAAAATGGGCGTGGCCCACGAACTCTCGGTTTCTGTCACCGAACTTCAAGGAGAAGCAGTATGAGCCTCATGTCGGACAAAGTCCGTCCCGACGAAGTCCCGTCCGCGGTGGCGGCACAGCCACAGGCGGCGGTGCAGAGCGATGGCGTGCGGGTGAATAACTTCTCGCTCAATATCGCAACGGTCAACGGCTCGGGCAGCCAGACGAGCAACGGTGTATTGCTGCGGGCGTTCTTCAAGATGGGCATCCCCGTCACCGGCAAGAACCTCTTCCCCAGCAACATCCAGGGCCTGCCCACCTGGTACATCATCCGTCTGAGCAAGGATGGGTACCTGGCGCGCCGCGACCCCTACGAAATTGCGGTGTGCATGAACGGCCGCACGGCCGCAGAGGACATGGCGCAGGTCGCGGAGGGCGGCATCGTGCTCTACGACGATTCGCTGCCGGTCGCCGCGCGGCGGCCCGATGTCACCTACTACCCCATGCCGGTCGGCAAGCTGGTCAAGGAAGCCAGCCTGCCCTTCGAGCTGCGCGATTACATCGCCAACATGGTCTACGTCGGCGTGCTCGTCCACGTCCTCGACCTGGACATGGCCGAAATCGAGGCCGCGGTCGAGTGGAACTTCGACGGCAAGCGCAAGCCCATCGAGCTCAACATGGACATGGTGCGCCGCGCCTACGAGTGGGCGCAGGCCAACCTGGTGAAGACCGATCCCTACCGCGTCGAGCGCATGACCGGCTTCAACGAGGACAAGATGCTCGTGGACGGCAACACCGCGGCCGCGCTCGGCACCATCTTCGGCGGTGTGTCCGTCGTCTCGTGGTACCCGATCACCCCCGCGTCCAGCCTGCCCGATGCGCTCAACAAGTACCTGCCCAAGCTGCGCACCGATCCCGAGACCGGCCGCGGCAACTTCGCCATCATCCAGGCGGAGGACGAGCTGGCTGCGCTCGGCATGGTCATCGGCGCGGGCTGGGCGGGGGCGCGCGCCATGACCGCGACCTCCGGCCCCGGCATCGACCTGATGGGCGAGTTCGCCGGCCTGGCCTATTTTGCGGAGGTGCCCGCGGTCGTCTGGGACGTCCAGCGCATCGGCCCCAGCACCGGCCTGCCGACGCGCACCAGCCAGGGCGACATTTCGGCAGCCTACTATCTCAGCCACGGCGACACGCGCCACCCGCTGCTCTTCCCGGCGGATCCCGCAGAGGCCTTCGAGTTCGGCCACGTCGCGCTGGACCTGGCTGAGCGCCTCCAGACCCTGGTCATGGTGCTGAGCGACCTGGACCTCGGCATGAACGTCTGGATCAGCGACCAGTTCAAGTATCCGGAGCGCCCGCTGGACCGCGGCAAGGTGCTCACGGTGGAACAGCTTAACGAGCTGGGCAACTCGTGGGGCCGCTACAAGGACGTGGACGGCGACGGCATCGGCTGGCGCACGCTGCCCGGCACGCCGCACCGCGCCGCGGCCTACTTCACCCGCGGCACCGGCCACACCGAGTATGCCACCTACAGCGAACGGCCCGAGGACTGGGAGGCCAATATGGACCGGCTGGCGCGCAAGTGGGAAACCACGCGCAATCTTGTCCCCGGGCCGTACGTCGACGAGGCCGCAGGCACGGATGTGGCAATCATCAGCGTTGGCTCGAACCACCCGGCCATCATCGAAGCGCGCGACCTGCTGCGGGCGGCCGGCATCGAGACAAGCTATCTGCGGCTGCGGGCGCTGCCGATCAACGATGCGGTCCGTGCGTTCACCGAGAAGTACAGCCGCATCTTCGTCGTGGAGAACAACTACGAAGGCCAGTTGCACCAGATCCTCCGGTCGGAGATGCTGGGGTGCGCGGGCAAGATGGTGTCTGTCGCGCGCAGCAACGGCCTGTCGCTCACCGCGGCGTGGATTGCCGAACAGGTCCAGAAGGGCTTGCAGTAAAGCCAAGAGGTTTGTAGTAGGCGCTTTAGCGTCCCGTGCGCTCAAGCGCACACTACGAACGGAAAAAGGAGCACATCATGGGAACCACGACTGAAGCACCCGCCCGCCCGACAGCGGCGGCGATTAAAGTCAATGGCCTGGGCCTGGATCGGAACGCGTATAAGGGCGCGCCGTCCACCCTGTGCAAGGGCTGCGGCCACGACACCATCAGCCAGCGCATCATCAACGTCGCCTGGGAGCTGGGCCTGGATCAGACGCAAGTCGTCAAGATGAGCGGCATCGGCTGCAGCAGCAAGTCGCCCGCCTACTTCCTGGGCTGGAGCCACGCGTTCAACGGCGTGCATGGCCGTATGCCCGCCATCGCGACCGGCGCGGCCATCGCCAACCGCAACCTGACGGTCATCGGCGTCAGCGGCGACGGCGACACGGCCTCCATCGGCACCGGCCAGTTCAAGCACGCGGTGCGCCGCAACGTCCCGATGGTTTTCATCGTGGAGAACAACGGCGTCTACGGGCTGACGAAGGGCCAGTTCAGCGCGACTGCAGACCTGGGCCAGCGGCTCAAGTACGCGGGGGTCAACAACCTGCCGCCCCTCGACATCTGCCTGGAGGCCTTGGCCGCCAACGCGACGTTCGTTGCGCGCAGCGTCGCCGGCGACCCGCGCCAGGTGGAGACGCTGCTCAAGGCCGCGTTCAGCCATCGCGGCATCGCCGTGCTCGACATCATCAGCCCGTGCGTCACCTTCAATAACCACGACGATTCGAGCAAGAGCTACACCTGGGGCAAGCAGAAGGAGACCGCGCTCAACGAGCTGAACTTCATCCCGCACTATGAAGAAATCAGCATCGGCTACTACGAGGGCGAGATGGAAGTCGCGATGCACGACGGCTCGCGCATCCTGCTCAAGAAGCTGGACCCGGACTATGACCCCACCAACAAGATGAACGCGTTCCACACGCTGGAAGAAGCGCGGCAGAACCAGCAGTTCATCACCGGCCTGATTTACATCAACCAGCAGGAGCGGCCCGACCTGCACGAGCTGCTGCACGTGCCGGAAACCCCGCTCGTCCACCTGTCCGAGGACAAGCTCCGCCCCAGCCGCGCGGCGCTTGCAGAGGTCATGGCGAAGCTGTAGGCTGGAAGCTGGAAGCTGGAAACTGGATAACATAAGTGTCTATCTGGAAAAAAGGGTAGCATAGCCCCTTGTGGGCGTACTAACGGGCACAAGGCCCTAGACTACGACTTTTCGGATAGACACTAAAGGCCCGGACACACATCCGGGCCTTTGTCTTGCCAGCGCCCGCCGGCGCAACCAGACCTGGAGTCGAGGCTTCAGCCGGTTACGCTGCATCCGAGATTGCCCGCCCTCCCGCCGAGAGTCCCCGCCAGAACACTGCAACCTGGAGTCGAGGCTTCAGCCGGTTATCGGCATCCGAGCGCGCCGGCGCCTTGCCTCACGGCACGAAGCTGTCCTGCAGCACCGTCAGGTCGCTGCTCCGCCGGTTCACGATATACACCCGCCGCGTGAGCGGATCGACCGCCACGCCGAACGGATCGCGGCCGGTGGGCAGAGTGGCAATCACCGTATCCGTTAGCCCGCTGATGACGCTGACCGTGTTGGCGCGGCTGTTGGTGATGAAGACGTTCGATGTCGCCGTGTCCACCGCCACGCCGCCGCCCGCATCCTCACCGCCATCCCCGATAGCCACAAACGCCCGTTTCGTCAGCCCGTACGCATCCGCCTGGTAGATCGCGGCCCGGTTGACATTGTGATAGGGCGAGCACGCGATATAGAGCCGGCTGTTGAGCGGGTTGAAGTCCAGCTCGTAGGGCGACGCACCCGCGCCGCCGCACGGCTTGACCGTCCACCCCTGCAACACCTGGTAGCCGTTCTGGCCGTCCAGGACGGTCACATCGCCCGAATCGCGGTGGCTGACGTACACATGGTTCGCGCCGGGGTTGACCGCGAGGCCCCAGGCCGCGACCCCGCCGGAGGGCACGGTCGCTTCCAGCATGTCCGTTGCACCCTTGACGATTGCCACGCGGCTGTTGCCGTAGGTGACGACGAAGACCCGGTTTGTGACAGGGTTGACCTCGACGTAGGTCGGCTTCGGCCCCACGGAGATGACCGCGCGGCGTTCGAGCGTGGTTGCATCCAGCACGTAGAGGTCGCCGCTCGCGAAATTCGCCACGTAGACCTTGTTCGTCGCGCGGTTGACGGCCACACCCCACGGCTCCCGCCCCACGTCCGCATACCCCAGCGTCGCCAAAGTCGCAGCATCGAACACCTACAGCCGGTTGGTGTCGTGCGAGGTCGAGTAGACCCGCTGCAACTGCCCATCCACCGCGATCGACTTCGGATGCACGTAGCCCGGGATCGGCACGGTCGCCGTCGCCGTCGGGACGGGTGTTTGCGTGCGGGTCGGCGTGTAAGTCGCCACCGGCGACGGTGTCGCCGTTGGCGACGACGTCGGCGTGGGCGTCGGCGGCGGCAGCATGACGATGGGCAGATAGACCGGCCCCGGCGTGCGCGTGGGCGTCGGCGAAAGCGATTCGTCGCGCGTAGCCGTGGGCGAAGGCGTCACGGTAGACGAAGGCGACGGCGTCAGCGTCGCAGTGAAGGTGGGTGTGGCCGTAGCGGTCCCCGTGGCCGTCGCCGTGACCGTGGGACTTGCTGTTGATGTTGTGGTCGCTGTGGAGACCTCGGTTGCTGTCGAAGTCGGAGTCGCTGTGGCCGTCACTGTGGGCGACGGCGTCGGCGTTGCGGTTGCAGTCGCCGTAGCTGTCGCGCCAGGAACTTCGGTAGGTGACGCTGTCGCCGTCGCACTGGCTGTTGGCGTCGCGCTGGCGGTCGGTGTCGCGCTGGCCGTAGCCGTGCGAGTGGCCGTCGGAGTCGTTGTCCGCGTCTGTGTGGCTGTTGCCGTCGCAGTGGCCGTCGGGCTGGCTGTTGCCTGCACGTCCCCGATGACAACGACGGCATCGTCCGTGTCGGAGACGGCATCGCCCGGCAGCGGGTTGCCGTCGGCATCCACCGCCGCGCTCACTGCGATAGCAACATTGGTCCGGTCTGCGCCTACGAACGCGGGCCACAGGCATGTGCCCGCTGCGCCCGGTGCCAGGGGGCCGGGAATCGTGCAGACCGCCACGTCATCGGTCGCATCGCCCGGCGTGCCGTTGTCGTCGGTAATGGTGACAGCATCCAGCCACGTTTCGCCGGTGTTGGTCCAGGTATACTGATAGGTGACATCCGCGCCCGGCGGGGGTAGGTACAGCACCTCACCGTCCGGCGTGTTCCCCGCGCGCTTGACGAGCGTGAGACCTGGCCGTGCGAACCCGAAGTCCGCATCGGTATAGGACTGCACACCTCCCGGCAGATAGACCAGCATCGGGTTGGCCCCGAAGGCCGCAGCGCTCGTATGGACGTAGCCCTCCAGCGCGCCGCCCGCTGCAAAGTTGCCTGGATCGACCACTACCCAGTAGAAAACATCGGTGAGGTCGATCTGGAATTCGTACCAGCCTGTCTCGATCTCCGGTGTGCCCGGGTTGTCGCCCGTGATGCGGTAGCCCTGCAGCGCGTCGTTTGCCGGGTCGAACTCACCGTCGCCGTTGTCCAGGTACAGCCCGACCAGCACATTGTCGATGCCCTGCTCCGACGAATCCTGGAATCCGTTCGGATTGCTGTCGTGCCACACCAGGTTGCCGAGCGTGGATTGACCGCGCGGCGCAGAGTACCGTTCGGGCGGTGGAAACTGGGCCGCCGGCCCCGCGCTTGACGCAGCTTTCAGATCGACCTTGTTGATCAACAGAACCGCGCCGATCGCCAGGGCGCAGATTGCCAGCCAGGATGCCAGGCGCTTCGCCAGCACGCGATTTTCCGCCACCGGGTTTATCTCCATAAGTGACCGTAAAGCAACAAGCCCAGGCCCCACCGGGCCAGACTGGAGTCGAGGCTTCAGCCGGTTTATCTGGTCGTGTGCAGACGCGCCCAGGCCTGCCAAAGCCTCGACTCCGATTACGTCGCGAGGACTGAATTTCAGTGACTCAGGTATCCCGCTCAGGCAAGCCTGCGCCTGCGAAAGGCCCAAACTCCCAGCCCCAGGACGATGCCCAACACCAGGAACGGCCACTGTCCTGCCGATTCTGCACTTATCTCGAACAGCGTCACTGCATTCGGCGAGAACTGGAACAGGTAATCCTCGACCTCGCCGTCCGGCGCGAGGCCGGTGGCAGGGAGCCCGCCCGCCTGGCTCAGGCGGACGCGCACCGGGATCGTGGGACTGCCGGCCATCGCGCCGGCCGGGATATCCAGGTACACTTGATACGTGCCCGGCAGCCAGGCCGTCGTCGGGAGCGCCGCGCCGGTCGCGTCGCGCAGGACAACGGGCGCCAGCGCGCCGCCGTTGAAGCCGATGAAGACCTCCGGCACGCCGCGGCCGCCGCTGATGATGATTTCCAGGCTGCCGCCGAAACCGGCAGCCACGGTCCCCTCGTCCCAGAACCCTGTGAGTCCGGGCAGCGTCGCCACGCCGTCCTCATCATCGGGTGTGCCGGTGATGTCATCCCCGTGCGCGGAGGCCTGCGGCTGGCCGTTCGGCTCGCCATCGATGATGCGGCCCAGCCGCAGCGGCGAGGTGATGAGATGGCGCGGGCCATTGGATGCAGCCAGCGTCGGGTATTGCGGCTCCGGCAGGTCGCCCCAATCCGCGCCCTGCGTGACAGACGCTTCGGACTGTACGGGGGGCAACACGAAGCCGCTCTCATCGACCGTCGCGCCCGTCACAGCCGCGATGTTGGTGGTCGGGCTGCACATGGGTGTGTTTGCCTTGGGCGAAACGGCCACGGCATACTCGACGGTCGTCCGCAGCGCGCCGCCCGCCGGGTCACACGCAGCCTGGGCGTTTGCAAACTCCACCGGCACGTTCTGACCCTGGAAGTTGGCAATCTGCGCGCAGCCTGTGGCCGGGCTGGTGTCGACGTAAGCCGCCGGTCCCCACACCCCGGCAGGCAGTGTCGTCGCGACCGATGCATACGTATCCTGCGAGATGTACTGCGCGTCGTTATGTGTCACCTCGCCGTCGAACCCCGGCGCCGGATGCAGCGCGGGATGCGCGCCCGGCAGCACGCGGCCCGCACCGGTCGCTTCGGCCTGGTCGCGATACGGGTCGTTAAGGGCCACGAGGCTGTTGAGCAGATCTACGCCGGAAACCGTAACGTAGTGGCCGCCCACGCGCTTCGCAGGTGCACCGGTGACGCTCTCCTGCCAGAAGCCGAGCAGCAGCACCACATCCTCCGAGCGGCGCACTTCGGTGCCCACCCAGGTGAAAGCCGGGTTTGGCTGTGTGGTGACGGTGTACTCCGCGGCCAGCCCTGCATCGGCGATGAACTGCGTAATGCCGTTCGCCAGGCCGGTCACGGCCGTGCCCGCGCCCGCAGTCGTACCCATGCGCGTGCTGAGATCCGCGACGAGCGGCGCGACGTTGCGGGCGTCATGGTCGTCCCATCCATTCGTGGGCTCATACGACTGCACCAGGGGATAGTTATCGTTGACGACCGGCGGCGCGAGCGGCGCCGGCTCGAACTTGCTGTCGAACCACCACAACGAGTTCGCAGCCGCCACCGGTCCGCACTGATACCAGCCGGTCCCGCTGCCCGCGGGCGCATCCCAGCCGGTCTGCCGCTGATCGAAGTCCGGGATGCCCTTCGGCGCATAGTCCTGCCAGCCGCCTTCCTTCCAGGCCATCTCCTGCGTGTTGGCAGCCGTGAACTGCACGTCGATGACCACCGACTGCCCCGGCGCAAGCGGCCCGACGTTGTCCCAATGCAGCCAGCCCGTCGCAGTGTTCACGCTGGTCGGCGGGACGCTGGCCGTCACATAGGTCAGGCAGGCCGGGCTATAGAAGTCGTCCAGCGGCACGGGGTCGAGCGTGAGCGCAGTGCTGCTGTTGGTGACCGTGATGCGGAACGTGACCGTATCGCCCACGGTCGCATACGGGCTCGTGTTCACCAGCGCCTTGCTGACCTGCAGCGGCGACTGGGCGAACCCGAAGTCTGCATCCCGGTAGTCATAGACGAGCACATCCGGCATGCCGAACGGCTGCGGATACGTGCTTGCGCTGGTGTAGATGTACCCGTATAGCGGTCCGCCGGGCAGGAAGTTGCTGTCCGCGATGACCACCTCGTACTGGGTTGCCAACGCCGTGGCCGGAAACTCATACCTGCCGGTGGCATCGGTGGTCGTGGTTCCGTCGAGCACCCACGTCGCAGACGTGGTGTCCCACCGCCACAGCTCAACCACGACGCCCGCGATGCCGGCTGTGTACTCCGCCTCAGACGCATTCCCCGCGCCGACATGCTCGCCGTCCAGGTTATAGTCGAACCAGACGTAATCGCCGACGGTGGATGCACCGCCGGGCGCGGCTGCACTGGGCGTCACCAGGGCAGCGCCGAGCAAGCCCACGATGACGGCAAGGTAGACCGCCCACACGGCTCTGCCTGAACGGCGCGGCCGGCGGAGTCCGAAGATTCGTGCTTTCATGACGCTGCCTCCTGATAACTCCCGGTAGGTATAGGATCTAACGTGCTGCGCAGGCATATGCTCACGGCACCTGTAAGGCCGGGTCGCCGAGCAGCAGGAAAGTGTCCACAAGATCAAGGTATTGGCCCGGGGGCGCATTGGCGACCAGGTACAGTTTGGCCGCGGTGGCAGCGCGCCCCAGCGTCTGCCCATCATAGAACACGCCCAGGAAGAGCCCGCGTTCGAGGTAATCGTGTCCCGGCGCGAGCCCGTAGCCTGTAGGCGCCCAACTGGCGATTGCGCCCTTGTTCTCCGCGCGCACGCCCAGCTCGCTCAACGAAGTCTCGGCGGGATCGATGAAATAGCCCTCGTTGCACGTCATCGGCAGCATGATGGTCAGTCGGCCTGGATTGTTGACGCTCGCCAGCGCCGCGGCATCATACAGGTGCTCCGCGGCCCAGTAAGTCTTGACCCCGTGGCCCACATAGCTGACCATCAGCGAGCCGCTGCTGATCTGGCTGATGATTTGCGCCCGGCACTCGACCGAGGTCGCAGGATTCGCCAGGTCGCACGTCTGGCCGAGGTAGACCTTGTTCGGCGTGTAAGCCTGCGGCAGAATCTTGACCTGTCCGCCCTGGTAGGTGGTGTAGCCGTCCGCGATGCCGTTCGAATAATCGTAGAAGTTGCCGCCGCCGCCTTCCAGGTCGTCGGTCACGAACAACACCTGCTTCATCCAGGCAGCCGGCGCCTGCGCCTCGTACGCCAGGATCTTGTTGACCATGGCCGTGACTTCCGCTGCACTGTTGGCGGGCAGCCGTCCGATATCCAGATCGGGCAGGATATCGTACCCGACCTGGCCGCGCGTCACGGCCACGAAACGGTTATCCGTCGCCGTTTCTCCTGCGTCAGGGTCCACCATGTCCAGGTAGGGCGGGACATAAGTAGGCACGGTGTTCTTGTAGTAGCGGAAATCGTAGGTGCCGTCGCCGACCAGCAGCACGCTGCTGGGTGCGGGCCGCGGCCAGTTGGCATACGCATGCGCGATGAAATCTCGAATCGCCTCGGCCGACATCAGGCCGCCGCCGAATTCGTCGTACACATCCTGCACGTCCACCACCCGCACGCGCAACCCCTGCGTCGCCCGGTGGGCGGCGAGCGGCTGCACTGCGGCCGCGAAATCCGCGTGCGTGACAATGATGTAGTCCGCCCCCGACGTTTCAGATTGCAGGTTCGAAGGCTGGTCCAATGTGATGCTGACCGGGCTGAGACGCTTCGCGGGCGTCTGTGCCAGGTAGCGCCGGGGCGTGGTCTGCTTGTCGCCGAAGCGCAGCGTGAACGCCGGCTGTGCGACGGCTGCCGCTTGCGCAGCAGCCGCCGGACGCTGCGAGCGCATGGTGAGCGGGAGGAAAAGGCTCGAAGAAGAGGGGTCCTCGACCGTCCAGTCGATGACCGCCGCGCGCAGCGGGTCGGTCACATCGTACAGTTCTACATCCGCTGTGCTGAAGCCGTCCACGGTGTAGCGCCGTGCGCCCGGCGTATCGCCGCCGAACAGGAGCTGATCGCTCGCGGTGCGGAAGGTGCGCTGGTAGCCGACGCGCAGCCAGTCCACGCGCACGATATCCGCAGCCAGACCCGACACATCGTTGATGAGCTCGATCCGGATCGTGTTGTTCCCGGTCCCGCTCAGATAGTTCTGCGGGAAGGTCGCAGAGATGAGGTGCGCGGTCGGCCCGTCCCAGATGCCGTTCCACACGCTGTCAGGGTGACTGGCGGGATTGATGTACAGCCGGACGTGGTGCGAGCCGGCCGTGACGCCCCCCAAGAGCACGCTGACCGAGGCATTGGCTGCGCCGGTTGCCAGTTCCGGCGTCGCCAGGCTGACGTTGAGCGTGCCCGTCTTGCCCGCACCGATGGCCGAAATCTGCTGGCCCCACCAGTGGTCATGGCCGGCGATGGGCGCCAGGGTGTCGTCCGGCAGGTCGGAGTCATAGACGAGGTTGTCCTCCCGCTTCACGCTGGCGAAGAAGGACGGGACCGCTGTGCCGCCGCCGATGCTGTTGCGGGTGGACATGCGCAGGCCTGTCGCGCCGCCGTAGGTCAACCAGTAGACGTTCGTATCCGTATAGCGGGTATCTGCACCCTGGCCGAAGAACAGCGCAACGTCGCTCGCATCGAACTTGCCGTCCGCTTCGCCGGTCACGCGCAAGGCCACTTCCTGCCCGCCGTTGAACAGCCGCAGCGTGCGCGGGTCCAGTTGCGCGACGGGCAGCCCGGCGCTCGCCAGAGCGGCCGGCGTGAGCTGGTAGAGGCCCTCCTGGCGCACGAGCACCTTGTAGCCCGGCTGAGGCGGCGTCCAGGCAGCCGGCGCGGCTGCTGCCGCAACGTTCGCGGCCGGACTGCGCCGGAACGTGCGCGCGGACTCGTAGTTAAGCAGCGAACGCTGGAAGGCCGTCTCGAACTCCGCCGGCTCTGCCTGCCAGCCGGCGGCTGCGGCCTGCACAGCGCCGGTAAAGCGCAGCGCGACCGTTATCCGCTCGCTGGCCCGCAGTTCGCCCGCAACGGGGTTATACTGTACCGGGTAGAACTCCAGCCGCACGATCCGCTGGCTGCGCATGAAGCCCAGCTCCACCAGGCGCACGGGTTGCGCGGGGTAAAGGGCGTCGGTCTCATAGATGGCCGCGTCACGGGCGGGCAGTTCCTTGGCATCCACCGCATCACCGGACGCGTCCGCATCAGCCGCCACCGGCTGAGCCGCGCACAGGTTGACGCCCGTCGCCAGCGTGGCCGCGGGCGCTGCCTCTACCTGGAGGTCGAGCTCCGCATCCGGCGGCACGCCCAGCAGCACGACCTTGACCGGCACCTGCGGCCGGCCCGCTTCCGCGCTCAGGACGAAGCCCGGCGCCTCGGCCCGCTGGCAGGCCGCGTCTCTCGTTACGTCGAACGCGGGCGCGACAAGTTCCAGCGCCACGCCCTGCGCATCCGCGTTGAGCAGGCGCACCTGGCCGTCAGGTTCGCCCGCAACCGCCGGCAAACCGCCTGTACTTGCACCAAGTGCGCTGACCGGCGTCAGAAACGCCGCCACGATCGCACCGACCATCAATAACATACCGATACGCCTGCGCGGGGTTGCCGGCTGCATGAGGCGTTACCTCCCTGATGTGGATTTCTTTACTGTCTATCCGAAAACCCGCTGGGGCCGGTCTCTGACCGTGCCCCCAGGCCCGGTCAGAGACCGGCCAGAGCAATTCTCGGCTAGATGCTTACTGCGTCTGCGGCTCGACCAGTTGCAGCCCCACCGTCCCGAATTCGCTGGAGCCGTAGAAGTCGCTGGCGCCGTCGAGCTTGAGAATCTCGATCTGATACTGGTACGTCTCCCCCGGGCGCACGTCCAGATCCAGATAGGTGTAGCTGCTGCCCTGCGGCAGCCCCGTATACGCCGCCGGGATGATCTCCGCGTTGATCGCACTGTAGGAGCCGGAGGCCGTCGCCCGGCCGAAGTCAACGCTGCGCCGCAGCACGTTGAACCCCAGGATGTCCGACTCGTCCGCGGTCTGCCAGGTGACCTGCGCGCCGCTCTCCGCCGGCTCCGCGGCAAAGCCGTTCATCGTGACCGCCGTCGGGGTCAGGCAGACTTCCGGCGTCTTGACCTGCAGGGCCGGGTCGCCCAGCAGGCCGAAGGTGTCGAGCAGGTCCAGGTACTGGCCGCCCGCATTGTCCACCAGGTATTGCTTCGCATACGTGCTCGCGTCGCCCAAGCGGTTGATGCCCTGGTGGAACCACGCCAGCATCAGCCCCTTCTCCAGGTAATCATGGCCCGTGACGAGACCGAAGCCCGTCGGCGCAAAGCTCGCCACCGCGCCGCTGATCGGCTGGCGCACAACCGTCTCGCTCATCACGGATGCATACCGGTAGTCCTGGAACGAGCCCTCGTAGCACGTCATCGGCAGCATGATGGGCAGGCACGGCCCGTTCGTCAGCAGGGCGCTCGCGTTGCTGTCAAACATGTGCTCCACGGCCCAATACTGCTGCGTCGCATGTCCGACGAAGCTGACAAACAGGGCGCCGGTCGTGTTCAGTGCATTGACCGTATTCGTCCGGCACTGCACAGCATCCGCCGGATTGCCGAGGTCGCACGTCATGCCCAGGTATTCCTTCTGGACCGTGAAGTCCGCCGGGAGCAGCTTGATCGTGTTCGCCGGCGCATCGACGTAGCCGTCGGCGATCAAGTCCGAGTAATAGTAGAAGTTGCCCCCGCCGCCCTCGAGGTCGTCCGCCAGGAAGAGCGTGTGTTTGTCCCATGTATCGTTACATTGGCAGGCCACCTCATAATAGATGACCTTGTTGATCATCGCCTGTGCTTCCGTCACGTTATTGACCGGGAACCGGCCCAGGTGCATGTCCGGAAAGCTGTCATTGCCGATGAAGGTCACAAACCGGTTGTCCGCGGCCGTCTCGCCCATGTCCGGATCCGCCAGGTACAGAAAAGGCGGGATGTACGTATTGTACGACGAGCGGTACTTGCGCATGTCGTTGGTGCCGTCGCCCATGAGCAGGACATAAGCGGGCGCCTTGACGTTGGGGTCCCCGGCTCCGGTCCAGTTCGCGTGGGCATAGGCCAGGAAATCGCGGATGGACTCCGCCGACATCATGCCCCCGTTGAACTGGTCGTAGATTTGCTGCACGTCGACCAGGGCCACGCGGAAGTCATACGCGCGGTAGTCGGCCAGGGCATTCGCCAGGGTGAAAGGCTCCGTGTCGCCCTGACCCCAGAAGTCGCGGTGCGTGATGATGATGTAGTCCGCCGCGTTGGCCGAATCGAGCAGGTTGCCGGGCCGGTAAGGCGATGCCAGGAAAGTCGCGGGCTCGATGACCGCCGTCGTCCTGCGTGCGGCCGCGGTCAACGCCAGGTATTTCTTGGCGCCCGCAGCCGTGTCTCCGAAGCCGACGCTGAAAGTCGCGCCGGCCGGGGTGACGGTCGTATTGATGAAACGCTGCGGCGCAAACGGGTCGGTGACATCATACACCTCGACGTCCGAGGTCGTGAAGTTGCTGACGTCATAGCGCCAGGTCCCGGCGTCTGCGTTGTTGAAGTCCAGGAGATTGCTTTCCGCCACGTACTGGTCGTAATAGAAGAAGTCGTACCAGTCCGGATACGCAAAGTCGCTGCCGGAGGTGACGACAAGCCGATAGCGGATCGTGTTGGTCCCCTCGACCAGGTAGCTGCGCGGCACCTGGACGGACGTGGTGTAGATATCGAAGCCGGTCCAGCCGGGAGACCCATCGATGACCGGAGTCGGGTTAAGCGCAGGATTCACCCACACGCGCAGGTGATGCTGGGGCTGGGTCGTGCCGTAGCCCAGCAGCCGCAGGTTGAGCGTGGCGGGCGCGGAGCTGGCCGACAGGTTGGTCGCGCGAAAAGTGCGATCCAGGTTGGCGAAGGTGGTAACTTGGTCGTCGAACCAATGGTCCGCATCGTGCTCGAAGGGATATGCCGACAGGTAATTCCGGCTGCGCCACTGACGCTCGCGATGCACGAAGTCGGGCGGCGTGCTCCCGCTGCCTGAGCCGTCCACATCGGCCATCCGCAGGCCATACGGACCCGCGCACGGCCCTGCCGCGCAGCCATAGGTCAGCCAGTAAACGGTGGACGTAGTATATTTGTTGGCGGGCAGCAGCCCGTCCAGGAACAGCGAATCCACGCCGCGGCCGTAGAAAAGCACCACATCCGAAGCGTCGAAAATGCCGTCATTCTCCCCGAGCACGCGAATGGGGATTTCCGTGCCCATGAAATACATGCGCAGGGAGCGCGGGTCCAGCGCGCCAATCGGCAGGCCCGCAGCAGAGAGAGCAGTGTAATTCAGCGCGTAAAGTCCATCGGTGTCAACGCTGACGCGATATCCCGGCGCCGGCGGTGTCCACGGCAGTGCAAAAGCTGCCGGGCTCGCCGTCACCTGCGCGGCAGCCCGCGGCGCCGCCGGCGCCAGGCTTCCCAGCAGAATCAACATCACCACGATGAGCCACCCCCGGATGGCCCGCCCAGTACTCGCTTGCATCTTCACGCCCCTTGCTCGATATCGTATCATTCTATCCGCAGAGCCGACGCGCAGGCCCTTTGCCTGCGGCCGCCGTAACCATGATCTGTAAAGCCTTGTGGAGTCCGCATCCTGACGGTTGCTATGGGCCTGTAAAAGTATTACTTCCTGCTCTGGCCGGTCGTGCTCAAGGGAGTTGAGCCTACCGTGCCAGCGGCGGAACTTGTTCTTTTACGAGCCCTATGCGACCGCGGTGCGGACTCCACAATGTATATGCTGGTTCCCTGAGGGTCCTGGCGACCCTCAGGGACTGGGCCGAAGGCGGCTCCTAAACCGCTTCCACAGTGGAAACTGCACGGCAGACCTTCGAGGTCTGCGAGACCTCGAAGGTCTCGGCTGTGGATTCCACCCTGGAAGGAGTTTAGTTGAGGGCGATCACTTCGACGGAACCGTCAAGCTTGATCACCTCGAGGGCGTAGACGCCCGCGCCGGAGGCGCCAGCGTCCAGGAAGCTGTATGCCCCGCCCGTGTTCGTGCCGGACGCGCCGGCCAGGATGAACTCCGCATTCACGGCCACGCCGTCCCGCAGGACATTGAAGCCGAGGATCGCGGTCTCGTCTGCGGTCTCCCAGGCAACCATCACGCCTTCCGCCGTGACCGTCGCCGTAGCGCTGGCCAGGGCCAGGCCGGTCGGCTGGATTGCCTGAACGCCGTCCGAGGAGGTCAGGTTGGTCGTCGGCGGCACGGCCTCAGGCACGCCGCCGGGTCCGTCGGGATCGACCCGCGTGTTGTCCTTCAGCACCGTGGCGGTGTTGATGGTCTCGCCGGCCGGCAGCAGGGCCGTCGTGTCCGCCAGCGTGATGAAGTCGACGAACACATCGAAGAAGCTGCCGGGAGCGAGCATGCCCGCGCCCGTCAGGTCGTTCCAGGTCAGCGTGCCCAGCGGTGCCGTCGAGTCCGGTGCGACGCTGGCGCTGACGAATTGCAGATAAGTCGGATCGAAGGTGTCGACCAGCGGCAGAACGCTGATGTAGGTCTGCCCGGTGTTCTGGATGGTGATCTTGAACTGCACCGGATCGCCGACCCGCACCGCCTGCGTCTCCATCGAGACCTTGGTCAGCGTGTAGCTGGTGGGCTTCACAAAGCCGAAGTCAATGGTCGGGTTGGTCGTGCTGGCCGGCAGATTGACTGTCGCCTGCACGCCGCCTGAGCCGTCCGTCACGCCGTTCGAGTCGAGCGCCGTGTTGCCGCCCTGGAACGCCGGGCTCATCGTGAAGCCGGCCAGCGGGCCGCCGGGCGCGAACTGCGTTGCATTGATGTCTGGAACGTAGCTGCCGCCCGGCAGGTTGGTGAAGGTGTAAGCGCCGTTCGGATCGGTCGTCACCGACGGGTAGCCGAACAGGTCGATCGTCACACCGGGGATGCCGGGTTCGCCCGCTTCCTGGATGCCGTTGCCGTTCACATCCCACCAGACCAGGTTGCCGAAGCTGCTGGCCGCGCCGAGGTAATTGGCGTCATCCGTGTCGGTGTCGGTCTGCGTGTTGCCGGCGCCGTCGGTGAACGAGCCGGTCGCCGTCGCCGTGTTGGTGTGCTGGCCCGGCGCCCAGGTCGCCGTGATGGTGCAGGTGAACGATGCACCCGGGGCCAGCGTAGCCGGGATCGCGCAGGCCGCCAGCGAGAAGTCGCTGTCGGTCAGCGTGATGTTGCTCAACATCACATTGCCCGTGTTCGTCACGACGAACCGGAACTGCGGAATGGCGCCGGTCAGCAGCGTCGGGCCGGGTGCGGTGTCCGCATCCACCCAGGCCGCGCCGTCCCAGACGTACTTCTCGACATCGATCTCCGGGTCCGACCCGTAGTAGTTCGCTGCATCCGTGTCGGTGTCCGGCTCGGTGTTGCCGTTGCCGTCGGTGTACTCGCCGCTCGCCGTCGCCACGTTGGTGTGCTGCCCCGCAGCCCACGTCCCCGTCACGAAGTACTCGGCGCTCGCCCCCACCGCCAGCGTCCCGTTCAGGCTGATCGTGCCATACACGCTGTCCGTCACGTCCACGTTCGTCAGCGGCACGTTGCCCGTGTTCGTCACCACGATCTTGAACTGCGGCGCAACCGTCGCTCCGTTCAGCATCGGCCCCGTCACGCTGTCCGCATCCACCCACGTCACCCCACCGTCGATCGACACATACTTCTCCACGTCGATCTCCGGGTCCGACCCGTAGTAGTTCGCATCGTCGGTATCCGAAACCGTTGCGGTGACGTTGCTGCTATCGGTGAATTTGCCCGTAGCCGTCGCCGTGTCGGTGTGCTGGCCGGTTGCCCAGCTCGCGATGATGATGCACTGGAAGGAGCCGGCCGGAGCCAGGGTGGGCGGGATCGTGCAGCCCGCCAGCGAGAAGTCGCTGTCGGTCAGCGTGATGGTGTGCAGCGTCACATTGCCGACGTTCGTGACCGTGAACCGGAACTGGGGCTGGATGCCGGTGTTCAGGTACGGCCCCGTCACCGTGTCCGCATCCACCCACGTCGACCCGCCGTCGATCGACACGTACTTCTCCACGTCGATGGCCGGGGTTGCCAGTACGACGTTAGCCGGATTGCTCGTGTCCGTCTGGGTGGTGTCGCCGGGGAGCGGGTCGCCGCCCGAATCGGTCGAGGTGCCGGTCGCGTCCACATAGTTGGTGAAGCCCGCCGTCACGTTGGTCACGGTACAGACCGCACTGGCCGTCGCGCCGGGCGCCAGCGGGCCGGGGATGACCGCGGGCACGCAGACCGCACCCGGGACGATGTCCGCAAGCACGATGTTCGACAGGTAGACTTCGCCGGTGTTCCGCACGATGACCGTGAAGGTGGCCGTGCTGCCCGCCAGCAGGGTCTGCGTCGGCGGGTCCTTGGTCACTTCCACGCCGGTCAGCGCGTAGCCGAAGTCCGCATCGAGATAGGTCTCGATCAGGCCGGGCAGCGATACCACCCAGACGTGCGGGTAGGTCACCGTGCTCGTCAGGACGTGGTTGTCCAGCGCGCCGCCGGGCGCGAAGTTGCTCGGATCGATCTCGACGATGTACTGGTTGCCCGCCGCGGTGACGTCGAACGCGTACCAGCCCTGCTGCGTGCCGGGTGTATCCGGGTCATCGCCGGTGGGCATGGACGAAACGTACTCGCCCGGGTCGATCACGCCGTTAGTGTTGAGATCCAGGTAAAGGTTGACGATGACGCCGTCGATGCCGACTTCGCCGGCATCCTGGTTGCCGTCAGCGTCGGCGTCGTGCCAGACGTAGTCGCCGATGGTCGACTTGCCCATCGGCGCGCTGGGGGCTGCGGCCCGGTCGACCAGCGCGACCTGGGCCACGCTGTGATAGGGCGCCTCAGGCGCGGCAACGGCCATGCCCGTCAGTGCCAGCAGCAGCACAAGCGCCAGGCCGGCAACGGCCATGAGCTTGCGCAGATTGTGGGGTAGCTTTACAGCTTGCATATGATGGTCTCCTCCAGTGAACAAACGCCTTCAACACGTTCCGTGTCAGTCCGGCCCGAGGTATCATCACGGACCGGCTGCTTCCTGTGCGCTCTCTGTGTTATGATGTCTTTCGCCTCCTTGTGCCAAGGGGGGTGGTGCAAGGCCTGCCCTGCCGTTCCGCATGTTCGTCAGGGCAGGTCTTGCATCTGTCCGCGCTCCGGTTGGGCTGCGTGCCTTACGGCACGGTCACGGTCACTTCGCCGAACACGTCGGCGCTGCCGTCCAGCCGGATGCCTTCCAGTTGATAGATGTAGCTGCCGGACGCCAGTCCGGCATCCTGGAACGTATAGACGCCGCCGCTTTCCTGCCCGGCAAACTGGGCCAGGATCAGCTCCGCGTTGGCCGGGGCGAACGTGGCATCTGCCTCCGCCCGGCGCAGCAGGTTGAAGCCGATGACCTCGGCCTCGCTGGCCGTGCGCCAGTTGACCAGCAGCGCGCCGTCAACCATCGCCGCGTCGAACCATTCGAGCACGAGGCCGGTCGGCGTGTAGATGCTGACCGGGGCTTCCTCAGTCTGCGGCGGCAGCGGCGCCTGCGGCGGCAGCGGGCCCGCCGGTCCGTCCGGGTCGGCCACTGCGTTCGCCACCGCGACGCTGTTCACCACCTCGCTGCCGGGCAGCGCGCTCGTGTCGGCCCGGGCCGTGAAGCTGATCTGCACGACCTTCGTCTCGCCGGGTGCGATGTCCGCGCCGAACCCGTAGGGCGTCGCCGCGGTCAGGTCGGTCCAATCCAGCACGCCGTCGTTGACATGGTCCACCGTGTCCGGCGTGGCGAACGTGCCGCCGAAGCCGTAGGTCAGATAGGCGTTGTTGTAGCTGTCCTGCAGCGGCAGCATCGAAATCCACGTATCGCCGGTGTTCACGATCGTGATTTCGAACTTGACTTCCTCGCCCAGCCGCGCCGGATTCGCGCTCGTCAGCGTCTTCGTGATCGTGTAGCCGGAGACAATCGTGAACCCGAAGTCCACTATCGTGGTGCTCTCGCCTGCACCCAGCGTGACGGGTGCATCATGCGTAGTCGGGTGGCCGTCGGAGTCAACCGCATCATCCACACCCTGATCCTGCGGGCTGGCGGTCCAGTTCTCCAGCGTGCCGCCCGCGCCGAACTCCGCAGCCAGGATGCGCACCGTGTAGTTGTCTGCCGCCAGGGCCGTAAACTCATACTTCCCAGTCGCGTCGGTCGTGGTGGTCTTGTACGGGTTGCCGTTCTTCAGCAGCTCGACCGTCACGCCCGGGATGCCGGGTTCGCCTGCATCCTGGATGCCGTCGTTGTCGATGTCCCACCAGACCTTGTCGCCGATGTAGCCGATGTCGACCAGCTCATCCTCGAAGTCGCGGTCTACCACCGTGCCGCCGAGCGGCAGCAGGACGGTGATGTTGTCCGGGTTGCCGCCGTCCGCGTCGGCCAGGCTGACGTAGTTCAGCGGATTGGTTTCGATGACCTGGTACAGCCCGGGCTCCAGCCCCGTGAAGGTATAGTCGCCGTTGGCGTCGGTGGTTGTCGGCGTGCTGACATCATCGGTCGTGCCGAGGATGCCATCCGGCCCCGCGTAGATGAGCGTGACCGTCACCGGGGTCAGCCCGGTTTCGCCCGGCTCGCACAGGCCGTCGCCGTCGCCCGCGCACACCGTGCCGCTGATGCTGCCCAGGAGTTCCTGGTAGCCGAAGTTCTGGTTGGTCACATCCGCGCCGCTGACCGTGACCGGCGTCTGGTTGTCCAGCGGTGCGGTCGGGTCATAGGTCGGCGTGTAAGCCGTGCTCGGCAGCGTCGTCGGGTCAACCTTGACGACGTAGCTCCCGTCCGCCACGCCGGGGAAGGCGTAGTAGCCGTTCACGTCGGTCGTCGTGCAGACCAGCAGGGTCGTACCGGTGCTGTTGTACAGGCAGACGGTGACGCCCGCGAGCATCGGCTCGCCGCCATCCATGTCCGCGCCGCCGTCCGCATCTTCCCAGACCGTGCCGCTCACGGTATGGGCGGTCAGGGGCGGCTTGTAGCCGAAGTCCATCGTCAGCACGCTGCCGCCGCCGCTGACATCCGCAGTGCCCTGGTTGTCGTTGTTCGACTCGGGGTCGCCCGTCTGGGTGTAGCCTGCGGGCACCGTGGCCGGGTCGACGATGGCGAAGTAGCGGCCGTCCGCCAGGCCGGTGAACAGGTACGCACCGTTCGGATCGGTGGCCGTCGCGGCCATGAACTTGTCGCCGATCGAGTAGATGCCGTCGTTGTTCGTGTCGTGGTAGAGCGTCACCGTCACGCCGCCGATGCCGGGCTCGACGGGATCGTGGACACCATCGCCGTCCGCGTCGTTCCAGACCAGGTCACCGATCTTGCCCGCGTTGTCCACGCCGAAGTCGAAGGTCGGGTGCCAGTCTTCGCCGGGATAGGCGTGGAAGTCGATGCTCGTCGGCGTCGTGGCTTCCGGATAGCCCAGCGCCGTCGTCTGCGCCGTGTTGTAGGTCAGCGTGTAGTCCCCCTCCGGCACGATAAACCGGAAGTGGCCGTTCGCATCCGTCGTTGTGGTCGCCGTCACCGGGTTGTTGAACATATCCGTGCCGGTCAGGGTCACCGTGACCGGGGTCAGGCCGGTCTCGGCAGCGTCGAAGATCTGGTTGCGGTCCTCGTCCCAGAAGACGTTGCCCTGCACCTGCGCGCCCTCGAAGTAACCGAAGTCTGCCCAGGTGATGTCCTGGTTGGGTCCGAGGGTCACAACCCGCACGTCGGCGGTCGTCGGCACGACGTTGCGGTTCCCATCCGTCGTGATGCTGTCCTCGTAGACATCCACCAGGTAGTTGCCCGGCGGCAGGTTGTCGAGCAGGTAAGCGCCGTTGGCATCCGTCATCGCGAAGCCGATCTGGTAGTCGCCCGCGACCGGGTTCAGGATGCCGTCGTTGTCCGCATCGTAGTAGAGCAGCACGGCGGCGTTCGGGATGGCGGCTTCGCCGCCGTCGCGGGCGCCATCGCGGTCATCATCCCACCACACCAGGTCGCCGATGGAGCCGCCCCAGTTGTAGCCGAAGTCGGCCATGTCGTAGGCCTGTCCCACGGCCAGCGTCACCGGCTTCGGGTTGACCCCGCTCACCAGGTCCATGCTGGCCGCGATGGTGGTCGTCCCGTCGTAGGGTGAAGTGACCGGGCTGGACGTATCCACCTGCACGAGATACTTGCCGTCCTGCAGGCCGGTGAACAGGTACTTGCCGTCTGCGTCGGTCGTCGTCGCTTCCACCAGCACATCGGTCGGGTCGAGCACGCCGTCGTCATCCAGGTCCACGTACAGCCGGACGGTGACGCCCGCCAGCCCGTCCTCGTCGTCGTCCACGACGCCGTCCTCGTCCGCATCGAGCCAGACGGTGTCGCCGATGGAGGCCGTGCCCGGCGGCTCCAGGCCGAAGTCCGCCGCAGTGTACTGCTGGCCCGCCGTGACCGTCACGGTCAGCGTGGGCGCCGTGGTCGGCTGATAGCCGCCCGGCGCGCTGCTCAGGTCGTACGTGACCTTGTACGTGCCCGCGTTCAAGTCCCAGAAGTGATACGCGCCCGTGGCGTCGGTCGTCGTCGTCGCCAGCAGCGTCGTGCCGGTGCTGTCATACAGCTTGACGGTAACGCCCGCGAGGCCCGGCTCGCCCGCATCCTGATCCCCCGCGCCGTCCAGGTCGGCCCAGACGCGGTCGCCGATGCTGGCCTTGAGCGCGGTCACCGCCTCGTTGCTGTCGGTCGGCGGCACGATGTACGCGCCGAGCTCGGTCGGCCCGACACGGCAGGCCACGGCCTCCCAGTCGGTGTAGGTGGAAGCCGGGGTTGGGATGACCCGGTCGGCCATCACTAAGCCGCCGATTGCTGTCGTCTGGATAGTCCACAGCAGGCTGCGCTGGGTCGAATCGCTGCTCGCATCACCCGTCGTGCCGATCAAGCCGACGCCTGCCAGGTAGGAAAGACCTTCCATATCGGTGACGGCCGTCGTGCCGTCCGCGGCGCTGGTCAATCGCCCGATGTCCGTCACGGCGCCGGTGGCCTTGTTGATGGTCACGAGCCGGTCGCCGAGGCC
Source organism: Anaerolineae bacterium (assembly GCA_034429055.1). Lineage (GTDB taxonomy): Bacteria > Chloroflexota > Anaerolineae > CG2-30-64-16 > CG2-30-64-16 > MWBF01. The sequence goes on along the minus strand of DAOUGK010000270.1, from coordinate 505 downwards.
GATATTGGCCGTCGGGTCATTGGCGATGGCATAGAGCGTACCCGCCTGCGGGTCGAACGTGATGCCATCAATGTCGTACAGCGGTGTGGTCAGCGTGCTGGTGTCGATGATGATGAAGTCCAGGCCCGCACCGTATACGTTCGGGACGCGCAGGCCCGTCGTCGGGTTGATCTGGAACAACACATCGCGCAGGGTGTTGCCGTTTGTGATGGGCGAGTCCTCGCGCCGCGCGACGGCATACAGGATGCCGGTCGCCGGGTCGAACGCCAGCGAATCCACGTCCGGCGTCCAGAGGGTGGTCGGTACGCCCGCAACCAGGCCCTGGATCGCGCCGATCGGCCCGACAAGCGTGTAGAGCCCGGTGGTCGGGTCGAGCGAGACCAGGTTGCCGTTTTCCACGCCCAGCAGCTTCGTGCCGTCCGGCGTCCAGGTCAGGCCCTCCACGTTGTAGGTGCCAGTACCTGTAGGCGTGTTACCGGCACTGATATCCGTGTAGTCGCCGGTG
>DAOUGK010000269.1:0-3578 GCA_034429055.1 Anaerolineae bacterium | reverse complement strand
AGGAGCCGGGCCTGCAACTCCACATCCCGGCGCAGTTTGGTGTTGTAGGCGGCTTCCTGCTCACGCGCGTCCTGCAGCGCACGCCAGCCCGTCTCGATGGCTTCGCGCTCGGCCAGGACCTGCTCGTAGGCGGTGAGACGGCGCTGTGCGGCGGTGTACTGGTCGCGCATCTCGGCCAGGTCCCGCTCTGCACGCGCCAGGCGGTTGCGCAGGTCGGCCAGTTGGTGCGCCTGCCCGCGCAAGCCCTGCACCTCCAAGCGCAGCGTGGCCTGCTCCGCCTCTGCCGCGCGGAGCGCCTCCACGGCCTGGGTGACGGCCTGCCGCGCGGCGACAAGCTGGGCCTCGAACTCGCCGCGCCGTGCGAGCGCGTGGTCGATGCCGCCGATCTCGCCCTGCACACGGATGGCACGCTCCTTGCGGACGCGCACCTCCTCCTTCGCCTGTTCCTCGTACAGGTCATAGCGGTTCAGGCCGAGGATGTCGGCCAGAATCTGCTTGCGCTCGGACGCAGTCTTGACGGTGAAGGAGTCGGCGCGGCCCTGCAGCAGGAACGCGGAGTTGGCGAATGTGTCGTACTCCATGCGCAGCGTGCGGATGATCTGGGCCTGCCGTTCGTTGACGCCGCCCTCGTCGAGCAGCTGCCAGTCCTCGCTGCCTTCGTTCCAGATGTACAGGTGCAGGTCGGTCTGGCCGCGGCCCCGCTTGCTTCGCTGGCGCCAGACGCGGTAACGCTGCGGGCCCAGGCCGAACTCCAGATCCACCCACATCTCGGACTCGCCCAGCGCGATGAGTTCGTCATCGCGGCGCGCGCGGGCTCGGCCCCAGAGCGCCCACGTCATCGCGTCCAGCAGCGCGGACTTGCCGTGGCCGTTGTCGCCCGTGAGACACGCAAGGTGGATGCCGGAGAAATCGAGGCTCTGTTCCTCGCGATAGCACATGAAGTTGTGGAGTTTGAGTTTGTGAGGAATCATGACTCAGAGTCTACTTTGTAGTCGGCTTTGCTTTCCCTGATGGCATAGGGTTGCACCAGCACTTCGGCAGGGATGCCCAGGCCCGCGTAGAGTCGGCGGATCATCTCCAACGTGAGAGGTCGTTTGCGGTTGAGTATCTCAGCTACGCGAGCCCGGCTTCCAATGAATGGCTCGATATCCGCCCGTGTCAGCCCACGGCTTTCCATGTAATACTTGAGCATCTCAACCGGATCGGCCTGAGGCATAGGGTAATGCTGCGACTCATAAGCTTCTACGAGGGTGGTCAATACGTCGAGACGGTCAGCTTCCGGGCTGCCTGTCGACGCGTCGAATAACTGCTCGATCTCGTGAAGCGCAGCCTCATAGTCCCTTTCAGAGCGGATTGGCTTGATATCCATGGAATCCTCGCCCTCACACCGACTCGGCATCGATTTGGTCGTATTCCCTGTGCGTGCCGACGAATCGGATATAGACAATTGCTTGGTTGTACTGAACGGCCACCACCACACGATAATGGTTGCCCTTGATGTTGAAGACAACGCGATTGTGACCGACAAAACTCGCGTTACGATAGACTTGCTTGATATCTGCGGGCGTACGCCATTGGGCGCGTTTCACGTCCTGGTACCAGGCCACGAGAGCATCTTGTGCCTCCGGGTGCTGTTCCCAGAAGGCCCGCAGTGTTCGTAATGCAATCACACGCATGGCGATTATAACATGATCCCAAAATGGGAGCAAGGGGCGCAGTCTGAGGACCCTGATTTCTCGTGGATGCCGTGTTCCTCAGACTACGCTGATGCAACCCTAGACTGCTTCCAGAGCGAATCCTACAGTCAAGACCTTCGAGGTCTCGTGCCGACCTTCGGTTGGCCTGACCTCGAAGGTCTCACATGCAGATTTCACCGTGGAAACGACTTAGAACCCCTGCAGCAGGCTCAGGTCCGCGATGGCGTCGGGCAGAGCGGCAATCCGCTGCACCAGCGCCAGCCGCGCCGCGCGCACCGCCGGGTCGTCGGCCATGACCAGCACGTCGGTGAAGAAGCGGTTGATCGGGTCCTTCAGTGCGCGCAGGACGCCGGCCAGCGCGGCCACGCTCTCCGGCTGCGGCGCAACTGCCTGCCAGGCGTCGTACAGGCCGCGCGTCGCGGGCTCGGTGTAGTGCTCCGGCGCAAGCGCATGAACCTCCGGCAGGCTGCGCACGATGCGCTTGCAGCGGGCATAGGCCGTGAAGGTCTCCGGCCAGTCCGCGGCCTGGACGAGTTGGACGAGTTCGCGTGCGGCAGCGGTCGCGCGGGCGGGATCATGCCCCTGCACCGCCAGCACGGCGTTGACCGCGTCGTGCGGCAGGCCCTGGTCGCGCAGCCAGCCGTACAGCCGGTCGCGCACGAAGGTGAGCACATCGGCCAGCACGCTCTCGCTGACCGGCACGGGCATCTGGGCGGCGGTTGCAGCCAGCGCGGGACGCAGGTCCAGCGGCTGCTCCAGGCCGGCCAGCGCCTGCACCAGCCCCAGCGCATCGCGACGGAGCCCGAACGGGTCGGCGGTGCTGGTGGGCGCCAGACCCACGGCGAACAGGCCGACCAGCGAATCGAGCCGGTTGGCGATGCCGAGCACGAGGCCCGGCCGCGACTGCGGGAGGATGTCGCCCTGTGAGCGCGGGAGATAATGCTCGAAGATGGCCTGCGCAACCGCGGGATCCTCTCCAGACAGCCGGGCATACTCGCGGCCCATGACGCCCTGCAGCGAGGTCAGCTCCACGACCATCTGCGTCGCGAGGTCGCTCTTGAACAACTGCGCGGCCCGCCGGGTGGTGTGCTGTTCGTCAGCGGTCAGCCCCAGCAGCTCGCCCAGGCGGGGCGCCAGCTGCTCGACGCGATGGACCTTGTCCAGCATGGAGCCGAGCTTTTCCTGGAAGGTCAGCGTGCTGAGCCGCGGGGTGAAGTCCGCCAGCGGCCGCGCCGTGTCTGCGCGGAAGAAGTAGCTGGCGTCCGCATAGCGGGCGCGCAGCACACCCTCGTTTCCTGCCTGTACTACGTCCAGGTAGTCCGTCCCGCCGTTGCGCACGGCGATGAAGTAGGGCAGCATCTTCCCCTGCGCGTCCACGACCGGGAAGTAACGCTGGTGCTTCTTCATTACGGTGATGAGCACCTCTTTGGGCAGGCGCAGGTAATCGGCTTCGAAGCCGCCCCGCAGCGCGGTGGGCTGCTCGATCAGGTCGGTGACTTCCTCGAGCAGCGCCGGGTCGTCAGGGATCGCGCCGTTCACAGCCGCGGCGAGTTGCGCGACCTGGCGGCTGACCTCGGCGCGGCGCGCGGCCCGGTCCACGATGACGTGATGCTCGGCCATCAGGGGCAGGTACGCATCCGCGGAACTCACCGTGAGTTCCGGCGAACCTTCGGCGCGCGGCCCGCAGGTCGTGCGGCCGGCGGTCAGTCCGGCGTACTCGAAGGGAATGACCGCATCGCCCAGCAGGGAGACGAACCAGCGCAGCGGCCGCGAGAAGGCGACGTTGGTCGCGTTCCAGCGCATCGTCTTGCCGAACTTGATGCTTGCCACGAGGCCCGGCAGCGCATCGGCCAACACCTGAGCCGTCGGGCGGCCCTCTTT
>DAOUGK010000268.1:0-3306 GCA_034429055.1 Anaerolineae bacterium | reverse complement strand
GCTTCCAGTTTCCGTGCGCAGCGGAGCTGCGCCTATCCAGCTTCCAGCTTCCAGCACCTGCGCCTGGGTCAGCACGACGGACGCGCCGGAGTCGGCGAGCATGAAGGCAAGGCGGTCGGCAGGATAGCTGGGGTCGAGGGGCAGGTAGGCGGCGCCGGCCTTGAGGATGCCGAGCAGGCCGATGATCATCTCGGGCGAGCGTTCGACGGCGAGGGCGACGATGGTTTCCGGGCCGGCGCCCAGGCTGCGCAGGTAGTGGGCCAGCTGGTTGGCGCGCGCGTTCAGCTCTGCGTAGGTGAGCTCGGTGCGCGGCCCCTCAGCGCCGAGCGGCGGCGGCTGCACGAGGGCGAGCGCGTCGGGCCGGGCAGCGGCCTGCGCTTCAAAGAGCTGATGCATCTCCAGGTCCGCAGGCACGTCTGCGGCAGTATTGTTCCAGTCGCGCAGGATCTGGTCACGTTCGGCCGGGCTGAGCATCGGCAGCCGGGTCACTGGCGTGTCCGGATCGGCCACGGCAGCGGCGAGCAAGGCCCGTAAGTGACCGAGCATCCGCTGGATGGTGGCCTCGTCGAACAGGTCGGGGTTGTACTCCGCGCCGCCCGTAAGCCCGTCGGCCGTCTCGCCCAGGGTCAGGGTGAGGTCGAAGGGCGCGACGCCGGTGTCGATGTCCAACTGGCTGAACCGCAGCCCCGGCAGCTCCAGGGCGGCCTGGCCGGTCCCGCCGCTGTGCAGCGTAAACATGACCTGGAACAACGGCGTGTGGCTGAGGTCACGCTGCGGCTGGAGCGCGTCCACCACCATTTCGAACGGCAGATCCTGGTGCGCATACGCAGCGAGGGCGGTCTCCCGCGTCCGCGCCAGCAGTTGGCGGAACGACGGGGCGCCGCTGAGGTCGGCGCGCAGCACCAGCGTGTTGACGAAGAAGCCGATCAGGCTCTCGATTTCGGCGCGGTTGCGGTTGGCGATGGGCGTGCCGATGCCGAAGACTTCCTGGCCGGAGTAGCGGCCCAGCAGCGCCTCGAACCCAGCCAGCACCGCCATGAACAGCGTGACGTTGTGGCGCCGGCTCAGCGCCTTGAGCTCGGCTGTCAGCTCGGCGGACAGGCTGAACGGGAGGTGTGCGCCGCGGGAGGTCTGCACGGCCGGCCGCGGCCGGTCGGTGGGCAGGTCCAGGGCGGCCGGCAGGTCGGCCAGCGCGGTCTTCCAGAAGCCAAGCTGCCGGTCGCGCACCTCGCCGGTGAGCCAGTCGCGCTGCCAGGCAGCGAAATCGACGTATTGCACCGGCAAGGGCGGGAGGGCCGCAGGCTTCGCATCCGTCGCCGCATATGCGGTGTAGAGCGCCGCGAGCTCGCGCGTCAACACGCTGCTGGACCAGCCGTCGGAAACGATGTGGTGCATGGTCAGGAGCGCAACGTGCGTCTCGGCGCCGAGGCGCAGCAAGGTTGCGCGCACCAGTGGACCGGCAGCCAGGTCGAACGGCCGCCGCGCTTCTGCGGCCGCGTGCTGCTGCACGGCGGCCGCCTGCTCCTGCTCCGGCAGCGCACTCAGGTCGATCACCGGCACGTCGAGGGTAAATTCCGGCGCAATAGCAACCTGCGGGACGCCGTCGATGCTGGGGAAGGTCGTCCGCAGGACTTCGTGCCGGCGGACAATCTCGTTCAGGCTGCGGCGCAGCGCCGGAACATCGAGCGCCCCTTCGATGCGGAGGGCATCAGGGATGTTGTAGGCCGGGCTGCCGGGCTCCAGTTGATCCAGGAACCACAGGCGCTGCTGGCCGAACGACAGCGGCAGCGGCGCGGCGTCACGGGGCGCGGGGCGGATGGGAGGGGCGGCCGTGCCCCGCGCCTGGCGGCGTGCCGCTTCCACGGCCGCAGCCAGCCCGGCGACCGTGGGCTGCTCGAACAATGTCCGTACCGGCAGCTCGACCTCGAACGCCGCGCGCAGCCGGGAGATGAGCTGGGTGGCGAGCAGCGAATGCCCGCCCAGGTCGAAGAAATTGTCGTGGAGACCGACGTGGGGCAGGTCCAGCACGCGTTCCCACATGGCCGCCAGGATCTCCTCGACCGGGGTGCGCGGTCGAGCGTCCGCCGTGCCTGCGTCAGCCTGGGCCGGTTCCGGCGCGGGCAGGCCGCGCCGGTCCAGCTTGCCGGATGGGGTGCGCGGGATGGCCTCCAGCAGCACGAAGGCGGACGGCAGCATGTAGTCCGGCAGGCGTTGGGCCAGGGCCGCGCGCAAGCCGCCGCTATCCTGCCCCGCGCCGGGCTGGAGGGCTACATAGGCCACCAGCCGCTTGCCGGCTGTGCTCTCCTCCGCCAGCACGGCGCAGTCGGCCACGCCGGGCAACTGCCCCAGCGCGGCCGCGACCTCCCCCATCTCGATACGCATGCCGCGAATCTTCACCTGGAAGTCGGTGCGCCCCAGGAACTCCAGGTTGCCGTCTGCTCGCCAGCGCACCAGGTCGCCGGTGCGGTAGAGGCGGGCGGACGAAGGACGGTGGACGATGGACGATGGACGATGGACGATGGACGATGGCCCCTGTGCACTGGCCGGTGCTGATCCTTCGTCTTTCGTCGCCCGTCCTTCGACCGCCGTCCTTCGTCCATCGTCCAGCGCAAACGGGTTCGGGACGAACCGTTCTGCGGTCAGCTCCGGTCGGTTGAGATAGCCGCGCGTGACGCCGGCGCCGCCGACGTAGAGCTCGCCGGGGACGCCGATGGGCACGGGTTCCAGGTTGCGGTCCAGCACATAGAGCTGCGTGTTGGGCAGCGGGCTGCCGATGGGTAAGGCTTCGTTCGGGTCCCAGGTTTGCAGGCCCGGCGGCGGCTCGTACCATGTCGAGATGATGCTGGTTTCGGTGGGGCCGTAGGTGTTCAGCCAGGTGACATGGCTGCCGCCCAGACGCAACCACGCCGCGAATGTTTCCGGCGCGGCCGCGTCGCCGCCGACAACGACCAGCCGGACGGAATCCGGTGCGGATGCGCCCAGTTGAGTCAACTCCTGCACCCACTGGCGCCAGTACGCCGTCGGGAAGTCGAGCACCGTGATGCTTTCTTGCCGAATCAGCCGCAGCAACTCGTCGCCGGTGACGAGCACGCTGTCGGGCCGCAGCACCAGCGTTGCGCCGGTCTGCAACGCCGGGAAGATCTCCTCGACCGCGGCATCGAAGCTGATGGTGGCGAACTGCAACACCCGGTCGCCCGACTTCAGCCCGAACCGCTGTGCCACAGCGGTGTTATGGTTTACGACGCCGCGATGCGGCACCCCGACCCCCTTGGGCGTGCCGGTGGAGCCGGAGGTGTAGATGACGTA
>DAOUGK010000267.1:0-17744 GCA_034429055.1 Anaerolineae bacterium | reverse complement strand
AGCCCCAGCTCAGGTCCTTCGGGACGCGGTCTGGCCGACGGCGCGACACGGCGGCCAGCACGCGCTCGCGGGGGGTCATAGTGGGCATGGCTGCTCCAGTGTGAGAAGGTTGATGCCGCCGATTGTACGATGGTTCGCTGAGCAGGAGAAACGAGAGCTAACCACGGAAAACACGGAGTACACGGAATACTTCCGTCTATAGGTTTTTCCGTGTACTCTGCGTCTTCCGTGGTTGCTTCTTGTCTATTCCTCCAGCGTCGTCAGGTCGCCTTCGGGCAGGCCTTGGGCGCGGGCGCGCAGCACACGGCGCATAATCTTGCCGCTGCGGGTCTTGGGCAGTTGCGGCACGAAGTTTATCTTTTCCGGCCGCGCGATGGGACCCAACTCGTGGCCGACGTGCTGCTTGAGCTCCTCGGCCAGCGCCTCGGACGGCTCGTGGCCGGCGCGCAGGATCACGTAGGTGTGGATCGCGTTGCCCTTGATTTCGTGCGGCAGGCCGATGGCCGCGGCCTCTGCGACCGCCGGATGGCTGACCAGCGCGCTCTCGATCTCCGCGGTGCCCAGCCGGTAGCCCGACACCTTGATGACATCGTCCACCCGGCCGATGATCCAGTAGTAGCCGTCCTCGTCGCGGCGCGCGCTGTCGCCGGTGAAGTAGAGGCCGGGGTATTTCGACCAGTACTGGCTGACATAACGTTCGGGGTCGCGGTACAGCGTGCGCATCATGGCGGGCCACGGCTGCTTGAGCACCAGGTAGCCCTCTTCGCCCGGCGCAACCGGCTGGCCCGCTTCGTCCAGGATGTCCGCCTCGATGCCGGGGAAGGGCCGCGTCGCGCTGCCCGGCTTCAGGTCCGTGACGGGCAGCGGCGTAATCATGAACATGCCCGTCTCGGTCTGCCACCAGGTGTCCATGATCGGGCAGCGTTCCTTGCCGATGACCCGGTGATACCAGCGCCACGCCTCCGGGTTGATGGGCTCGCCCACGCTGCCGAGCAGGCGCAGGGTGGACAGGTCGTGCCGGTTGGGCCACGCGTCCCCGAAGCGCATCAGCCCGCGGATGGCCGTCGGCGCCATATAGAGCACGTTAACCCCGTACTTCTCGATCATGCTCCACCAGCGATTCGGGTAGGGGAATGTGGGCGCGCCCTCGTACATGAAGCTCGTCGCGCCGAGCAGCAGCGGCCCGTAGACGATGTACGAATGCCCCGTGACCCAGCCCGGATCCGCCGCGCACCAGTAGCGGTCATCCTCCTTGAGATCGAACACCCATTTGAGCGTCGTGCCGATGCCGACCATGTAGCCGCCGTGAGTGTGGACAATGGCCTTCGGTTTGCCCGTCGTGCCGGAGGTGTAAAGCATGTAGAGCGGGTCCTCGGCATCCATGACCTCGGTGTCGCAGCGGTTGCCGCCTGCGGCCGTGCGCGCGATGGGCAGCGCCATCAGGTCATGGTACCAATAATCGCGGCCCGCCTCCATCGGCACGTCATGGCCGGTCCGCTTGTAGACGATGACGTGCTCGACCGAGCCGGCGCGCTTGATGGCCTCGTCGAGGATGCGCTTCAGCTCGACGATCTTGCCGTTCATGTAGCCGCCGTCGCACGTAATCGCGACATTCGACTGGCTGTCCTCGATGCGCCCGTGGAGCGCCTCCACCGAGAAACCGCCGTACACGACTGAATGCACCGCACCGATCTTGGCGCAGGCCAGCATGGCGATGGGCAGCTCCGGGACCCGACCCATGTAGATGGTTACGCGGTCGCCCTTTCTGACGCCCATGCTGCGCAGCACGTTGGCGAACTTGCACACCTCGCGGTTGAGCGCATGGTAGGAGAACGTGCGCACCTCGCCGTTCTCCCCTTCCCAGATGAGCGCCAGCTTGTTGCGGCGCCAGGTTGCCACGTGACGGTCCAGGCAGTTGTACACGATATTGGTCTTGCCGCCGACAAACCATTTGTAGAACGGTTTCTCGCTGTCATCCAGCACCTTGTCCCATTTCTGGTGCCATTCGAATTCCTCCGCCTGGGCTGCCCAGAAGCCTGCGAGGTCCTCCTGGGCCCAGCGGGCCATCTCTTCATAGCTCTTGATAGTCGCGTTGGTGACGATGTCGGACGAAGGGCGATACAGATCCTGCGCTTCCTGGCCGTTCGCGTTGCTCATAGCATCCTCCGGGTCGGGTTTGGGTTTTATTATACTCAAGGTTTGCACAAGAATGCAACCAATGCAGACACAGCCGATGCATTCCAGATATCGCGCTATGGCGCAATCTGGAGTCGAGGCTTTAGCCGGATTGGTCGTGCATGTACACAGGCCACCTAACCGGCTGAAGCCTCGACTCCGGCTGCATTCGGAATTCCTCGTTACATGCGAGGGCTGTCGATCCTCGTGGGTCTGGGATATTCGTGCGATTTGACACGAAGCTGGATGGCGTTATAATCTTTAGTCAGAGGTCCTGTGCAGATGAGAGGAGTCGAGCCATGAACTCGCGTCCGGTCGGCATCCCCGCACCCAGCCTGCGCCGCCTGCCCATCTACTACCGGCGGCTCGTGCAGGCGCTCGCAGACGGTCAGGCTGTCATGTCATCCAGGGAACTTGGCGATGCCGCGGGCGTGCCCGATGCCCAGGTGCGCAAGGACCTCGGCTATCTTGACTACGAGGGCCGGCCCGGCGTCGGCTACGATGTGCGCGAACTGGCCGCGGGCCTGGAGAATTTCCTCGGGCTGGTCAACGACAAGGAGGCGGTGGTCGTGGGCGCAGGCCATTTGGGGACCGCGCTGGCACTCTACGGGGGGTTCGAGCGTTACGGCCTGCGCATCGTCGCCTTGTTCGATGCGGACCCGGCGAAGCTCGGCACGCTGCCCGACGGCCGCCAGATTCTGCCGGTCGCAAAGCTGACCGACCTGGTGAGCCGATTACAGGTGCAGATCGGCATCATTGCGGTGCCGGAGCAGGCCGCGCAGGATGTGGCGGAGCGGCTCGTTGCGGGCGGCGTGCGAGCCATCTGGAATTTCGCGCCGTGCAAGCTGGCCTTGCCTGCGGATGTGCTGGTCAAGAACGAGGACCTGGCCGCAGAGCTCGCCACGCTCTCGCATCACATCAGCCGCCGCAGATTAGGTTGAAGGTTGCAGGTTCGAAGGTTGCATGTTACGGGTGGCTGGCGCTTCAACCTTCCAACCTGCAACTTTCCAACCTCCGAACCGCGTCTCAGGAGATTGCATGTTGTCTATCGTCGTGTGTGTCGGCAGCTCGTGCTATGTGCGCGGGTCGGAGAAGCTGGCCGAGACCTTCGACCGGCTGATCCGCGAGCACGGGCTGGAGACGCAGGTCGAGCTGACCGGCGCATTCTGCATGGAGCAGTGCTCGATGGGCGTGTCTGTGCGCGTGGGCGAACGCGTCTTCCACGGCCTCAACCCGCAGGATGCGGAGACGTTTTTCCTCACCGAGGTCCTGCATGCCGCAGATCGTTGAAATCGCCTGGGACAACCTGTGCAAGCACAATGAGGAATTGTGCGGCGACTGGGTCAAGGTCGTTTCGACGCCCGAAGACCTGATTGTCGTGCTCTCCGACGGCCTGGGCAGCGGGGTCAAGGCCAACATTCTCGCCACTCTGACCGCAGAAATCGCGGCGTCGATGCTGGAGAAGGGCGCCAGCATCGATGCGGTCGTGGAGACGCTCGTCGAGACGCTGCCGGAGTGCCAGGTGCGGCATCTCGCGTACGCGACCTTCGCCGTCCTGCGCATCCACAAGGCGCGCGAGGCTTACCTTGCTGAGTACGACAGCCCGCCCCTGATCCTCGCGCGCGGAGGCAAAGTCGTGGACCTGCCGGTGCGCGAGCGTATCGTCTCGGGACGGACGATTCGCGAGGCGCAGTTCCGGCTGGAGATGGGCGATTACCTCGTCATGGTCAGCGACGGCTACGTCCACGCGGGGGTCGGCGGCCTGTATCGCATGGGCTTCGGCTGGCAGAACATTGCGACGGCCGTCCGGCGTTGGGCCGAGACGCGCGGGGATACGCGGCAGCTTGTCGGCGCGCTGCGGCGCACCTGCCTCAAGCTGTCCAATGATAAACCGGGCGACGATGCGACGGCGGTGGCGATGTGGGTGCGGCCCAAGCGCAAGGTCACGGTGCTGACCGGCCCGCCGGCGAACGCGGCGCGGGACGCCGAGGCCGTGGGCAAGCTCATGGCTGGGGAAGGCGTGAAGGTCATCTGCGGCGGCACGACCGCGCAGGTGGCTGCGCGGGTGCTGGGCAAGCCGTTGCGTGTGGCGTGGCAGCCTGCGGCGCGCGCGCCTGTTCCTGCGGCGGGGCCGAAGCTGCCGCCGCCGGGCCTGCTGGAAGGCGTGGACCTCGTTACCGAGGGCATCCTCACGCTGAGTGCCGCGGTGGACCGGCTGCGCGCCATCCAGACCGCGGCCGACCTGCCGCCGGACCAGGACGTGGGCATCAAGCTGGCCCGCGCGCTGCTGCACGCGGACCAGATTCACTTCATCGTGGGGGATGCCATCAACCCGCAGCAGTTGGCCGACGTGGTGCGCGGGGTGCCGATGCGCCAGATCTATCTCGAGGAGCTGATCGAGAAGCTCCGCCAGCACGGCAAGGTCATCACGGTGGAGCATTTGTAGGTGGCAAAGTACGCCTGGCAGTACCTGTAGGGGCGAGGTCACCTCGCCCCTACACCAATGGTCTTGTTGGCCTTACTAAAGCCTCTACTCCAGTCTGCGCTATGGCGCACTATCGAGGTTCCTGCCCCCTTACCCCTCCGGCTGGTGGCACATCTGGCAGGTCTCGACGGCCCGGCCTACATGGTCCGCAGGGGCCGGCTTGACCTGACCTTCGGGATCGTGGCACATCAGGCAGTTCTCGCGGCCTTCCAACTCGTGCGGGATGGCGGGCGGTGCGGCAGCCTCGCCCTCGGCGGGTGCGGCGGGTTCCGGCGTCGGCTCTGCGGCCTCCTCGCCTTCAACCTCGGCCTCCTCCGGTTGATGGCAGCTCTGGCAGATGTCCACTGAGAATGTCGCGTGGCTCGGCGGTATCGCTGTGAACCCAGGCGGTGGATTTTCGCTGTGGCACAGCGTGCATTCGCCCATTCCCTCGAGCTGGTGCGGGATGCGCGGCGCGCCGGGCGGCGGCTGCTCGCCCTCCTGCACCTCAGCCGTGTGACATTGCGTGCACATCGTCATCGTAAATGACGCGTGATTGTCGGGCCACGGGTGGACCTTGCCGGCTGCGTGGCATAGCGCGCAGTCCGTCTGCGCGCCGATGGGATGCGGCACCGGCTCGGCCTCGCCGCTTGACGGGACGCGCGGCGGCTCCGACAGGGCACGAATCTCCGGTGCGTTCAAATCCGCGAACTGCCATTCGGTCGCATGACACGCGCTGTTCGAGCAGAAGCTCGAATTGTCGCTGCCGCCCGGATTCGTGACGGTGTGGCAGGCCGCGCAGGAGTCATCGAACTGGAAGCGGTGCTCGGCCAGCCAGGTCGTGCTCATGTGCGATGCGGGCTCGTTGAGGGGCTTGGGTCCCACGACCGGCGCGGGCTGGCCCGGCCCGGCTACTTGCGGGATGCTGTGGCAGACGTTGCACTCCAGCCGGATGGCCTGATTATCGCTGCTGAGATGCTTGCCGTCGTGGCAGCGGAAGCAGCCGGGAAAGTCCTTGTGCCCGATGTTGTTCGGGTGTGACTGCCATGTGACATTCATGAACGGGAACTGCGTACGGTCGAAGATATTCTGCAAAGTTGCGACCACGTCGCTGATCTCCTGCTGCCGGGCAGCGTAGAGACTCGCGTAGGTGTTCGCGTAATAGTCCTCGACCGCAGCAATCGCCTGCGCAGCCTCAGCCTCCGTGGCATACTGCTGCTCCAGCACGGCAACCGCCTGCGCCTTGAGGTTGGGCAGGTCTGCGGGCAGGAGGCCGGAGGCCAGCGCCTCATCCACCATCTCCGTAGGCCGGCGGAAGTCGTGCGAGGCCCGGTTGTGGCAGTCCACGCAGTCCATCTGCCGCTTGTCCAGCTGGCTGAGCGCCTCCGGCGTCAGGTCGCTGTCTGTGGACAGGTATTCTGTCACGACGCCGTTGAACTCGGCCTGCACCCAGGGAATCTCCTGGCGCTTTTCGTCGGTGGCGACATAGTACACAGGGTTGGCAATGTGCCAGTGGATGCCGCGGCCCTGGCCCTCGGCGGCTGGCCCCCCGCCCGTGCGTATCGCCATCACGGTCTGCGTGAGTGTGTTCTCCTCGTCCTGGGCATACTGGTTGAGCGTCACCAGCCGTTCGCCGTAGAACTTCTGCGGCCAGTGGCACTGCTCGCAGACCACCTCGACCGGCCGCAGGCTGTGAATCGGTGATGGAATGGGCCGTTCGTAGGTGTTGGTCGGATAGACCCAGACGTAGCGCACATTCGCCAGCTTCGCCTGAATCGCGGGGATGGCGCCCGGCCCGATGTGGCACGTGCCGCACTCGGCGCGCGCGTGCGGCGAGTTGTGATAGGCCGTATATTCCGGCTTCATCACATGGCAGAGCGAGCAGAACGCGGTGGATTCGGTGTAGTGCAGCAGTTCGGTAGAGGCGACAAAGAAGACCAACAAGAACACGAGGGCCGCAAGCGTGCCCAGGATGATCAGCGGCCAGCGGCGGCGGCGGCGCGGACGTGCGGGCCTGGTAGCCTGAGACCGGTCAGCGGGGCTGGGACGTGCCCCGGCAGTGGGCTCAGGCGGGTTGGGGTGGGTCATGGTCCTCCTCCTGGCGATATAAACTCGATAGAGTCGAACGCGTTGGGAGCCCAGGTGGTGATGTGGGACGCAAATGTACCCGCAGTATAGTATTGTATGGTGCGGGTGTCAACACGGCTTGGCGGGAGGTGGGCCGCGCGTAGGACGGGTTGCCAACCCGTCCTACAAGAGGGGACAGCCGGTTTTCATATCACGTAACGGGCGGCTCGGCGCGACCGACGACCGCGGCGACCGCGCGCAGCCACGAATCCGATTCTTCGTCGGTGATGCGCTCGGATCGGAAGCGGTGGTCGTGCTTGCGGATCAGCTCGTCCAGCTCGTCGCGCAGCTTGCGCCAGGCCGTTGCCTGCCAGCCGGCCAGGAGGCTGGCGGCACCCTGCCCGGCATGATCGAGGACAATCTGAAAGTGCGGCAGACACAAGCCGCCCGCCACGACATAGGCGGCGCTGATGGCGGAGTCGTTGACATGGCGGAGCAGAATCTTGGCGGTGCGCTGTTCTGAATCACGCTCCAACAGGCAGGCCGGACACTCGCCGGTGGCGGCAAGATTGCGGCCCAGGGCTGACTCACGGCGGCCCCACGGGACGCCGAACAGCCCGGACGGGGGCGCCTGTTCCGCGTCAAGAGCGTTGGTCAGCGGGTTGATGACCTCGCGGTACACGATGGCCGTGCCCAGGACCGAGCCCCGCTTCCCGGTCAACCGGGTGGCATGGCGATGGCAGACGCCCCGCGCAGCGCGCAGTTCCTCGCGCAGCTTCACGTCCGTGACGCCTTCGTGCAGCAGCGCGTTCAGGTAGCTGTCGCTGGCCCGATACGCCAGCCGGCAGAGGGCGCAGCCCCCCGCCTGGAAGGCTTCCAGCACTTCGTGATATAGAACGTCCTTATCGGCCATGCAGGGAATTGTAACGGGGAGGGGAGCGCGGTGTCAAGCGGTGACGAGTAATGAGTAACGAGTAACGAGTAACGAGTGATTTTACTGCTTACTCGTTACTCATTACTCGTTTCTCATTCGCTAAAGGTGCCGGAACGCGCTGCGGCCGGCATACTGCGCAGCCGAGTCCAGCTCATCCTCGATGCGCATGAGCTGGTTGTACTTCTCCACGCGCTCGCTGCGGGCCGGCGCGCCGGTCTTGATCTGGCCGGTGCCCATCGCGACCACCAGGTCGGCAATGAAGGTGTCGCCGGTTTCGCCGGAGCGATGCGAGACCATCGCGGTCCAGCCCACACGGCGGGCCATCGTGATGGCGGCAATCGTCTCGGTCAGCGTGCCGATCTGGTTGAGCTTGATCAGGACCGAGTTGCCGGCGTTTTCGCTGATGCCGCGCGCCAGGCGCTCGACGTTGGTGACGAACAGGTCGTCGCCGACGAGCTGAATCTTATTGCCCAGCCGCTCGGTCATCAGCTTCCAGCCGGCCCAGTCATCCTGCGCAAAACCGTCTTCGATCGAGATGATGGGGTACTGCGCCACCCAACTGGCCCACAGGTCGACCAGCTCCGCAGAGGTCAGTTTTTTCCCGCCCTCGCGGCGCAGCAGATAGGTGCCGTCGTCCTCGTAGATCTCGCTGACGGCGGGGTCGAGCGCGATGGCGATGTCCTGGCCCGGCTTGTAGCCCGCTTTCTCGATGGCGGTCAGGATCAGCTCGATGGCCTCGGAGTTGGCGCCCAGCTTGGGGGCGAAGCCGCCCTCGTCGCCGACGCCGGTGCTGAAGCCCTTGCCCTTGAGGACCGACTTCAACGCCTGGTAGGTCTCGGAGCCCCAGCGCACAGCCTCGCGGAAGGTCGGCGCGCCGATGGGCGCGATCATGAATTCCTGGAAGTCCGTGCTCTCGAAGTTGGCGTGCGCGCCGCCGTTCATGATGTTCATCATGGGGACGGGCAGCAGCGTCGCGCCGACGCCGCCCAGGTAGCGGTACAGCGGCAGGCCGCTGGCCTCTGCGGCCGCGCGGGCCACGGCCAGGCTCGCGCCGAGGATGGCGTTCGCGCCGAGCTGGCTCTTGTTCTTCGTGCCGTCCGCCTCCAGCATGACCTGGTCGACGCCTACCTGGTCCAGTGCGTCCATGCCCAGCAGGGCTTCGGCAATCTCATTGTTAACATGATCGACTGCCTGTTGAACGCCTTTGCCACCGAAGCGGCCCTTATCGCCGTCGCGCAGTTCCAGGGCCTCGTGTACGCCGGTGGAAGCGCCGGAGGGCACTGCGGCGCGACCCATCACATCGTTTTCGAGCCAGACTTCGACTTCGACTGTGGGGTTGCCGCGCGAATCCAGAATTTCGCGACCCACAACATCAGCTATCATGGTTGACATGCGTAGTACCTCCTGAAATTCATAGGAAAGAATTGGGTGTGTCAGTGTCCGGTCGGGCCTGGGTCTGGCCGGTCTCCGACCGAGCCAGACCCAGGCCCGAGCAGATTATGGGAAAGAGGAGCAGATGTCTTCCGGGCAGATGCATCCGCTATGTACAATGGGGGCATTGTATCACGGATGCGGGAAAAAGAGCGAATTGTTTACTGCGGCTTCTGCAGGGCAGGCGTCTTGATCAGGCGGGCCGAATTGCCAAGGATGCCCAGGTCGGGCAGCGATTGGGCGGCGGCGGCCAGGACAGGCGGTAGGATGCCGAGCGCAGCCAGGGTCAAGCCGATGATGTTATAGAGGCCGGTCAGCACGAGGTTCATCCGTACAATCCGGAGGGTGCGGCGTGCGATGTGGAGGAGTTCAGGCACGAGCATCCAGTCTTCTCGCAGGAGCGCGATGTGCGCGGCCTCGATGGCGATGTCAGAGCCTGCCGCGGCCATGGCAATGCCCACGTCGGCCTGCGCCAGCGCCGGTGCATCGTTGATCCCGTCACCCACCATAACGACCATGCGGCCCTGGGCCTGATACTCGCGCACGATGCGGATTTTATCTTCGGGCAGCAGCCCGGCGCGGAAACCCACGCCGAGTTCACCGGCCAGCGCGGATGCGGCGCGTGCGTTGTCACCCGTCAGCAGCTCGATTGTGCGGATGCCCTGCTGCCGCATCATCGCCAGGGCCGCGGGTACTTCCGGGCGCAGCGTGTCTGCCGCGGCCAGCACACCGGCCAGCCTGCCGTCTACCGTCACATACAACAACGTCTTGCCCTGCGCAGCCAGATGTGCGCGCTGCTCCGCCAGACCATCTGCCGTGTCCGGGGGCTGTGCCTGCCGTGCATACCGTTCGCTGCCAACAATTATCTCCCGGCCGTCCACGACCGCGCGGACGCCGAGCCCCGGCAATGCTGCAAAGGCCGTTGGCTCAGTCAGCGCAATGCCCCGCGCCCGTGCGGCCGCGCGCACGGCCTCGGCCAACGGGTGCTCGGAATACCGTTCGGCAGATGCCGCCAGACGTAAAACTTCAGTCTCGGCTTCCTGACCTGCCGCTTCCGGGGCGGATCCTGCCTCCTGTGGTTGCGCACCAGTTACCACATCCGTCACCTGGGGGCTGCCCATCGTGAGCGTGCCGGTCTTGTCCAGCAGCAGCACATCGGCGCGGGCCAGCGTTTCCAGATAACGCCCGCCCTTGATGAGCAGCCCGCGCCGCGCAGCCGCGCCGATGGACGCGAGCATGGCGATGGGGGTCGCCAGGGCGAAGGAGCAAGAGCAGGCCACGACCAAAACCGCGGCGGTTGCCAGCGGGTCGCGGCGCACAAGAAGGGTCAGCGCCGCGATGCCGAGCACGAGGGGCAGATAGTAGCCGGAGAAGCGATCGGCCAACGACTGCATGGGACCGCGCTGCGTCTCCGCTTGCTCCACCAGTGCCAGCACGCGGCCAAACGTTGCGTCCGAGCCGATGTGCGTGGCGCGCACCCGCAGATGGCCCAATTGGGCGATCGTGGCGGCAAAGACACGGCTGCCCGGCCCTGCGTCTATGGGGAGCGGCTCGCCCGTAATCGCGGCCTGGTTGATGGTCGCCTGGCCTGTAACGACCTCGCCGTCCACCGGAATCTGCTCGCCGGGCAGAACGAGGACCATCTCGCCCGGCTGTACGGCGCTCGCCGGAATCACGACCTCCATGCCGCCGCGTTCCACGCGCGCAGTCTGCGGGGCAAGTGCGGCCAGGTCTTTGAGGGCGCGTCGCGCCCGCTCGGCAGTGAGCCTTTCAACCGCATCGCCCACGCGCATGAAGAAAACAACCACCAGGGCCGTCGCCCACTGGCCGACTGTCAGCGCCGCGATGACGCCCAGAGTCATCAGCGTATGAGAGATAATCTGCCGCTGGAGGGCCGCGCGCACGACGTTGCGGAAGACTGGGAAGCCCGCAATCAGGACCAGCGCCAGCCCAAGGGGCCACGGCACACGCTCGGTAAGCTGCTCGAACAGGCCGAGCCACTCACCGGCAACGACTACGAACAGAATCACGCCCACCAGGGCGGCCAGCAACAGGCCGATGCGCTTTACAAAGCCAGAAGCCGCCGCCTCACCTGGACCGGTGGCAAGCGCCGTGACGGTTTCAGGCACGCTGTAGCCGGCCGCGTGGACTGCATCACGGATGGCATCCAGGTTGACCCGGGCGGGGTCCAGCCGGATGCGCGCCTTTTCTGCTGCAAGGTAAACTTCGGCGCTCTCGACGCCCGGCAGCGCACTGATGGCGTGGCGGACATGCTGGGTGCACTCGGCACAGTCCATGCCGGCGATCGGGACTTCGATGGTTTTCAAGGCTGTCATGCGCGATATCATAACACAAAACAGCCCGGATTTCGGCTGAAACCCGGGCTGTGGGGGGTAGGGAGGGGGTCCCCTCCCTACGGGTCAGTTACTCGACTTCGGGGCGCTCCAGGCCTTCCATGTCGACCTCGATGCCGCCGGCAGCCAGGTCTTCCAGGGTGTCGTACAGGATCTGGCCGGCGTACTTCGCATTGTGCGCGTACATGCCCGGATCCTTCTGGACATACTGGTAGTTGTAGGCAGCCTTCAGCAGGCGCGGGGTCCAGGCTGTATAAGAGCCTTCGCCCTCATCCACCTCGCCATTGCCGTTGGCATCGGCAAAGTAGTACGGGTAGGCGTGCGAGTCGTAGACGATGGGCGCCTCAGCAACTTCCGTCGCGTACAACTGCATCGCGGCGTACAGCTTTTCGGTCAGGCCCTCGATCTCGGCTTTGATGGGTTCCTTCGCGTCCGCATCGCCGTCCAGGTCGGTCGGGGTGATGCGGATGTCGCCCACTGCCTCGATGCCGGCATGGCAGGTCGTGCATTTTTCCAGCTCCAGCTCGAGCGCGTGCGGGTTGTGGCAGCCCGTGCAGGTGTCGAAGCCGGGCACATGCTTGAACTGACCGACGTATTCCTTGTCCGCATACTGGTACGCGCCCTGGGCGTCATTGCCGAACAGCGAAGCGCCCGCGGCGAAGTAGTGGACGTTCTGGAAGCGCAACGCCGGTTCGGGCACCGCGTCCAGTTCCTTGTCACCGATCGCGGCGTTCATCGTAGCGGTGGACGCGCGCCCCTGGTGACATTCAAGGCACAGGTTGGCCGCGACCGGCTCGGTGTACGCGCCCTTGTCATCCTTTTCGCTGAAGGATACGGTCTTGCCGCTCGGGAACGGGACGCCGGTGACCGGGTGCAAGGTGTACTCGGTCAGGCTGTCATGGCAGGTGGCGCAGGCCAGGCCGTTGGACGGCTCGGCCGCAACCACGCCGGTGGTGCGCACAGAGCTGCCGGCCACCGCAACGGTGCCGCCATTCTCCAGGAACTGGGGCAGGCCGTCGGCGGAGTGGCACTTCGCACAGTCAGCCGGCACATCGCCCTCGGCATCCCAGTGGCGGAATGCTTCGGAGGTGCCATCGAAGTGGCCCACATCGTTCCGGGCCGCAGCTTCGATGTCGACCGGCTCAGCCAGCGCAGTATTGAGGTCGGCAATCGAGTCGTGCATCAACTGAATGACGTACTTGGCGTTATGCGCGAACGCACCCGGATCCTTGCCCGCAACCTGGTAGTTGTAGGCGGCCTTCAGCAGGCGCGGGGTCCAGCTTGCGTAGGCCCTCTCGCCCTCGTCCAGCGTGCCGCTTTCGTCAGCATCGCCGTAGAAGTACGGATAGACGGCCGCATCGTAGCCGATGGGCGCTTCTGCTAGCTCTGCCGCGTATGCCTGGATCGCCTCGAGCAGCTTCTCCTGCAGGCCGGCGTATTCCTCGCCGATGCCCTCTTCCGCATCGCCGTCGCCGTCATAGTCCATCAGGGAACCGGCCATGCGGATGCCGGCCAGGTCCTCGGCGGTCTCGACGCCTTCGTGGCAGGTCGCGCACGCCTCGAGGTTCAGCTCGAGCGAGTGCGGGGCATGACAGCCCGTGCAGGTGTCGAACGGCGCCGGATGCTGGAACTTGCCATCGTAGCTCATGCCCTCGTACTCGTACCCGCCCTTAGCGAGCGTGCCGTACTGGGTGGCTGCGGCGGCATAGTAGTGGACGTTGCGGAAGCCAAAGGTGGTGGTCACGTTCTTGGCTGTATCCACCAGCGGTGCGACGACCGTATCGAGATCTTCCACCGGATCGAGCTTGAAAGTGTCGCTGATCTGCCGGTCAACGCTGATCTTGGATTCGCGACCCTGGTGACATTCCATACAGCGGGATTCGTCGCCCAGGTTCGTGATTTCCAGGCCGGACGGGAAGACGACGCTCGTCTTGTTGATGGTGGCGCTGTTGTGGCAGGCCACGCAGTCGACCACGGTGGTCACGGGTGCGGCCGCATCCACCACGCCGGCCTCGCTGCCGTCAACGCCGAGGAAATCCTGGTAGCCGACCGAACTGTGGCACTTGGCGCAGCTAGTGGGGACTTCCTGCGGGTCATCTTCATCCCAATGGCGGAACGACTCCGATTCGACATCGGCGTGGGGTGAGTTCTGCCATTCGGTGAGGCCGGGGATGATGGGCGCGGTAGTGTCCACAACCGGCGCGGCGTCCTGGGCTGCGGGCGCCGCGTATGCAACGGCGAACAACCCCAGCAACAGGAACAGCACACCTACCATGGCGGCCAGTTTGGGCCAAAGTTTCATAGTTCCTCCTCATCGAAGTTTTCGTCTAGATGGGACAGTTGAGCGGTCTGGACTGTGTGCGGTTTGACAGATGCTGCGCACCTCCTTTGTACAAGCGAATGGACGCTGGCCGGCTCGCCGTTCCGCTGCGCACACTGAGCCGGGCATGTGTTTGCGCCGGTCAGTGCGGCCGCTGGATGCGGCGGGCGGTTGCCCGTGGAGATGCCAGAGATGGGGACACATCTCGGCGTACCGGGCAATTGTAGATTATACTACAGTTACGCGTTTACACAATACTACAGTTGTAGGAGATGGTCAAGCCGTCGCTGAAGGATTGGACCGGATAACTGAGCTACATCATTATGCCGTCAGGGCATTCGGGCGTAAAATATCCGGCGGCGTAAATCGTTTTGGGGGGAAGGAAAGGCATGGGCATTGCATTAGGCATTGACACCGGCGGCACCTACACCGATGCTGTGCTGGTGGAACATGAAACGGGCCGGGTGCTGGCCGGCGCCAAGGCGCTGACCACGCGGCATGACCTGGCCGTTGGTATTTCGGGGGCGATCGAGGCCGTCTTCGAGGCGGCGAAGCAGGAGGGCGCGCCGGTCAGACCGGCCGACGTGACGCTGGTCGCCCTCTCGACCACGTTGGCGACGAACACCCTCGCGGAAGGGCAGCGCGGGTCGGTGTGTCTCTTGTTGATTGGCTACGACCCTGCGCTGATGCGCCAGTACGATTTTGAGCGTGAGCTGGCCGCGGGGGATGTGGTCTATCTGGTGGGGGGCCACGATGGGCTGGGCAACGAGCTGGCGCCCCTCGATGAGGCGGCCGCGCGCGCGGCCATTCTGGCCCGGCGTGACCAGGTGGAGGCGTTCGCGGTCTCCGGGTACTTCGCCGTGCGCAACCCGACCCACGAGCTGCGCGTGCAGGCGTTGGTCGAGGAACTGACCGGGCTGCCCGTCACCTGCGGCCATGAACTGACCAGCCAGCTTAACGCGGTCCGTCGCGCGACCACCGTCGCCCTCAATGCCCATCTGATTATGCCGCTGCGCGAGCTCATGACATCGGTGCAGGAAACGCTCACGCGCTTTCATCTGGCGGCCCCGCTGATGGTGGTCAAAGGGGACGGCTCGCTGGTGGCCGCCGAGTGGGCGATGCGGCGGCCCATCGAGACGATTCTGTCGGGTCCCGCAGCGAGCGTGGTCGGGGCCTGGCATCTGGCGGGCCGGCAGGATGTCTGGACGATAGATGTGGGCGGCACGACGACCGACATCGCCGCACTGCGTGATGGCTGGCCGATCCTCAACCGGCGCGGGGCCAGCGTCGGCGGCTGGCGGACGATGGTCGAGGCGGTCGATGTCCACACCGTCGGGCTCGGCGGCGACAGCCGCGTGCGCTTCGACAAGCTGGACGGCCTGCACATCGGGCCGCGGCGTGCGGTTCCGCTCGCCCTGCTGGCCGCAGAGTCTCCTGCGGTCGTGACGGAGCTGGCGCGGCAGGTCGAGCTGCAGCGCGGACGCCAGGATGACAGCCTGGGCGAGTTCGTGGTGTTGGGCCGGCCGCCGCGGCGCCGCCTCGACCCGCAGGATCAGGAGGTGCTGGATCGCCTGGCTGCCGGTCCCCAGGCGCTGGCCCAGCTTGTCAGCCGGTCGCGTGCCGGTTCACTGCTGCGCCGGCGAGTGGAAGACCTGGAGCACCGCGGCCTGCTGCGCCGCGCGGGCTTCACGCCCACGGATGCGCTGCATGTGCTAGGGCGGTTCAGCGAGTGGAATGTGGAGGCCGCCCGGCTCGGCGCAACGCTGCTGGCACAGCGCGCGGGCATGACCGTCGAGGCATTATGCGAGTTGATTGTCGAACGCTTTGCGCAGCGCGCGGCCACCGAGCTGGTCACGAAGATTCTTGAAGATGAGATCGGCGAGGTCGAATGGCCGCGCGATACGGCAGGCGCGGCGCTGCTGCGCTACGCCCTCAATGGGCACAGGCCGGACGCAGGTCAGCCCGACCTCGGCTGCATGCTGACACTGCGACGGCCGCTGGTTGCCATCGGCGCGCCGGTTGCGGCCTACCTGCCCCAGGTGGCCGCGGCGCTGCACACCGAACTGGTCATCCCCCCGCACGCCGAGGTGGCGAATGCGGTCGGCGCGGTGTCGGGCAGCATCATCCAGCGCCGCCAGGTCATCATCAATCCGTTGGATGAGGATGGCACGGTACGGCTGCACCTGCCCGATGGCGTACACGACTTCACCGGCGTCGAGGCTGCGGTGGCCTATGCGCAGGCCATCATGCCCGACCATGTGGCGACGCTCGCGCGGCAGGCCGGCGCAGAGCATGTGGAGGTGCGTGTAGCCCGCCACGACCAGACCGCGATGACCAAGGGCGGCTTCATGGAAATCTACCTCGGCAGCGAGCTAAGTTTCATCGCTGCCGGTCGGCCCAGCCCCGCACGGGGCAACGGCATCGAGGCTGAAGAGGATATCTAGCGGCTGACGAAGCAGCTCACGCAAAGCCGCAAAGTGCTGTAATGCCAACGAGTCCTTGCTAATTCAGCCAGCCAGGCATCCTGAGCGCAGCAATTCCAAATGTACGCGAGGGTGCAGGCATGCTGAGCGGAGGTGCGTCGCAGAGCGACGCCCGGAGTCGAAGCACGCCTGCACAGTGGCTATCCTTCGACTGCGTGCGTTGCAGAGCAACGCCCTCCGCTCAGGATGCCTGGCAATCTACATTTGGAACTGCTGTCCTGAGCGGAGCCTCACCCGCAGGGTGAGGCGGAGTCGAAGGAGCCGGACTGACCACCACGAGGGCGCTCCTTCGACTGCGGGCGTCCCGGGGCCAGGCGCAGCCTGGCCCTGACGCCCTCCGCTCAGGATGCGCCGCAACCAAGTTATCAAAGATGGGTTGGAATTACCCCACAAAGCACAAAAGTTAGCTTGGCGGTCTTTGCGTGAGATCCTCCAGTTTTTCTTCCATCTTCATAATAAATCTCCGACGACACAAATGCCGTAAAACATCAGCGAAAACGATATTGATTTGACATCTCCATTACCCCATGTTATCCTAAATCATCTTGTCTAAGTCAACTTTGTAGTATTTTAAGAACAGAAGTCGCTGCTTCTACGGCCTGGAGAGTGGCCGGTGTGCGCCAAACTGGTGTCCGCGGAAACTGCACGCTGACCGCTCCCAGCCTCTTCTCCGGCATTGTGAAGGGGGGTGATCTCACGTCGCCTGTAGCGTCGTAAGCTGGCTGACAAGCGCATGTTCGTTGCGACGCCCCTGGCCGCGGCGGGCGTGCAGGCCCAATAGCGTGTTCCGGTTTCCTGGTTATCCGTTCAGATGGAGGAGAAACATGTCTCTCAAGAAGCTGTCGGTATTGCTGAGCATCGTCATGATCGCCAGCATGCTCCTGAGCGCCTGCGCAACCCCCGCAGCGCCCGCAGTCCCGCAGGTCGTGACCCAGATCGTCGAAAAAGAGGTCCAGGTCGAGACGGTCGTGACCCAGGTCGTTGAGACCGTCAAAGAGGTCGAAGTCGAGAAGGTCGTCACGCAAATCGTCGAGGCTGCGCCCACCGAAGACTACACGACCCCGCACCCGATCCTGAGCGACGTCAAGGTCCGGCAGGCAATCGCCTACTGTCTGGACCGCAATGCTCTGATTGCGTCGGTCTATCCCTACGTGGAAGACGGCGCGGCGTTGCTGATGGATAGCTTCCTGCCCAAGACCCACTGGGCGTACAGCGGCCCGTACACCGACATGCCCATGTTCGATCCTGAGGCCGGTGCGGCTCTGTTGGACGAGGCCGGTTGGACCCTCCCCGAGGGCGAGGCCGTCCGCGTGAATGCCAACGGCGAGCCGCTGGTCATCAAGTTCACGACCACGAATGCGCAGTTCCGCCAGACCTGGTCCGCAGTCATGGTGCAGAACCTGGCCGCCTGCGGCATCCAGATTCTGCCCCAGTACGTCCCCGGTTCCTGGTGGTTCGGTGACACGACGGGCCTGGCCCGCCGCGACTTCGAGCTGGGCGCGTTCGCCTGGGTCGG
>DAOUGK010000266.1:0-3689 GCA_034429055.1 Anaerolineae bacterium | reverse complement strand
CCCACGAATACTCGAATGCCACGCGCCGCGGTGGCCCGATTCGCGTATTCGTGTTGCGCCCGTGGGCGCATTCGGTTATTCGCGATGGCCGCGTCCGCCCTTACCCTTACATCCTGGGCTTGAAGACCTTGCTCTGCTTCACGGCCCCGTCGCGGTCGTAGACCGTCCACGGCCCGATCTTCTTGCCGCGTTCGTAGGAACCTTCGTCCCACAACTGGCCGTTGTCGAAGAACCGCTGCCAGGGGCCGATTTGCTGCCCGTTCTCGAAGGCCCCGGCCTGCATTAGCTGGCCGTTGTCGTGCCACCACTGCCAGAAGCCCTCAAACTGATCCTGCCGGTATTCGCCGGTCGCCTTCATCTGGCCGTTCTTGTAGTAGTAGGTCCAACGTCCGTGCCGCTTGCCGCCCTGGTAGGTCCCTTCGGCCGACAGCGTACCGTCGGCAAACCGTTCCCGGTGTGGCCCGTCCTGCGGGTGTTCAGCATTTTGCTTCACAGTCTCATCCCTCCCGTTACAGGATAGTATAACATCAGTTGCATTTGGGACGCCTGGAATCTGCCAAAACGCGTTTGACACGCCTGGCTGCCTGTGGCATACTGCGCACATATACACGAACGACTGTGAACCGGGCAAGTAGGCGGCGTACGGGACATCGCAGAGAGCCTCTGACAGGTGCGAGAGAGGTTGTCACCGCGTCGCTGAATGGGCCGGGGAGTTGCAGGCCGCAAGGCTGAGCCGGAGACGCCACCGTTATCAGGGCGCGCGGCATCCCTGTCCGCATATGCGCAGGGTTGCCGGTTGAGCGGGGCCGGCGCGCCGGCCCAAGCAGGGTGGCACCGCGAGACTTACGCCTCGTCCCTGGGAAACCAGGGATGAGGCGTGTTGTTTTAATCGATGCAGAGAGGTTCCGCGGGAACGTCTCTGCGGATTCATAAGGAAGCAGAGGAGGGTCGAAATGGAAACCCGCAAGCGCATTCTGACTGGAGACCGGCCCACCGGCCTCTTACATCTGGGTCATTATGTGGGCAGCCTGCGCAACCGCGTGCGGCTGCAGGACGAATACGAGTGTTTCTTCATCATCGCGGACCTGCACATGCTGACCACGAAGAACACGACGGAGGACATTGCCAAAGTCACAGACAACGCGCGCGGCATGGTGCTGGACTACCTGGCCGCAGGGATCGACCCGGCCAAGTGCACCATCTTCCTCCAGTCCGCAGTCCACGAGACCTACGAACTGGCCCTGTTGCTGGGCAACCTGGTGACGGTGCCGCGGCTGGTGCGCGTGCCGAGCATCAAGGACATGGCGCGGGCCGCCATGTTGGACGTGGAGGCGATTCCCTTCGGGCTGCTGGGATACCCGGTCCTCCAGGCCGCGGACATCCTGCTGCCCCGCGCCCACCTGGTTCCCGTGGGCAAGGATAACCAGGCGCACGTCGAGGTGACGCGCGAGCTGGCGCGGCGTTTTAACAACCTGTACGGCGAGGTCTTCCCGATTCCCGATGACCTGGTGGAGGGCGACTCGCTGCCGGGCACGGACGGGCAGGCCAAGATGAGCAAGTCCATCGGCAACACCATCTTCCTGTCCGAGGACGTGGCGAGCGTGCGCAGGAAGGTGCAGGGAATGTACACGGACCCGAACCGCATCCGCGCAGATATCCCGGGCAATGTCGAGGGCAACCCGGTCTTCACCTACCTGGATCACTTCGATCCCGACAAGGCGCTGGTGGCGGATCTCAAGGAGCGTTACCGGGCCGGCAAGGTGGGCGACGTGGAGGTCAAGGAGCGGCTGGCGAACACGCTCAATGCATTCCTCGATCCCATGCGCGAGCGTCGCGCCTATTACGCCTCGCAGGGCGGCCTGGTCGATGAGATCATCTAT
The DNA here is from genome assembly GCA_034429055.1 of Anaerolineae bacterium. Taxonomy (GTDB): domain Bacteria; phylum Chloroflexota; class Anaerolineae; order CG2-30-64-16; family CG2-30-64-16; genus MWBF01. The sequence continues at coordinate 1,809 of DAOUGK010000266.1, read as the reverse complement.
GAGGGCAGCCTGCGGATGCAGCGGGAGGCAGCGGAAACCATGCGCGTTGTCAAGAAGGCGATGGGCCTATCCAGCACCTTCAACCGGATTGCCCGCAAGGCGGAGGATCGAGCCAAGAAGCTGGCGAAGACCGGAGCTGCCGCCGCGACGCGGACCGGCGAGTCAGCATGATCCAGACCGGCCGGGCTGCGCTCGCCGGCCGCGCGACCGCGACCGGCACGGCTCGTTTTGCGGCACGGCACTGCGCGGAGCGGCAACCGCCGGACGGGCGGCCTGCGGTGCATCCCGCGCATTACCGATCGGCCTTGGGTCTGACGGTGGCGTCGGTCGGCTACGGCACGTCGGGCGGCGCGCTCTCGGACGAGGTGGATGCCGCCTATCGCGCCGCGGTCGCAGAGGTCGTTGGCTGCGGCTGCAACCTGTTGGACACCGCGCCCAGTTACCGCGCGCAGCGGAGCGAGGTGGCATTGGGCCGCGCGATCGCAGACCTCGTGGAGGCCGGCGCGTGCCGTCGCGATGAACTGATCGTGATGAGCAAAGGCGGACTCATCCCGTATCATCTGCAGCGGCCCGCGGACCCCTCGCAGTATATGTTCGATGCTTTTGTGCGCAGCGGCATCGCAGAGCCGGAAGACCTGGCCGGCGGCATCCACTGCCTTGCGCCCAGCTTCCTGGCCCAGCAGGTGACCTGGAGCCTGCGCAACCTGGGCCTGCGCGCGCTCGACATCTACTTCATCCAGAATCCCGAGATTCAACTGGCTTTCGTGGATCGAGCGACCTTCCGCAAGCGGATGCAACTGGCCTTCGCCGCGCTGGAGGAGGAGGTGGCCGCGGGCCGCGTCGGGTGCTACGGCATCGCGACCTGGGAGGGGCTGCGCCGCGCACCCGTCTCCCCGGACTACCTGAGCCTGGAGGTCATGCTGCGCTTGGCCGCGGAGGTCGCCGGGCCTGACCACCACCTGCGGGCGATCCAACTGCCGGTCAACCCGGCCATGCCCGAAGCGCAGACTTTGCGCAATCAGCCGGTGGGGAGCAGCGTCCTCACTGTGCTCGATGCCGCACATGGCCTGGGCATCACCGTCATCGGCAGCGCGGCGTTGGGGCAGGGTGCGCTGACCGACCGGCACGCGACGGTGCTGGCCGAGATGTTCCCCAGGCTGGATGGCCTTGCGCCGCGTACCCTTCAGTTTGCGCGCTCGCTGCCGCAGGTCACGGCCGCCCTGTTCGGCAGCCTGGACCCAACACATATCCGGCGGAATCTCGCCGTGAGCGCGGTCGCGCCGGATCGGGAGCGCGCGCTGCGCGCCGCGCAGATCCTGGCAAGGTAGTTACATGGAACCACGGAATACTCGGAGCACGCTGAAGACAGAAACTCATCTCTCAGAAGGCAAAATGCCGGTTCAGGCAGTCCTTTTCGACCTGGGCGATACGCTTGTGGACCTGGGCGAGGGCCGCGGGAGCTACGAGGCGCGGCTGTTGCTGCGCGCGGGGCATGTGTATGACGTGCTGGCCGGGCAGGGCGTGACCGGGCTCCCCGCCCGCGCACACTTCGCGGCGGCGCTGGCTGAGGACAGCGAGGCACAGTACCACGCGGCCCTGGCAGAACTGCGCGGCATCGATATCTATACGGTGATGGCGCGTTTTCTCGCGCAGCAGGGCCTCCCCGTGCACAATGGGATTGTCGAGGCGGCAAGCACCGCTTATTGTGTCGGCGGAGGCGGCCCAACCGCGCCGCTGAGGCCCGGTGCGCTCGAAGTCCTGCAGGGGCTGCATGCCGCAGGGTATCGTCTGGGCGCCATCTCCAACCCG
>DAOUGK010000265.1:0-2227 GCA_034429055.1 Anaerolineae bacterium | reverse complement strand
CGGCCCAGCCTGGCGAATAGCCGGGCAATCGCCGCCGTGTTGTCGTGACTCAGGATGATGTCCGGCTGCACGTCGACAATCTGGCCGACCTCGACTGCCGCCAGTCCTGCCGCTCGTGCCAGGGATTTCTGTACGGATGTTGCGCCCATTGTTTCCCCCCTTTTGATGAACAGGTGAACAGGTGAACGGGAGAACAGGGGAGTGTGGACGGGTTTGGCCCCTCCGCAGCGGGCATGAACCGCAACTGTGGCAAGAAGGCTCAACCCGCAACTCCGCATCACCTCTTCACCTGTTCCCCTGTTCTCCTCTTCTCCTCTTCACCCCGTCCGTCCGTTGCCCCAGTTGCGGAGCAGGTTGTCGACGTCGTCAAGCGTCAGCGCGTGCTCGTCGGCCAGCACCTTGATGTGCTGGGTCAATGCCTTCACGTGCGCGTCCGAGAGAGCGAGGCCCAACTGATCGGCGCGCGCGCGGACTGCGTTCCAGCCGGTCAGGCGGTGCGCAATCGAGATGTAGCGCGTCAGGCCGAAGTCGTGCGGGTCGAGCGCCTCGTAGGTCTCCGGTGCGTTGAGGATGGCCTTGGCGTGGATCCCGGCCTTGTGGGTGAACGCGCTGAAGCCCGTCACGTAGTTGTTGAAGGGAATATCCACGTTCACCATCTCGCCCACCATCATGTCGAGCCGGCGCAGGTGTTCCAGCCGGTATTTGCGCTGCGTTGTGGCCCGGTCATGGGTGTACATGCGCGCGATGAACCCGCCGAGCGGCGTGATGCCGTTGCGCTCGCCGATGCCCAGGACGGTTGTGTCGATGTGCGTCGCGCCCGCTTCCAGCGCGGCGAAGGCGTTGGCAATCGCGCAGCCGGAGTCGTTATGCCCGTGAAACTCGATGTCGCAGCTCGTCAGCCGGCGCAGCGTGCCGACCAGCCGGGACACCTGCGACGGCGATGCGATGCCGACGGTGTCCGCGATGCCCAGCCGATTGACCACGCCCAGCCGGTCCACGGCCAGGTAGACGCGCAGCAGCTCCGCTTCCTCGCTGCGAAACGAATCCTCCGTGCTGAAGCGCAGCTCGATATCGGGACACTGGCGGCGGATCCACGGCAGCACGTCCGCTGCCGTTTCGATGATCTCGTCGATGCTCTTGCCGTGGCTGAACTGGCGGAGGCGGGAGGACGTGCCGATGACCACATCCACGCCCTGCACGCCGGCCTCCAGCGCGACCTGCGCATCGTCCCGGTGGCAGCGGATGTGGGTCAGGATGCGGGCGCGCAGCCCCATGCCTGCGACCGTGCGCAGGTCGGCCAGGCTGCCCGGCGAGGCCTGGGGCGAGGTCAGCTCCAGGTATTCCACGCCGAACTCGTCCAGCGCGGCCGCGATGCGCATCTTCTGCTCGGTGGTGAACTGCGCATTGATGAACTGCTCGCCCTCGCGGAGGGTCGAGTCGATGATCGAGTAATCCTCTAGGGACATGGAAACTACCTTTCTGCTGCTCCCTGTAGAACCTCGCGCAGGGCGTCGACGACGCGTGCGAGCTCTTCTTCGGTGATGACCAGCGGCGGCAGCAGGCGCAGCACCGTCATGCCGGCGGGCAGCGCCAGGACGCCGTGCGCCTGGAGTTGCTGGAGCACGGGCGTCACCTTGCTGCGCAGCTCCACGCCGACCAGGAGACCGCAGCCGCGCACCTCGCGTACGGACGCCGCGTCCAGGCTGCGGATGGCATCGACCAGCCACGCGCCGAGCCGCGCCGCACGCTGGGGCAGGGTCTCGCCGGTGAGCGGGTCGACGCAGGTCAGCGCATCGAGCGTGGCGATGGCTGCTGCGCAAGCGAGCGGGTTGCCGCCGAACGTGCTGCCGTGGCTGAGCGGGGCCAGCTTGCCCACGCGCGGCCCGATGAGACACGCGCCCATCGGCACCCCGCCGGCCATCGACTTCGCGACGGCCAGCAGGTCGGGCGTGACGCCGTCGTGTTCGCACGCAAAGAGTCGTCCTGTGCGGCCGAAGCCCGTCTGCACCTCGTCCAGGATGAGCAGCGCGCCCCGTTCCTGGCAGAGCTCCGCGGCTGCGGCGAGATACCCCGGCGCGGCCGGGTGGACGCCGCCCTCGCCCTGCACCGGTTCCAGCAGGACCGCCGCGGTGTCGCCGGTCACAGCCTGTTCCAGGGCCTCCACGTCGTTGTACGGCACATGGGTGAAGCCGGGGACGAGCGGCTCGAACGGCGTGCGATAGTCGCG
>DAOUGK010000264.1:0-14955 GCA_034429055.1 Anaerolineae bacterium | reverse complement strand
CCGGCTGAAGCCTCGACTCCAGTTACGGTTGACATCCCTGGGCCAACCGGGACCGGATGCGCCCTATGCTATAATGAGCCGCCATCCGGCAGCCCGACTCAGCCCCGTGCACGGATGGCAGGGGGACTTACCGATGCCGCGTAATACGCTCATGCGGACGGGCCGCACAGGCCTGCTCGGCCTGTTGGCCGTCCTGCTTGCAGGCCTGCTCGCCGCCGCGCTCAGCGCCCCGCGCGCGGCGGCAGAGGAGGCCGGCCCGGCCGCGCCGGCGATCGGGACCTTCACGCGCTTCATCTGGACCCGCCACCCGGCCAACCCCGTGCTCGATATTGGCCCCGCCCAGGCCTGGGACAGCGCGGCCGCGGGCCTGCAGTCGGTCGTGCTGCGCGGGGGACAATACCAGATGTGGTACACCGGCGGCACCGACTTCACGATCGCGACCGAGCGCATCGGCCATGCCGTGTCGTCGGACGGCATATCCTGGACCAAGACGCCGCAGCCCGTGCTGCTGCCCGGCCCCGCGGGAAGCTGGGACCGCGGCTACGTGGCCGCGCCCCACGTCATCTATCACAACGGGCTGTATCGCATGTGGTACCGCGGCGCGGCCGACCTGACCACGCTGGACGGCGCAGCCATCGGCTATGCAACCTCGCCCGACGGCGTGACCTGGACCCGTCAGGGGTCCGGGCCGGTCCTCGCTCCGGCGGGCGGCGCCACCTGGGATGCCAACATCCTCTGGAGCGCCAGCGTCCTGCCCGACGCGGCCGGCTACCGGATGTGGTATTCCGGCTGCCGGTGCCTGGGAACCTGCGCGGCCATCCAGTGCCGCATCGGGCTCGCCACCTCGCCCGACGGCCTGTCCTGGACCCGCCACCCGGCCAACCCGGTCCTGGGCCTCGGCCCGGCCGGCAGTTGGGATGCGGGGACCACCTATTTTCCGTCCGTCGTGCCCTCGGTCACCGCGGCGGGCAGCCTGGAGATGTGGTACACAGGCTATGGGGTTACGGGAGTCCATATCGGACACGCGACCTCGCCCGACGGCGTCACCTGGACGCGCGACCCGGCCAATCCGGTCATCCGGGCCGGCCAGCCGCCCGCGTGGGACAGCGGAGAGGTCTTTGCCCCCTCCGTCGTGCCCGTGCCCGGCGCGGGGACGGGCCAGGTCTCCTACCGCATGTGGTACACCGGCAGCGCCAATTTCATCTATCGCATCGGCCTGGCCCAGGGCCGCCTGGTGGAATTCGACCACCACACCCTGCTGCCCCTGGTGAGACGGGATCCGTCGGGGCGGACCTTTGTGTCCGCCCCGGACCTAGGCCAGCTTCGCTGGCACGTCCGCCCCGGACCTAGGCCAGCTTCGCTGGCACGTCCGCCCCGGACCGGCGTGTCCTTGCGTAAGTGCGAGTAAATCCTGCTTCGTAGTACTCCCCTCTCCCGCACTGCCGTGCGGGAGAGGGGCAGGGGGTGAGGGCCGGCGGGTGAGAACCGCACCTTGGAAGCCAGCAAACTGACACCTACCGCCAGCCATGCGAAGATGCATGGGTCATTGCGGCCATTTCGTCGGGGGGAACCCACCGTGCGCGTAACCTACGTCCTGCTGTCGCCCACATACGGCATGCACCAGTACACCGCGGACCTGGCGAACCGGCGGTCGACGGTTGCAGGTTCGAAGGTTACCGATCCCAACCTGCAACCTTCGACCTCGGGCGAGCCGCAGTTCGCACAACTTTCAACCCGTGTCATCACCACCGCCAACGCGCCGCGCGACCGCTACGCGCCCGCCGTCGAACTGGTCACACCCCTCACGACCCACGGCACCGGCTTCTCCCGCGAAGGCCTCAGCATCACTACCTACCGTCGTGTCGTATCCACAATCTTCAATCTTCAATCTTCAATCTTTCATTTCACCGGCGTCCATGCCTGGAACGTCCCGCTCGTCTATGCGCTCCGGCGCCGCGGCGTGCCGGTCGTCCACACGCTGCACGACCTCGACCCGCACGTGGGCGTGCGCTTCGCCCCCGCCATCCGCCTGTGGAACCGCCTGATCATCCGCTCCGGCGCGCATATCATCGTCCACGGTGAGTGCTACCGCGACCGCCTGATCGCAGGCGGCCTCGCACCCGCACGCGTCACCTGCGTGCCGCTGCTGCACGGCTTCTGGGGCCATGCAGCCGAATCCGCCGTGACCGATCTTGCGACACAGGCGGGGCTGGCCCAGACCCATTCACAGCCGCCCGTGGTAATCTTCTTTGGAAGAATCGAGGCGTATAAGGGAGTTGACACCCTCCTTGCAGCATGGGAACAGCTCGCACGTCACCAAAATGCGACTCGTTCGTCTGCTACAGTACAGGCACGGCTCATCATCGCCGGACAACTGGCTCCCGCCATGACCCTGCCTGCGCTGCCGCCGGGCGTCGAACTGCGCAACCGGCGCATCGATGACGCAGAGGGCCTCGCGCTGTTCCGGCAGGCGTCCGTGCTCGTGCTGCCCTACCGCGACGGCACGCAATCTGCGCTGCCCGCGGCGGCTTACCGGTTCGGCGTGCCCGTGATTGCCGCCCGATCCGGCGCACTGGGCGAGTATGTCGTGCCCGGCAAAACAGGCTGGGTGGTGCCGCCAGGCGATGCGCCGGCCCTGGCCGCGGCCCTGGCCGAGGCGCTGGCCGCGCCCCAACGCCTGCATGAAATGGGCATCGCAGGTCAATTGTGGTATCATCAGGCGCGTGCGCGTGAGGAGGTCGCGTTCGACCGGGTGTATCGACAGCTTGTACGTGACTGAACGGAATCGATGGAGCCAGCGCGTCCTTCCGGCAGGTCTCACGCAGACGCATCGAAGTATCGAGACTGAATCGGGTTGTGACAGGATTGACCAGAGGGAGAGACCGTATGATCGACGAGAGAGTAACGACCCTGGAATCGCAGGTCCGGCACGTGGGCCAGAATGGCCGCGTGGCCGGCACTGTTCATACAACAGCGCCCCTGGGGCGCACCGGTCGCCGGACGTGGTTGCCGCGGCTGACCCTGCCGAGCGTCGGCCTGCGTGTATCCGAGCGCAAGCTGCTGCTGGCCGTGTTCGACGTTGCCTTGCTGGTTGCCGCGCTGGTGATCGCCCTCACTGCGCGCACGACGTGGCTGGACAGCCCTGAGGCGTTCTTCGCCCTCTGGCGCTGGTGGGTGACGCTGGGTCTCATCTGGTGGGTGGTCGCGCAGTTGCTCGAAGCCTATGATCTGGCCCGCGCAGCGAGTGCGCCGCACAGCATGTTGTCGGCCATGGGGGCCGCCGCCCTGACCTCCGTGGTCTACCAGATGATCCCGTTCTTCACCCCGCCGCTGGCCTCGCGCGGGTTGAGCGTGCTCTTTGGCATCCTGGCCGTGGCATTCGTGGGGCTGTGGCGCGGCATCTATGCAGTGCTGTTCGTGCAGCCCAACTTCGAGCAGCGCGCGATCGTGCTGGGCGCCGGCGCCTCGGGCCTGGCGCTGGCCGATGCAGTCTCACAAGAGCCGTCAGCGGCCGCCGACGGGACGGAGGCGAAGCGTAACCCCTACCGCGGCACCGGCTATGACATCGTCGGCTTCGTGGACGATGATGAGCATAAGCTCGCAGCCGGCAGTGTTGCCGGGATCCCGATTCTGGGCGCATGTGCAGAGCTGCCCCTGCTGGCAAAACAGATGGCCGTCGACGAGGTGGTGCTGGCGATCACCCACCGGCACGCGATGAGCGACTGCGCATTCGAGGCCCTCGTCACCTGCCGCGAGCAGGGCATCCGCGTCACGACCATGCCGGCGCTGTACGAACGCTTGCTGGGGCGGGTGCCGGTCCACCATATCGGACGCAACCTGGCCGCGGTCCTGCCGGCCAACGACAGCGGCCCCATCGAGCGGGTCTACTGGTTCGCGAAGCGCTGGACCGACGCGGTGATTGCCGCGCTGGGCATGATTCCGCTCGGCCTGCTCATTCCGTTCGTCGCGCTGGCCAACGCGGTGTCCAGCCCGGGACCGCTCTTCTACCGGCAGACGCGCGTGGGCAAGGCCGGGCGATTGTTCGAAGTCGTCAAATTCCGCACCATGCGGCCCAACGCGGAGGAAGGGACCGGTGCAGTGTGGGCCTCGTCCAACGACCCGCGGGTGACGCCGGTCGGCCGAGTGCTGCGCAAGGCGCGGCTCGACGAGCTGCCGCAGTTGGTCAACGTCCTGCGCGGGGAGATGAGCTTCATTGGGCCCCGGCCCGAACGGCCCGAATTCATCGCGCGTCTGGCCGAGCAGATCCCCTTCTACCGGGCGCGCCATGCCGTCCGGCCCGGGGTGACCGGTTGGGCCCAGGTACGCTACGGCTACGGCAACTCGGTGGAGGACTCGCGCATCAAACTGGAGTACGATCTGTATTACGTGCGCCATGCCAGCCTGTATTTGGACGCACTGATCCTGCTGAAGACGGTGGGTGTGGTTCTGCGGTTGCAGGGGAAGTGAGCTGATATGGCAAGGTGGGGACAGGCGTTGCTGGTCGGCGTATTGGCGGTGGGGTTAGCATTGGCAGTGGGGCGCAGCGGTGCGGCGGGGATGGCAGTTTCGCCGCCCTCGCCGGTTTCGCCGCTGCCGTCGGAAATCTACCTGCCGGTCGTGCGCGTGGGCCCGCAGGTGTTGTCTGTGTATCTGCCGCTCGTCTGGCGCTAGAAATCTATCCGAATACTCGTAGCCTAGGGCCTTGTGCCCGTCAGGACGCCCACTACCCCTTTTTCGGATAGACAGCAAGGAGAGCAGCAGCCGACTCTTAGGATGTCTGCGATACTCTTTCTGACCCAGGTGCTGCCCTACCCCCTGGACGCGGGGCCGAAGGTGCGCGCCTATCACATGCTGCGCCATCTGGCGGAGAGGCACGACGTCACACTGGTGTCCTTCGTGCGGCCCGATGACACCCGCGAGGCCGTCGAGCACCTGGCCGGCCTGTGTGCGGGCGTCCATGCGGTTCCCATGCAGCGCTCAGCCTGGCGCAATGCCCGCGCAGCCGTCAAAGGTCTGCTGACGAACTCACCCATGGTGGTGGCGCGCGACGAAATTGCCGAGATGTCGCGCACGCTGAGCCGTCTCACGGAAGCGGTTCCCTTCCAGGTGGTTCACGCGGACCAGTTGTCGATGGCCGGGTACGGACAGCTTGCGGCAGGTCAGGCGGCGCGCCAGAACGGCAAGCAACCGCGGCGACCGGCAACGGTGCTGGATGAACACAACGCCATCTACCTGCTCACCCGGCGCATGGCGGACACCGAGAGCAACGCGCTCCGCCGCCTGGTCATCCGGCGGGAGGCCGGCGCGTTTGCGCGGTACGAAGCGCAGATGCTGGCCGCGTATGACGCGGTGCTGACCGTCACGGAGGAGGACCGGCTGCACCTGCTGGCATTGCTGGGCGACGCCGGCCACTACTACGATGCGGACAACGAAACTAAATTCACGGTGATTCCGATCTGCGGCGATGCCGAACAGGTTAACGTGATATCGCGCGTGCCCGGGGGCCCGCCGACCATCCTGCACCTGGGGACGATGTTCTGGCCGCCCAACATCCAGGGCGTGCTCTGGTTTGCAGAGCAGGTGCTTCCGCTCGTGCACAGGCAGGCGCCGAAGGCGCGGCTCGTCATTGCGGGCAAGAACCCGCCGCCCGAGGTGGTCGCGCTGGCCGCAGACCCGCGCATCGAAGTCACCGGGTACGTGCCTGATCCGACAGCCCACCTGGCCGCGGCCGATGCGTTCATCGTGCCGCTGCACGCGGGGGGCGGCATGCGGGTCAAGATCGTGGATGCCTGGCTGCGCGGCCTGCCGATCGTTTCGACGCCGGTCGGCGCCGAGGGCATCGAGTCGCGAAACAACGAGAACATCCTGATCGCCTCGACGCCCGCAGCCTTTGCCGAGGCCACCGTCCGTCTCCTGACCGATCCGGCGCTGAATGCCTGTCTGCGGGCGAATGGCCGCCGCTGGGCCGAGGAACGCTATTCCTGGCAGACGGTCTACCGCCGGGTGGATGAGGTCTACGACCGGCTGCTGAATCCAAAAAGCAATCGAGGCTAACGTCGCTGCTATGACTGAACCGAACCTCCGCCGCCAGTGCCCGTACCTGGGCATGTCTGCCGACCGCGCGGTCACCAACGTTAACCCGACCTGGTCACACCGCTGTTACGCGCAGATGCCGCCCGGAGAGCCGGACCTGACCTACCAGTCCGAGTTCTGCCTGACTGCCACTCACGCAAGCTGCGCCTTCTTCGTGGCCGCGCCCCCGGTCAGCCCGGCCGCCGCGCCGCCGCAGGCCGCCAGGATCCAGAGGCGGCCGCATCGCCGCAGCCGCTGGCCGCGGGCGCTGCTATGGGGTGCGCTGGGTCTGGCATTGGCGGCGGTCGTGTTCCTCTACTGGCTGGACCTGTCCGGCCGCGAGCTGAGCAGCCTGTTTGGCACGGGTGCAGCCCAGCAGGCCGGCCTGCCGACGCCGGTCGTGGCAGGCACACCTGTGGCACAGCGGGTGACAGTGGCCCCGGAGACTGGGGCTGGGGCAGAGGCTGCGGCTGGGGCAGAGACGGGGGCCGGCGCTGAGACGGCCACCCCTGCGGCAGGCAGCCGGCTCGTCGCGGCTGAGGCGACGCGCTTCAACACCCCGACCGCGGAGCCGGGCGGGCGCATCACCGTGCTCCAGCCGGCTGCGGGCGAGGCCGGCTGGTGGGGCAGCCAGGAGACGCGCGGCAACCACCTGGGCGATTCGTACCTGTACGCCGGCTATTACGAAGGCCAGTCGTTCGTCGCCGCGGCGCGCTTCGACCTGACCCAGGTCCCGCGCGGCGCGCCCATCCGCGAGGCGGTCCTGCGCCTCACCGGACTGGAGACAGATCGCTTCAACCCCACCGCCGGCGGCTCCTGGACGGTGCATCTCCTGGCAGACGACTCGCTGCCCGATTATGCGCGCACGGACTTCCGGCAGGTGTTCAATGCGCCGGCGGCCGCAACGCTCTTCCCGACGCTTTACCCGGCGGACCTGGATCGAGGGACTGTCAACGTCCTGCCGCTTGACGCCACTGCCCTCGCCTGGCTGGAGAAGCAGGTGCTCGACGCCGTGCCGGGCGTGATCGTGCGCATCACGGGGCCGGGCAGCGGCGAAACGCTGTTCGCCTGGGACAGCGGCTCCGGCCCGGCCAGCTTCGGCGAAGGGCCCGAACTGCTGCTCAATCTTGCCGCCCCCCCGCCGACCGCGCCGCCGCTGCCCACCGAGGCCGTCATCGTTGCGACCCTGACGCCCACGCCGGAAAACATCATGACCGCGGCAGCCGAAGCCTGGACTGCGACCGCGATTGCTATCACGACCGGCACGGCCACCCCGCTGACCTACCGGCCCGTCACGCCGACGCCGTCGCCGGCCAACCTGGCGACCGCACAGGCGAACGCGCTCCTGGCTGGCCTGCCGCCTATCGTCCCGCACACGCCGACGCCCGCGAATGAAGCCACCGCCACCGCGGATGCTCTCATCGCCGCGGCCTACGCGTTCCTGACCGGCACGCCGACGGCGACGCCCGTCGATGCCGTGACGCCCATCATCATCACGCCTACCCCGCAGCCGCAGAACGTGCTGACCCAGGCAGCACATTATGTCATGGCGACGCGGGACGCCAGCGCCAACCCGGACGCGACGCCCTGGCCCTACAATGCCATCATTGCGACGCTGACGCCATCGCGCGTCGTCGTCACCTATACGCCGGCGCCCGCGAACCGCGCGACGGCAGCCTACCAGGAGGCCGTCGCGACTGCGGTCGCGCTGGTCATCGGCACCTACACGCCGCTGCCGCCGGACGCGGTGACGCCCACGCCGACCAGCGGGGTCGTCCAGCCGGTGCCCACGCTCGACCTGCTGCCGCCGCCCGCGACCGCAACTCCGCCGGCTGCGCCTGCGGCGACGGCCACCGCCACGGTGCGGCCGCCGGCTGCCCCGGCCGCACCGCCTGCCGCGGCCGTGACGCCGCGCGCCACGGCTGACCCGGCCCTGGCGGCGAGCCTGCAGCAGACCCTACGCGAGGCCAACGCGGCCCTCATCGCGCTGATCGAGGCGCCGGATGCCTCGCGCGACGGCCTGCGGGCCTACTTCTGCGGTGCGAATGCCTGGCGCAAGGTCACGGCTTACCTGGACGGCCTGGCGACACAGACCAATCGCCCGACGGCTGCAACCTATACGACTACGAGCGCCGCCACGCCGGTGCAGGACCCGAACGGCCGCTGGCAGCTGCGCGAGGTGGAGTCCTGGACCTACACGATGAGCGCCGGGGGGACGAGGGTCTCGAACGAGGAGTATCTCTACTGGCTGGTTGCCACGGCAAGCGGCGCACCGCCGTTCTGCATCGACGACTACGCATTCCAGCGCGCGAGGTAGCGGCTCGTACACCGGGGCGCTGAAGCGCCCACTACAAACCTGTCTAGCACGCGGAGTTCGTAGTAGGCGCTTCAGCGCCAGGCCATCGCGTTGCGCAGTTTGCATGAATCGGCTATAATCATCCGGTTACAATTGTTGAGGGGGTAATTGGTGTAATGGAACTGCGTGAGTACATCCGGCCGTTTCGGAAATGGTGGTGGTTGATCATCGGTGCGACGCTCATCGCGACGGTGTCGAGCTTCTTTGCCACACGCCAGCAACCGCCCATCTACAGCACACGCGCTACGGTGATGATCGGCAGCGCAATCGAAAACCCCAACCCGAACGGCAACGAATTCTGGCTCACACAGCAGTTAGCCAATACCTACGCCGACATCGTGAAGCGGGATAATGTCCGCCAGTCGACCATGCAGGCGCTGGGCCTGGCATGGCTGCCCGATTACACTGCCCGCGTTGTGGCAAACACCCAACTCATCGAAATCTCGGTGACGGACACCGACCCGCAGCGGGCACAGGCGGTTGCCAACGAACTCACGAACCAGATGATCCAGCTCAGTCCGACCGGCCCGGGCCAGGAGGACATGCAGCGCCAGGAATTCATCAACGCCCAGCTCGATGATCTCGAAGCGAAGATTGCCGATACGCAGGCCGAGATCGCGCGGCGGCAGACCGAGCTCGCCAACATGTTCAGCGCGCGGCAGATTGCCGATACGCAAACGCAGATCAGCGGGCTACAGAACAAGCTCTCCACGCTCCAGGCCAACTACGCCGCACTCCTGAGCAACACACAGCAGGGCGCACTCAACTCCATCACCGTGATCGAGCCGGCCGCGCTGCCGATGTGGCCCGTCGGGCCGAACCGCAGCGCCACCATCATGCTGGCCGCGGCGATCGGCTTCCTGCTGGCCGCGGGCGCGGCCTACCTGCTCGACTACCTGGACGACACGCTCAAAAACCCCGACGATGTGCAGAAGACGGTCGAGCTGACGACCCTGGGCGCGGTGCCGCGCATGGAAGGCGTCGGACCCGGCAACGAGCTGGCAGTCGCGACCGAGGGCCAGTCCGCGGGCAAGGAAGCCTTCCGCGTGCTGCGCACCAACCTCCAGTTTGCCGCGGTGGACCGGCCCCTGCACGCGCTCATGGTGACAAGCCCTGCGCCGAACGAAGGCAAATCGATGACGGTCGCCAACCTCGCCGGCGCGATGGCGCAGGCGGGTCGCCGGACCGTGCTCATCGACTGCGACCTGCACAAGCCGCGGCTGCACCGGCTGTTCGGCCTGCGCAACAACGTAGGCGTCACCACGGCTCTGCTCGAAGAGCACCCGGTGCTGGACGGCCTCCTGCAGGACACGCCCATTCCCGGGCTGCAGGTGCTTACCTCCGGGCCGCTGCCGCCCAATCCGGCGGAGCTGCTCGGCTCCACGCGCATGCGCGAATTCCTGGCCGAGCTGCTGACCCAGTTCGACATGGTACTGCTCGACAGTCCGCCGACCGCCGCGCTCTCGGATGCGGCCATCCTGAGCACGCAGTGTGACGGCGTCCTGCTCGTGCTCGACGCGGGCAAGAGCCGCCGGGAGGTCGCGCGGCGGGCCATGGAAGCGCTGCGCCGGGTCAATGCGCGCGTCGTCGGCGCGGTGCTCAACCGGATGCCGATGCAGGGCGACAGCTACTACTACTATTACTACTACACTTACGATTATGCCGGCTACAACATGGACGGCCAGTCGGGTCCCGGCCAGAATGGCACCGGTAGCGGGGACCAGAAGAACGGCCGCCGTGGATTCCTGCGCGGCCGGCGCAGCGCCGACCAGCCCAACACAACGGGGGTTGCGCCTCTGCCGCCGACCCGTTCCTGACACCCCTTGACAACCTTCTCACCGTTTGAGTTGCGAGCGACAGCGCCGCTGCCGGCTGACTGGCTAGTCTGGCTGGGAGCGGCGCTGCGCGTCACACGGCCGGAACCGACCGCATCGCTGCCGGACGACTTCACCACAGCCGCCCCTGCGCTCGATGACCACGGGGTCATGCCTCTCCTGTACCTGCGACTGCGTGACAGCGCAGCCTGGCCGCGCCTGCCCGGCGATGTGCAAGGGGCGCTGACTGCGGCATTTCGGGCCGCGGCCACCCGCACACTGCTCCAGGAGGCCGCGCTGGCCGGCCTGACCGCGAGCCTCACGTCAGCCGGAGTGCGCGTGGCGCTGCTCAAGGGCGCGGCCACCGGGCGCACGGTGTACGACAGCCCGGCAGAGCGGCCCGTCAGCGACTTCGATCTCCTCGTGCCGCGCGACCAGGTGGAGGTCGCACGCACGGCCCTGGTCGACCTGGGCTTTCGCGAACTCAACCTCCCGCAGCGCGGGCCCCTGGGCAAACGGCTGAGACGTTTCCGGGCCGAGCTGCCCTTCGCCGGCACGGGGCCGCAGTATGCGGGTCTCCTGGTCGAGCTGCACTGGGCCCTGCTCGAGATGCCCTATTATATCCACCGCATCCCGATGACCGAGGTGTGGGACGCCGCCGAGCCGGTGGAACCGTCCGGGGCATGGCGACCCGATCCCGCGACCCTGCTTGTCCATGCGGCCGCGCACCTGGCGCTGCACCACAGCCGCGACCTGCGCCTCATCTGGCTGCTCGACATCGACCGGTTGGCGGCCAGCCCCGCGCTCGATTGGCACAAGGTCGTGCGGCTGGCAGATGAATGGAACCTGGCGCTGGCCGTGCAGACCACGCTGGACGTGGCCGCACGCTGGCTGGGCACGCCCGTGCCGCCGGAGGTCATCGCCGGTCTCCAGCGCCGTGCAGATGACCCGGCGGGCCGCGCGCTCTGGGGCCTGGGTGACGAGCGGCGGGGCCGCGCCTGGCGGCGGGCCGTGACGACGCTGGCCGTCCTGCCGCCCCGCGCGAAGCTGGCATACGCAGGCTGGCTGGCGCTGCGCACGGCGGTCGCGGCGGGCGAGGCCCTGCGCGGTGCACTTCACCCTGGGGGCGGCCCTGTCCGCGCCCCCAGTCCGAACAGCCGGCCCGGCGTGCCGCCCGATAGCGCGCCGGCGCGCGCCGACGCTCCCGCTCTGCCGGAGCTGATCTCGGTCTGGCTCCCGCTGCTGCGCGAGGCGCTCCAACGCGACGGGCAGTTTCGCTTCCCGCTGCGCGGCAGCAGCATGCGCCCCACGCTGCCGGAGACATGCGACATCGTGATCGTCCCGCTGCCCTCTCGCCCGCGGCTGGGCAGCCTGCTCGTCTTTGCGCAGCGGGACGCCCTGGTCGCGCATCGGCTGGTGCGCCGCACGCGGGACCGCTGGATTGCCCAGGGCGATGGCCGGTGGGTATCGGACCCTGCGCTGCTGCCCGCGCAGGTGCTGGGGCTGGTCAGCGCGGCCTACGCAGGCGACCGCCGCATCTGGCCGGGACGGCTGGAGCGCGCGGCCGCGTGGTTCTGGGTGGCGAGACACTACGCGCTCAGCGCGGCTATGCGCCCGCTGCGCATGGCCGCACGGCAGTTGCGCCGCTGGAGATGAGCATGACCACAACTCTTGATCTGGAGATCGGCGGTCTGGCGCTGCGCTTCGCGCTGCCGCCTGGTTGGCTCCCGCCCCTGCGCGACCGCTACGCAGCGTTCCTGACCGCGCAGCCGCCTGCCTGGTCGGTCACGGTGGAAGAGGGCGCCGTTGCAGTCACCGAGAGCGACGCGTGGATCAGCCACGACGGGTCTCTGTCGCGCTTCGGCGTGCCCGGCGTCGCGGGCTGGATCGACCTGGCGGCCCGGACGGCGAGCATTCGCACCCCCTCCGCCAGAGGCGCGTGGTCTGCCATCGAGCGCACCGCCGGCTACATCCTCATGCAGGCGCTCCCGCGCGAGCAGGACGCGCTCTGGCTGCACGCCAGCGGCGTGGTGCTCCGCGGCCGCGGGCACGTCTTCTTCGGCGCGTCCGGCGCGGGCAAGACAACCGTCGCGCGGCTGGCCGCCGGACATGCCGACCTGCTCTGCGACGAGAATGTTGTCCTGAAGCTGGCGGCTGACGCTTGGGAGCTGCACAGCACGCCCTTCTGGGGCCACAGCACCCCGCCGGAACTGATCCGCCGGGTCAACCGCCGCGCGCCGCTGGCCGCGCTCTACCAGCTCACCCATACGCCCGACTTCACCGTCACCCGGCTCAGCCCCGCGGATGCCGTCACCGCCTTGCTGGGCACCGAGAAGGTGGCGACCGAGCGCGTCGACAGCGCGCTGGCCTGGCTGGCGATGGCGGGCCGGCTGGTGGAGCGCGTGCCGGTGTACCGCCTCGGCTTCCGCCCCACGGTCGAGCTATGGGATTTCCTCGCGAGTATATCCACGTTGCACTTGGGGCAACTATCCAGCCCATAACACCGCTGGGGCCGGTCTCCGACCGTGCCCCCAGGCTCGGTGTGCTGTGGCGAAGCCACAGCCGAGACCGGCCAGAGCAATTCTCGGATAGACACTTGGGACCACTATCCAGCCCATAACTTCAAAGTGAGCATCCTGAGCGAAGCAGCGCATCAGTTGCCACCGAAGGCGGCACTTGCGCTGCGCAGTCGAAGGATTCGGCCGCGTCGGGGCATCCTTCGACTAGCCTGGCGCCGTCGGCGGCGGAGGGCCGTCCATCCGCTCAGGATGCTCGGGTTCCCAGGTTGCCCGCCCCATCTGGGAACGCCAGGGGCCTCTCGTTATGAAACTTCCTGCGTGAGCACAGCGTCCATAATACGGGCCATTCTGGTATAATAAGTTTGGCTGTCTCCAAAGGAGGATCCTATGCCCAGGTCTACGCGTACCTACCCGCTTCTCCTGATCGTTGCGCTGATGGCGCTCGTCGCGCTCAGCGCGTGTGTGGGCGGCGCGGCGCCGCCCCCGCGGCCGCCGGCCGATGCGCCGACGAGCCAGGTGGTCATCGAAGTGCCTGCGACACCGCAACCTGCATCGGGCCTTGCCTATGATCTGTCAGCCGGAGCGGACCAGCCGCCCGTCGCGGAGCGCAACCCGCTTGCAACCGGCGAGCCGCTCAGCGAGGCGGACGCGCAGCGCATCCTGAACCGCCTGCCGCCGCTCGAAGGCGCGACCGGCGATGTGCAGGATTTTCGCTTCCCGGCGCAATCGCTGCCCGCGCCGCGGCCCGGCGTGGTGGTGAAGGAACCTTTCCCCGCGCCAGTGGCGGTCGAGACGCCGATCGTGGAGGCCGGGCCTCTGGAGGTCGTGCGGTATGCGCCTGAGGGCGACGTGCCGCTGGCCGCGAACTTGAGCGTCACCTTCAACCAGCCGATGGTCGCGCTGACCGGCCTGGCCGACCTGTCGAAGCTGCCGGTGCCCGTCACCCTGTCGCCGCAGCCCGAGGGCCAGTGGCGCTGGGTGGGCACCAAGACGCTCGTCTTCGAGCCGCTCGGAGAAGCCGGGAGCATGGCCGCGGGGCGTTTCCCGATGGCGACCACTTACACGGTCGAGATTCCGGCGGGCACGACCTCTGCGACCGGCGGGAAGCTGGCCGAGGCCGTCGCCTTCACCTTCACAACACCCCCGCCCCAGGTGCAGACCGCGTGGCCGCAGGAAGGGCCGACGCAGCGCGATCCGCTCATCTTTGTGGCGTTCGACCAGCGCATCAGCCCCGAGGCCGTGCTCGAAACGATTAAGGCCACCGCCGGAAACACGGTCTTCCCGCTGCGGCTCGCCACGGAAGATGAAATCAGCGCGGACGAAACGGTCAGCCAGTCCGCCAAGCGCAGCCTCGAGGGGCGCTGGCTGGTCTTCCGGCCCGTCGAGCCGTTCCCGGGCGACAAGCAGATCACCATTACGGTCGGTCCCGGCACGCCTTCGCTCGAAGGCCCGCTGACCACGACCGAGCCTTACACCTTCTCGTTCCGCACGTACGGCCCGCTGCGCATCCTGATGCACCAGTGCGGCTGGGGCGGCGAGTGCGCGCCCTTCACACCCTGGCACATCCGCTTCAGCAACCCGCTCGATGCGGCGACGGTGACTGCCGAGCAACTGGTCATCATCCCTGATCTGCCCGGCGCGACGGTCAACGTCTGGGGCGACACGCTGATGATCCAGGGCCGCAGCCAGGGCCGCACGACGTACGTCGTGCGCGTCGGCACGGGGCTGAAGGACATCTTCGGCCAGTCGCTCGAACGCGAGGAGGAACTGACCTTCGTCGTCGGCTCCAGCCAGCCGATGTTGAGCGCGCCCGGCGGCAACCTGATCGTGCTCGACCCGATGGCGAAGCCGGTCTACACCGTTTACAGCATCAACTTCACCCGGCTGACGGTGCGCGCGTACGCGGTCACGCCCGACGACTGGCAGCGCTACCTGGTTTTCCAGCAGAACGTCTGGCAGCAGGAGCAACTGCCTACGCCGCCGGGCCGGCAGGTGCTCTCTAAGACCATCAATGTCGAGGCGCGCGCCGACCAGTTGGCCGAGACGAGCATCGACCTCAGCGCGGCGCTGCCCGGCGGACTGGGGCACATCATCGTGATCGTGGAGCCGGAGCGCAGCGCCCTGCCCGCCATCTTCACCCAGCGCGGCAATCGCGCGCCGGTCCTGTATGCGTGGATGCAGAGCACGCGCATCG
>DAOUGK010000263.1:0-1874 GCA_034429055.1 Anaerolineae bacterium | reverse complement strand
GACCGGGGCTATGGGGTCAGCAAGACGTTGGGCTTGCTCCTGCTGGCGTGGGTGAGCTGGGTCGGGCCGAGCCTGAAGGTGGCGCCCTTCGCGCGGTGGTGGATCGCGCTGGCGCTGGGTCTCCTGGTCGGGCTGTCGGGCGTCGTCGCGTGGCGGCAGCGCGCCGCGCTGCGCCGGTTCGTCCGCGAGCGGGGCGCGCTGCTGCTCACGGAGGAAGCTGTCTTCCTCGTGCTGTTCGGCCTTTTCCTGCTCATCCGCATCGGCAATCCCGACCTGTGGCATCCGGCGCGCGGCGGCGAGAAGCCGATGGAGTTTGCGTATCTCAACGCGATCATCCGCTCGACCCATTTCCCGCCGTATGACCCGTGGCACGCGGGCGGCTACATCAACTACTACTATTTCGGCTGGGTGATGGTGGCCGTCCTGACGAAGCTGACCGGCATCGTGCCGTGGGTCGCGTACAACCTGGCCGTGCCGACCCTGTTCGGCCTGACCGGTCTGGGCGCGTTCGCCGTAGCCTTCAACCTGGCCGACGGCGACCGGGCCACGATGCTGCCGGGCGAAGAGCCGGCGTACCAGGGGATGCGCATCGGGCCGGTCCTGGCCGGGCTGGCAGGCGTCTTCTTCGTGGTGATCATCGGCAATCTCGGCAACGTCAAGCTGCTCTACGAGCAGTTCATCCTGCGCGCGAGCGCGGGCGCGTCCGCGGAGGGCGCGCTGTCGCGCGTGCTGGCCGCACTGAGCGGGCTGGCCGCGGTGGTGGCCGGGCGGGCGAAACTCGACTTCCCGAACGACTGGTGGTTCTGGAATGCTTCACGCGTCATCCCGGATACTATCAACGAGTTCCCGTTCTTTACCTTCACCTACGCCGACCTGCACGCGCACATGCTGGCGCTGCCGCTGACGTTGCTCGCGCTGGCGGGCATCGTCGCACTCGTGAGACTGGTTGAGTCGCGAACAGACGGCGACGCGCGCACCGCTGAGCCGTCGCCGTGGTATATCCCGTTGATCGAACTGCTGCCGCTGGTGCTGGTAGGCTTCGTCGTTGGCGCGCTGCGCGCAACGAACACCTGGGACTTCCCGACCTACACCCTGGCTGCGCTGGCGGCCATCGTCGTGATGGAGGGGGTCAGACGACAAGGGATGGCGCGCCCGCCAGACCTGCTCGGCTGGTTCGGCTTCCTGTTCCGGGCTGCGGTCAGCGTGGTCTGGCGCGTCGCGCTCCTGATTGTCATCGCGTCGGTGGCCTTCTATCCGTACACCGGCCACTATGCAACTGCGTATGCGGGGCTGCAATTGTGGAACGAGGCACGGACGCAGTTGCCTGACTACTTCGTGATGTGGGGCTTCTTCCTCGTGCTGGCCGTCGTCCAGTTGGCCGCGGAGCTGATCACCCAGCGCAACGAGCGAACGCTGCCTCCCTGGCTGGACACCGCGCTGCCCTTTGTCGCAGGTGCGCTCGTACTGGTGCTGGCCTTTGGGCTGTTCCTCAAAATCCAGGTCTGGCTGCTGGCGCTGCCGCTCTTTGCCTTGGCTGCAATCCTGGGCCTCGGCCGTGACATTCCGCCTGCGCGGCGGTTTGCCTTGTTGCTGCTGGCGTTGGCGCTCGCTATCACAATGGGCGTCGAGCTGATCCGGCAGAAGGACGACATCGGCCGGATGAACACGGTGTTCAAGTTCTACCTGCAGGCCTGGGTCATCTTCGGCGTGGCGACTGCTTTCGGCCTGGCGACATGGCTGCCGCGTGCGTTCGCGTGGCGGCCGGGCTGGCGCCGTGTAGCCGCGGCTGTCCTCCTGGTGTTGTTTGTCGGGACGATGCTCTATCCGCCCTTTGCCGCGCGCGCCAAGGTGCGCGACCGCTTCTCCGCTGAGGC
>DAOUGK010000262.1:0-3523 GCA_034429055.1 Anaerolineae bacterium | reverse complement strand
AGGTCACCCAGGTGGTCGACGCACCGGGCGCCAGCTCGACCGGGAACCAGTAGATGGCGACCGCGCTGTCTCCGACGGCCATGCCGTCCGTGACGGCGTAATCCCACACGCTGTCCTTGATCTGCGTCCAGCGCGCGATGACAAAGCGGTCGGGGGTCGTCGCACCGAAGCCCGTCAGGATGCCCTGCCCCTTGAGGCTGGCCGGGCTGTAATCGCGCGCTTCGAAGGCCTTCCAGTAAGCCGGCATCTCCTCGCGGCCATACTCCCGTTCCACGTCGAAGTTGCCCGTGCCGGGCACGAAGAACGGCGCGCGATCGTTGCCGCCGATCATCGTATCCAGCATGAAGCGAATGCCGACCTGCGCAGCAGTGCTCCCCTCGTTCACTGCGGTGACCGCGATCCTGACCGTGTCTTCGCGGTCCGTGTAAGGGTTGAGCGCGGGCATGAGCTCCTGGGTGATGGGGATATCCTCCACCGTCCAGCGCAGGGTGGCGCGGTCGGAACCAACGTCAGGCCGCGCACCCGTCCGGCGCAGCAGCGGCACATCGACTTGCGCGCCGTCACGAATGACGCGCACCGACGAGAAGGAGGTGAACCCGCCGCCGCCGTGACCAAACATCAGCCGCTTCCGGTCATCGTCCGGCGTGTTCGGATCGCCCCCGGCCGAACCGATGGTGAACTGGTTGAATGCGCTGACATCCACCTCGATGGCCGCATTGCCGAAGGTCTCCCGCTCCGGCGTGAACTGCCGCGCCTGTACGGGCGGAGCCGACAAGAGCGCCAGGAGCAGTGCAAGGCATAGGATGACGAATCGAGCCTGTCTCACGCTATGCTCCATCAGCCGGACGCTCCGTCTTCGGGCGCAACCGGCGTCACGTTGCTGCCCCAGTCATCGAAGTCGAACGGCAGGGGCGGCAGGTCCGGCTCGGCTGCCGGACCTGGCTCCTCGACCGGCGCGGCGAGCGGTTTGCCATTCGTGCGCCTGGGCAACGCCGCGTCCGCGACAGGTTCCGTGGTCGCCTTCGCCGGAGACCCCTCGCCGTTCTTACGGGCAGAGAGCGGCTCGACAGGCGGCGCAGGCACGACGGGCGGCCGGCTGTGACCGTTCGACGGCGGACCGTGGATGGGACGGCCGTTCGGTCGATCCGCGCCCGGCTGTGCCTGGCCGTTCGACGGACCATCGGATGCCTCAGCCGGATGACCGTTGCGCGGGGCAACGGGTGCGACCAGCTGCAGCGGGACAGCGCGGTGCCCCGCGTCATGCGCAGGCGGGAAGAGGTCCTGCCCTTGACCCAGCCGGGCCCAGGCGGCCGCAGCCCGCGCCTTGACCTGTGCCAGTTGCTTGCGCAGGGGCTCATCCTCCGGCCCGTCGAGCACCGGCGCGGACAGCCCCGCGCGCGCCAACTGCACGATCAGCTCGCGCAGTTCGTCCGGCGCCGGACTCAGATCCAGGCGGATATCGGTCTCCGTGACGATCGCGGCCAGGCGGGAGCGCGTGGCCGCCCGGACCTGCGCCGTCACGACACCTGCCAAAGCGGCCAGTTCCGTCCACAGCACCGCGGCGCGGCGGGTCGGGTCAACCAGGTCGGCCTGCGCCAGCGCGGCCTGGGCCGCCTCGTGCTGACCGGCCAGCCCGGCCGCGCGGGCCTGCTCGGCCAGCGGCTGCAGCCGTTCTGCGAGCGCGTGCAGGCCGGCCAACTCCAGCCGCAGGTCGGCTGCGGCCTCGAGCAGCGGCGCGAGCCCGGGGTCGCGACCGATGTCGCCGGCAGCCCCGGCAAACGAGGCGGGCAGCTCCCGCTCGCTGCGGGCCAGCTCGGCCAGCCCCGCGGCATACGCACCTTCCCCGCGCAACCGGGTCGCGCGCTCCAGCCGCCGCCGCAGGACCGCGGCCGCGCGCTCCGCCATCTGCGGCCGCGCACGGGCGTACAGCTCGCGCACGTGCGCGTCCATGGGATGCGTCGTCACCGCGCGCTCCGCGCGGACAAAGGCCGGGAGGTCACGCCCGAGGGCCATCTGCGCCTCGATGTAGGCGACGTCCGCGCTGCGACAGGTCAGCCGCCACCAGATGCGAAGCGGACCGGGCAGGCAAACCTTGAGCAGCGCGGAATCCGCCCCGGCCAGCAGCGCATGATAGAGCGCCTCCCCTTCCGCGCGCGCCTCCTCCTCCCACAGCTCCTCTTCGAGCAGCAGCAGCGCGTTCAGCGCCTGGCGCGCGTCCGCGGGGAGATTGCCCTCCGCTGCGGCCAGCAATTCCAACGCCAGGCGGCACGCCCGCCGCGCCTCGTCGGGCCGGTCTTCCGCACGATGGCGGCGTCCTTCGGCCGTGAGCTCCTGCGCACGGGCCACCAGGGAGAGCCGCGTTTCCAGCCAGCGCACGCGACGGCTCAGTTCGGGCGCGGCTGCGCTGTAAGCGGTCGCCTCCGACAGCGAAGCGGCTGCGGCCGGCAGCTCGCCCGCGGCGAAGTGGGCCTCGGCGGCCGTAAGACAGGCCGCCGCGCGCTGGTGGGCCGCCCCCACGGAGGCTCGCCGCAGCACAGTGCGGACGGCGGCCAGCACCGGGTCGGTCGATTCGCCCTGGAGCAGCGGGAGGGCGTCGACGGCCTGGCCCGCGCGCACCCGCCCGGCCACCTGGCGCAGCAGCGCGACCCGCTCGGCAAAGTCCTCGACGCGTGCGTGCAGCTCCTCCCACGCGGGGGACGGCGGATGGGCCGGCGGGTCGCCCAGTTCCGCCTGCGCCCCGTCCAGCGCGGCCTGCAGCTCACTCCAGGCAACCCGGCCCAGGTCACCATCGCGGGCCACCGCATACGCGGCCTCCGCCCGGGCGAGAGATGCCTCCGCATGCGCAACGCGGGCCTCGACCTGCCCGGCGACGGCGCTGTAACGCCGGGCCCGCTTCACGAGCTCACGGGCAGGCAGGTCGCCGAGCTGCTCGACCGCCTGGCCCAGCTCGCGCGCGGCGCCGGCCCAGTCGCCCGCCTCGCGCAGCGCCTCGGCGCGGGCTATCTGCGGCTCCACGGCAGCCAGCCGGTCATGCCGGTCACGCGCCTGGCGCAGCATCTCGGCCACCTGCGCGGCAAGGGCGGGCGTTTCATCGAATGCGTCACCGGCGCGGCCGTCTGCGCGTGCCAGCAGCGCCACCACCCGCCCATAGCCGGCAGCCGTCGGGGCAGGGCTGCGCTCCAGCTCGGCAAGAAGCCGCATCGCCTCGGCCAGCGCGGCCTGCAGGTCGCGCCGCGCAGCGATGCCCGCAGCCATGCGCGCGGCCTGGGCCTGCAGGGCGTCCGGCGCGTTCGGGATCACGGAAATCTGCTCGCAGTAGCCCGCGGCCAGCGATTCATCGCCCGCCGCGAGCGCGTCATTCGCGGCCACGAGGAGGGTATCGACCAGCCGGTTGACCAGACCCGGCGCGGCGGTCCAGAGCTCGTACGCGGCGCGCAACAATGCGAGACGTTCCGCAACATCTCCGGCGTGCCCGGCCTGGGCCACCAGCTTCTTCGCCTCGCGCTGCGTGCGTTCCGCCTCC
>DAOUGK010000261.1:0-7997 GCA_034429055.1 Anaerolineae bacterium | reverse complement strand
AGCTCCGCCGGCGCGCGCGCTTGCAGCGCGGCAACCTGCTCGGCATTGTAGCGGTCCACGTCGAAGCCGGCAGGGCTGCCGGGCCCGCCCTGCGCGACTTCTGATATCAGGCGTTGATGACCCATTTCTGCGCTGACCAGATGCGCGAGCAGGTCACGCGCCCGCCACGCGCCTGCCGCCTCGCTGAGCGGCGCGGCCCACTGGTCCGGCGTCAGCGCGGCCAGACGCACGTATACGGCCGCACTCTCGGCGCGCAGTTTATCCAGCAGGGACTGAATATGTTCGCTCATGATGCTTAGCGGATCCGCACTTCGATGCGGCCTTCGAGCGTCTTGACGTCCTCCACATACCACTTGGCGGTATACTGCTCGAGGGCCTGGTTGGCGACAGTCGGAATCACCGCGGCCAGCAGCCCGCGTGGACTGATGGATTCGGTCTCCAGTTGCAGCCTGCCTGCCTTCGCGACCAGTCGACCGACCAGGACAAGGTTTTCGACGTTGACCGGCCCATAGCTGAGCGCGGCCGCCTCGATGCGCATGCGGCCATCGGTGAAACGGACGCGCAGGTTCTTTGCGACTGCACCGCTTTCGCCGGCCACACTCGACTCTACGGCGCGCATGACATCGGCTTCGGTAATCACGACCAGCTTGGGGTCCTGCGTCGCGGTTGCGACGACCTCGGCGCGGGTAGCGGTTGGCCGCGGGGTGAACGCCGGCCGCGAGGTCGCGGTCGGCAGTGCAGTCTTCGTCGCAGTCGGCTCTGCGGTCACTGCGCCGCCCTCGCTGGTAATCGGCGCGGGCGTCCAGACGGCCGCGGGCTCCTCGCTCTGCAGCCGGACGCACGACACGCCTGCAGCAACCGCCAGCAGCACTGCCAATACCAATCCCATCCTACGTCCCATATACGACCTTCACCTCTTCACAAGCAAGACCCATCTTCCGCGTGGTCCGCGTATTCCGTGGTCCCGCTCAGATGAGCACGATCTCGTTTTGCAGCGGCAGGGTCGTCACCTCGACATCCTCCCCTGCCACATAGCAGTCGATTTCCAGGCGCACGCCGAAGTGCTCCTCCGGCAGGTAGATCCCCGGCTCGATGGAGAAACCGACGCCTGCCAGCAGCCGGCGGCGGTCCTGCGTCTCCAGGTTGTCAATGTTGACGCCGTTGCCGTGGCCCGTGGTTCCGATCGAGTGGCCGGTGCGGTGGATGAAGTACGGGCCGAACCCGGCCTCGGTGATGACGCGCCGCGCGGCATCGTCCACCTCGTACCCATAGACAGACTGCCCCGCGCGGATGCGCTCGCGGGCGAAGGCGACTGCGGTGTCACGCGCCTTCCGGACGGTCTCGAAGACCGCCACCATGCGTGAGGGCACGACCGCCCCGGCATACGCGACCCAGGTGATGTCGCCGTAAATGTTGTCCGGCCCCGGCTCCTTCGTCCACAGGTCGATGAGCAGGAAGTCGCCCCGGTGCAGCGGCGTGTCCGCGGCGCGGCGCGGGCTGTAGTGCGGATCGGCCGCATGCTCGTTGACGCCGACGATAGGCGGGTGGTCGGCCTCCATGCCGCGCGCGGCAAACTGCGCCATCATGAAGTCCTGCACCCCGCACTCGGTCACGGGCAGGCCCGCGGCCAGCCGCTCGCGCACGTGGCCGAAGGTGGCGTCCTTGACCTCGATCAGCGCGGCCGCCGCGCGGCGATGGCTGGCAAGCTGCTCCGCGGTCCAGACGGCCTCAGCCACCTGCACCAGGTCTGCCGAGGTCACGACCTCGACGCCCAGGCTGCGCACCAACTCGACCGTGCCCGCGTCCACGCGGCTGATGTATGGGATCGCACAGCCCGGCGAAACTTCCATCGCGATGCGCTGCGCGCCGCCGATGAGCGTGCGCAGCGCCTCCGGCCAGGACTGCCAGGAGACATACGACGCGATGCCGGGCGCGAGATCGCGCAGCCCGCCCGCCTCGATCGCGTGGGCCAGCCAGCGCGGCTCGCCCTGCGCGGGAATATAACAGGCCCACCGGCGGCTCAGGAAGCGGTCCGCCGGCATCCCAGCCACGCGCCGCGCGATGGGATTCAGGTCCTTGAAATCGTAGAGCAGCCAGCCGTCCAGCCCCTCGGCGTGCAGCGCGTCCTGGATTTCAGCGAGTCGGCGCACGTTTTCCTCCC
Organism: Anaerolineae bacterium; assembly: GCA_034429055.1. Classification (GTDB taxonomy): domain Bacteria; phylum Chloroflexota; class Anaerolineae; order CG2-30-64-16; family CG2-30-64-16; genus MWBF01. The sequence continues at coordinate 5,836 of DAOUGK010000261.1, read as the reverse complement.
CTGGCGTCAGTTGCGTCAGCGCATACGCTGAAACGCAACGACCATTATACCTTGCCTGCGGGCGATACGTCTAATCATCGCGCCGGAGTAACTGTTCAGCGTCATACGGCAGGTGCAAGGCCTGCCCCTACCGTGCAACCAGCTCGCGCACCGTTGTCCACACGCGGTCGAACATCTCCGGTGTCAACCGGCCCGTCTGCGTGTTCTGGCGGGAGGGGTGATACGAAGTGACGACAGTCGGCAGCCGTCCCGCATCAGGCCCGACCCCGAACGGCACGACTGCGGCATGGGCGAAGCGCGGCAGCAACGCGGCCCGGCCCGCAAACCCCGGCTGCCCTTCATACACGCGCAACACCGCGTCGTACCCGATGCGGCCGAGCGCCACGATGACCTCCAGACGGTCGAGCAGCGCGATCTCCTCGACCAGGTACGGCCGGCAGGTGTTCAGTTCCTCCGGCGTCGGCTTGTTGTCCGGCGGCGCGCAGCGGGCCGCGGCCGCGATGTAGACATCGGTCAACGCCAGCCCGTCGTCCCGGCGCCGTGATATCGGCTGGTTGGCGAAGCCCGCCCGGTACAGCGCAGCGTACAGGAAGTCGCCCGAGCTGTCGCCCGTGAAGACACGGCCGGTCCGGTTGCCGCCGTGCGCCGCGGGGGCCAGCCCCACGATGAGCACGCGCGCAGCGCGATCTCCGAACCCCGGCACGGGCCGGCCCCAGTACTCCTCATCGCGATACGCGCGGCGCTTGACCCGCGCGGTCTCCTCGCGCCACGCCACCAGGCGCGGGCATAAGCGGCAGGCAACGATACGCGCCTCCAGGCTGTCCCAGGCATCTGTGTTCAGACTGTGATTCATGCTATAATTAAAGCACAGATTTCCGCTCTCGGGGCAATCGGCCATCCACCCCGGCAGTCACGGTCACGAACCCGCACCCGATTCAGGCTTTCCTCGTATAATAAGTGGGCGCCGATGCTCGCCTACGATGTAGAATCCTGTGTGCAAACCTTAAATCTTTCAATATACATTATACAATCTATTGACAAACCTGAGATGGCGTGCTATACTGATTTATACTAAGCCAACAGAAGAACCGGGGCCGCAATTGCGACCCGCACAAGGGAGCTAACCGGATGAACGCAGCAGGGACAACATGGGAACAACATCTGGTCGCGCTGGCGCTGCCGGGGCCGGAAAATGAGGCTCCATATCCATCGGCGTCACAAGACACAGGACTGCTGGAGCAGGCGTATGCATATTGCGATGGTCTTGCAAGTGCCAATGGCCGCACCTTCTACCTGGCCTCCCGGCTGCTGCCCGAAGAGAAGCGCAGTGCCATACGCGCGCTCTATGCCTTCTGCCGTGTCACCGACGACCTGATCGACCGGTCAGCGGGCGACCTGGAGGCCGGACTGGCGGCGTGGCGCAGTTGCACGATGGCGTTCCCGCCGCCGTGCGACAACCCGGTGGCGGTGGCCTGGGCCGACACGCGCACGCGCTATCGCATCCCCGCACGGTATGCCGAGCAGCTCGTACAGGGCGTGGCGGCTGACCTGCAGAAGAAGCGATATGCGAATTTCGAAGAGCTGACGGTCTACTGCTACGGCGTGGCATCCACCGTGGGCCTGATGTCCATGCACATCGTTGGCTATTCGGGGCGGGACGCGATCCCCTACGCGGTCAAGCTCGGCGTCGCGATGCAGCTCACCAACATCCTGCGCGATGTCCCGGAGGACTATGCCGCGGGCCGCATCTACCTGCCTCAGGATGAGCTGGCCGCGTTCGGGCTCAGCGACGAAGACATCGCCACAGGCCGGAACGACGACCGCTGGCAGCGGTTCATGCAGTTCCAGATTACGCGCAACCGGCAGCTCTATGCCGAAGCACTGCCGGGCGTCGCGAAGCTCCATCCCGCAGGCCGTTACGCCGTGGCGGCTGCTGCGGAGCTGTACCGGGCGCTGCTGGACGATATCGAACAGCACGATTACGATGTCTTCAGCCACCGCGCCCACCTCAGCACGCTAGGCAAGCTGCGCCGGCTGCCGGCGGCCTGGCTGCGCGCCCATCGCGGCGAGTATGCTGACCTGCAGGTAGAGTCGTTCGGCGGGTTGAGCGGTGAGATGTCGGGCCAACTGACCCAGGCCTCTGTGCGGTAGGCCCTTCTGAATCGGCTGGAATGTCAATGTCAAAGCGTGGAGTCGAGGCTTTAGCCGGTCTCAGAGTGTACATGCGCAACCACCCTAACCGGCTAAGGCCTCGACTCCATTTATATTACTGAGGTGAACAGATGCGCGTGATTATTACAGGTGGGACAGGCTTTATCGGGCGGAATCTGGCCGCGGACCTGGCCGGTGCAGGGCATGAAGTCATCCTGTTAAGCCGCAACCCGGCGCAGGCACGCGGTCTGCCGGCGGGCGTGCGCGCAGAGCGATGGGACAGCCGCAGCGCGGCGGGCTGGGGACCGCTGGCCGACGGCGCAGGCGCAATCGTCAACCTGGCCGGCGAGAACCTGGCCGGCAACGGCTTCCTGCCAAGCCGGTGGACACCGGAGCGCAAGGCGCTCATCCGCCAGAGCCGGTTGGATGCCGGCCGCGCAGTGGTCGAGGCGGTGTCTGCCGCGCGGGCCAAGCCGCGCGTGGTCATCCAGTCGTCGGGCATCGGGCACTACGGCTCGCGCGAGGACAAATTGCTCACCGAGGCCGATCCGCCCGGCGCTGACTTCCTGGCCCGCCTGACCGTGGATTGGGAAAACAGCACTGCGGCCGTCGCCGCGCAGGGCGTCCGCCACGTCAGCATCCGCTCCGCAGTCGTGCTCAGCCCCGAGGAAGGCGCACTACAGCGGCTGATCTTGCCGACGAGGCTGTTCGCCGGCGGCCCGATGGGCAGCGGACGGCAGGGCTTTGCCTGGATTCATCCTGTGGACGAGACCGCCGCGATCCGCTTCCTCATCGAGCACGACGCGGCATCCGGCCCGTTCAACCTGGTAGCCCCGCACCCAACGACCTATGCCGAGTTTGCGCAGACGCTGGCCCGCGTCATGGGCCGGCCGTACTGGCTGCCCGTGCCCGGCTTTGCCCTCCGCGCGCTCCTCGGTGAGGTCGCCAGCGTCGTCCTGGAGGGCCAGCGCGCCGCGCCGCAACGACTGCTCGATCTCGGCTTCACCTTCCGCTTTCCCACCGCCGAAGCCGCGCTGCGGGACCTGCTGCGCTGAGTTACTCGTTACTCTTTACTCATCAGAATCGAGCCCAAGCCCATGAAATTCGAACACCGCTTCCGCGTCAAGGCCTCGCTGGACCAGGTCGCGCAGTTTCACAGCCGGTCAGCCAGCATGCCGGCCATCACCCCGCCGCCGATGATCGTGCGCGTCCACGCCGCGCCGGAACAGCTCAAGAGCGGCGACGAGATGGACTTCACCCTGTGGGCCGGGCCGCTGCCTGTCCGCTGGGTCGCACGCATCGAGAACGCGGGGAAGAACGGCTTCACCGACCGCCAGGTGCGCGGGCCGTTCGCGTCGTGGGTCCACCGGCACAACTTCCGCAAGGTGACGCCCGAACTGACGGAGGTCTATGACCACGTCGAGGCGACTATCAAGCGACACGCCTTCTGGGGCCCGGTCGGCTGGCTGATGTGGCTCGGGATGCCCATCCTCTTCCGATTTCGCGGCAGCCGGACACGGCGGCTCCTGGAGAAGGATTGAAAATTACAGATTGAAGATTGAAGGGGTGGGGAGTGAGTGAGCGGGTGGTAGTAATCGGCGCGGGCATCGGTGGGCTCACCGCAGCGGCCCGGCTCGCGCAGCGCGGGCTCGACGTGATTGTGCTCGAGGCGCACGTCTACGCGGGCGGCTGCGCCGGGACGTTCTATCACCAGGGCTACCGCTTCGACGCGGGCGCAACGCTGGCCGCAGGGTTCGAACCGGGCGGAGGCATGACCCGGCTGGGCGCGGCGCTGGGCATCACCTGGCCCGTCGCGCCCACCGAGGTTGCGATGCAGGTCCACCTGCCCGATGGCGCGACCGTCACCCGCTGGACCGACCCGCGGCGCTGGGCCGAGGCCCGGCTGGCAGCCTTCGGTCGCGCGGCCGAGCCCTTCTGGCGATGGCAGGAGGCCACCGCCGACCGCCTGTGGGAGCTGGCGCTCCGCAGAGTCCCGTGGCCGCCGCAAAGTCCGAGCGATGCCGCCGCGCTGCTCCGGGCCGGTGTGGATACCCTGCGCGGCCAACCCTGGCGCGCGCCCGCGCTGGCCGCAGATGCCCTGCGTCCCGTTGCGGCTCACCTGCGCGATATGCCCCCTCACCTGCGCCAGTATGTGGACGGGCAACTGCTCATCGCGGCACAGGCGACAGCCGCCCATGCCAACGCGCTGTACGGCGCGGCTGCGCTGGACATGCCGCGCCGCGGGGTCGCGCATGTGCACGGGGGCATCGGGCAGCTTGCCGCGGCTCTTGTGGAGGCGGTGCGCCGCGCCGGGGGCGAGGTGCGCTTACGCCAGCGCGTCACAGGAGTCCGCTCCCAACCGGACGGCAGCTACGTGATCCGCACCAGTAAGGGCGCAGAGTTCTCCGCCGACCAGGTCATCTTCAACCTGCCGCCGTGGGATGCCGCCGTGCTGCTCGGTGAAGCTGCCCCGCCGCGCATGTCGGGTGCCAGGCTGCCCGCGGACGGGTGGGGCGCATTCATGCTGTACGTCGGGCTGGATGCATCCGGCCTCCCCGCGGATACGCCGCTGCATCACCAAGTGCTCCTGCGCGAGCCGCTCGGGGAGGGCAACAGCGTCTTCCTGTCGCTCAGCCTGCCGGAGGATGCGGGCGCCAGTCCACACAGCCGCGCGCCGGAGGGCCATCGCGCGCTGACGCTCAGCACGCACACTGACCTGCGGCCGTGGTGGCGCCTGTTCGAGACGGACCGGCCGGCCTACGAGGCGCGCAAGGCGGAGTACAGCGACCGCGTGCTGACGGCCGCAGAGGTTGCGCTGCCCGGCCTGCGCAGCGCCGCACGCCTGGTCCTGCCCGGCACGCCGGTGACGTTTCAGCGATTCACGAGCCGGAGCCGCGGGTGGGTGGGCGGCTTCCCGCAGACCTCGCTGCTGCGCGCGTGGGGGCCGCGCCAGGACCGCGGCCTCTGGCTGGTGGGCGACAGCATCTTCCCCGGCCAGTCGGTCCTCGCGACGGCGCTCGGCGGCGCACGCGTCGCGGATGCCCTCGTGAGAAGCACGGGAATGGCGAGTGCACCGACCCGCGCGGGCATTCTGAGCGGAGCGTAGCGCAGTCGAAGAACGCCGCACGTCGATATCCTTCGACTCCGGGCGTCGGCGACGCCCTCCGCTCAGGATGCCTGTGCTCAACGCTCATGCTCAAGAGCGGAGTCCGCATCCTCAGATGCGGACGGGACGGAAGGATGCAGCCTTCTTCGCACGGCAGTGGTAGAATACCTGTGACAACTTTCGCAGGAGGAAATGAGCCATGAAGGTGGGCATTGTCGGCAGCGGACAGGTCGGCGGCACGGCCGCCTATGCGATGGTGATGACCGGCGTTGGCCGCGAGATTGTGATGGTGGATGTTAGCCGGGAGCGCGCGCAGGCCCAGGCCGAGGACATCTCCCATGCGGTGCCCTTCGTGCATGACCCGCTGGACGTGCACGCGGGCGACTATGCGGACCTCAGGGGTTGCCGCGCGGTAGTCATCGCGGCCGGCGTGGGCCGCCAGCCGGGCGAGACGCGGCTGCAACTGCTTCAGCGCAACGCTGCGGTCTTCCGGGAAGTGGTGCCCCAGGTGTTGGCGCACGCCGGGGATGCAGTCCTGGTGCTGGCTACGAACCCGGTAGATGTCACAACGCATCTCAC
>DAOUGK010000260.1:0-3917 GCA_034429055.1 Anaerolineae bacterium | reverse complement strand
GATCGGCTCGAACTTCGCCAATGACCTGGGCGACTTCCAGCGCGGGGCCGACATCCGGGAGCGCGTGGGGCCGCTGCGCGTGACGAGCGCGGGGCTGCTCTCCCCGCGCGAGGTCAAGGCCGGAATGCTCGCTGTGTTCGGGTTGGCCGCGCTGTGCGGGGTCTACCTCATCATCCTCGGCGGCTGGCCCATCCTGGCCGTGGGGCTGCTCTCGATCCTGGCTGCGATTGCGTACACTGCGGGGCCGCTGCCCTTCGGCTACTACGGGCTGGGCGACCTGGCGGTGTTCATCTTCTTCGGTCTGATTGCCGTGGTGGGGACCTTCTATGTGCAGGCCGGACAGGTCACGCCGTTGGTCTGGCTGGCCGCGCTGCCCATGGGCGCGCTGGTCACGAACATCCTCGTGGTCAACAACATCCGCGATGTGGACACCGATGCGCGGGTTGGCAAGCGCACACTGGCTGTGCTGCTGGGGCGCCGGGGCGCGCGGCTGGAGTATATCGCACTGCTCGCGCTGGCTTACGCCATCCCCCTGATCCTCTGGCTTGGCTTCGCGCTGGAGCCGTGGGTGCTGCTGCCGCTGCTGACCCTGCCGCTGGCATGGCGGCAACTGCGCGCAGTGTTCACCGTGACCGGCCCGGCGCTGAACAAGACGCTCGGCGGCACGGCCCAACTCGCCGTCTGGTATGCGCTGGCCTTCGCCGCCGGGCTGGTGTTGCAGACGGCGTGACGGATTGCGGATTGAAGATTGAAGATTACGGATTACAGGTTGCAGGTTTGAGGGTTGCAGACCGAAAGCAGGGCTCATCGTTCCATACAAGAAATCTGCAATCTTCAATTTTCAATCTTCAATCGTTACCGCCACCACTGCCTGAATCTCTGCAACCGCAGCCGGGTTCGTCCACAACACGCTCCGCACCTGGACCGCGACTGCACCCATCTGCAGGCATTTGACCGCATCGGCAGGCCGGGTGATGCCGCCCGCGGCGACGACGGGCACGTCCGACGCCTGTGCCAGCACCGCGGCCAGCGCGCGCAGCGTGAAGGGCAGCGCGGCCGGGCCGCCGACGGGGCCTTCCACTTCCCCAGCCGGTCCGCCTGCCAGTGCTGGCGCAGCCCCCACCGGCGCAGTTGCGACTACGAGCGCATCGGCCCCCGCGTGCAGGCATGCCTCGACCAGCAGTTCGGCCTGGGCTGCGGGCAGCTTGACGAGCAGCGGAAGCTGGCAGCTCCGGCGCACGTTGGCCGTCCACATCCCCGCATCGCGCGCCGTCACCTGGGCGGGCAGGTGCAGCTCCAGCCCCGCGACCGCGGGCCGGTCCTCCAGCGTGGCCGCCAGCCGATCCCAGTCCTCCGGCGCGGAGGCGGCCAGCGCCACGATCGCCGGGATGCCCAGGCGGGCCCAACCGGCCACGTCGTCGCGCAGCAGGCGGCGCAGGCCCGGGTTGTGGTCGCCGGTCGCGAGGATGAAGCCGCCGGGAATCTCGGCCAGCCGCGGCGGCGGGTTGCCGCGGCGCGGCTGCAGGGTGATGGGCGGAGTAACGAGCGCGCCGAACATCTCGGGCCCGATGCCCGGCGGCCACGCCTCTCCAAAGCCGAGCGCGCCGCTGCCCGCCATCAGCGGAGAGGCCAGGCTCAGGCCGAGCTTGTTGTGCGGCGCGAGCTCGACGCTCATGTTGCCACCACATCCGCCAGGTCGAACACCGGCCCGCGCAGGCAAACCCGCCGCCGGCCGCCGGCCACATCCGCCACGCACGACTGGCACGCGCCCGTCCCACAGAGGAACGTCGCGGGATAGAGGACCTGTGCGAAGCCGCGCGTCAGCCCGTAGCGCGCAGCCCTGACCGTGTCCGCCAGCCGCGCATAGAAATCCACGCTGCCCGCCGCGCAGACGGCATCCGCCCAGGGCAGCAGGTCCGACAGGGTGGAGAGCAGCGTGCCCGCCGGATCCTGCCGGCCGTCCTGCGTGACGAGGTGGTACTCGACCGCCGCAGGCAGGCGTGCTGCGGGGATGCTGTCGCGCGCGGTGAGTGCGCCGGTTGCGAAGGTCACGGCCAGCCCTGCGGCCGCGGCCCAGCCCAGCAGGGGCACGAGCGACCACGCCGGATCGCCCTGGCCGATGCACAGCAGGTTGCGCACGCCGGACGTCACACTGAAGCCGTTGCCGACCGGGCCCAGGCAATCGATTTCGAGGCCGAGCGGCGCGGTGCGCAGCCAGGCCGCGCCCCAATCTGCAGACGGCGGCAGCCGCAGCGTCCAGGTCTCCGTGTCCAGGGCGACCGGGTAGAATGTGCGCCGGAGATAGGGGTCCAGCCCGGGCCCGGCCTTGACGAGCACGGCCTGGCCCGGGGCGAGCTGGCGCACCAGCTCAGGCGCATGCAGGACGAGCTCCTGGCTGGGGCCGGAACTCTGGCGCGAGACGAGGGTGGCAGTCGTTTGTAACATCGGCGGAATGATAGCACGTTGCGGCGCTGTGCTCAAACGTCCTCTGTAGGACGGGTTGCCAACCCGTCCTACGGGCTGGCCGTAGTTGAAGGGTGCTTGCCTGCCCCGAATTTGAACCACACCCTTGTGGACGGGTTGCCAACCCGTCCTACGGGCTGGCCGTAGTCGAAGGGTGCTTGCCTGCCCCGAATTTGAACCACACCCTTGTGGACGGGTTGCCAACCCGTCCTACGGGCGCAAGCCGCCGATTTTAAGGGTGTTTTGACACATGAGTTCCAGTGCTGGTATAATTCTTCCTGTGCCTATCAGGCATGCCGGCACGCAAACAGGCGGCTGGCATGGTGCGAGCAAGGGTCCTGCAGGGTCAAGCGTGGTGATTTCAGCCGGTCATGAGCGTTATCGAAGAAATCAAGGATCGCCTCGACGTCGTCGACGTGATCGCGACTTATGTCCAGCTTCAGAAGGCGGGACGTAACTACAAGGGCCTTTGTCCGTTCCACAACGAGAAGACCCCTTCCTTCGTCGTGTTCCCCGAAACCCAGGGTTGGCATTGCTTCGGCGCCTGCAGCACCGGCGGCGACATTTTTACGTTTATCATGAAGCGGGAGAACCTGGACTTCGGAGAGGCGCTGGCGCTGCTGGCCGCGAAGGCCGGGGTGGAACTGAAAGAGCGGAGCGAAGCGGGGGACGGCGATGCGAGCCGGCTGGAACGTCTGCGTGCCATCCTGACTGACACGGCGGCTTACTATCATTACCTGCTGATGCGCCATTCCGAGGCCGCCATTGCCCGCGACTATCTCCAGCGGCGGGGCCTGACGCAGGAGACCTGGGAAGCCTGGCAGTTGGGCTACTCGCTCGATAGCTGGGATGCGCTCAAGGACCGGCTGCTGGGCAAGGGCTACCGGCCCGAAGAAGTGGAAGAGGCCGGGCTGCTGATCCAGCGCGAAGAGGGCATCGGCTATTACGACCGCTTTCGCGGCCGCTTCATGATTCCGATCCGAGATGTGCAGGGCCGGGTGATTGGCTTCGGGGCGCGCATCCTGCGGGAAGACCCTGCGCATCCCGCGCCCAAGTACATGAACTCGCCGCAGACCCCGCTCTTTGACAAGAGCAGCGTGTTGTTTGGGCTGGATATGGCCCGCAAGGCCATCCGTGATGCGGATCTGGCCGTGCTCGTCGAAGGCTACATGGACGTTATCGGGTCGCACCAGGTCGGCGTGACGAACGTCGTCGCAGGGATGGGCACGGCGCTGACCGAATCGCAGATGCGCCAGCTCAAGCGGTACAGCAGCAATATCACCCTGGCGCTGGACCCGGACGCGGCCGGCGAGCACGCGACCCTCCGCGGCCTGGAGGCGGCGCGGCAAACGCTCGAACGCGAGTGGCAGCCTGTCATCAGTCCGACCGGCCTGGTGCGCCAGGAGAGCCGGCTCAAGGCGCAACTGCGCATTGCGGCCCTGCCGGATGGTCTG
>DAOUGK010000259.1:0-4591 GCA_034429055.1 Anaerolineae bacterium | reverse complement strand
AGCGCGCCCGTGTGCTGCCCACCGGCGAGTTGAGCCGCACCGCCGAACACCAGGGGCAGCCGCAGGTGATGGTTGAAGTTGGTCACCAGTCGCCGCGGGCTGGCCGGGTCGCTGACATCCCAGATAGCGACGTCGGGATCGGTCCAGCCGCCGACAGCATACTCGGCCGGGCCGGCCGTCTCCGCAGTGAAGGCGAGCTGCCCGTTCCAGGCGCGGAACTGGCGGCGGTAGTCCAGCTCCCAGTAGTTGGCATAGACCCAGTCGGCGGTGACGCCGGGCATGACCCACGCGCCGACCTCGACCGTATTGACGCCGTGTTGCAGGAGACCCGCAGGTATCGCAGCCGAGAATACCTTGCGCACGCGCAGCCCGTCCCAGGTCTGGTCGAGCACCGGCGCGCCGTTGAGCGCGATGGTCGTGCGGTGGTCAGGATTGGCGCTGCCCGTGCCGGCGCGGCTGTGCTCTTCCAGGCGCAGGGTGGCGGGCGTGCCTGGGGCAGGATACGGCACCTCAGACGGCAGGCTGGCGGTGACAACCTGACCGGCGCCGGATGGCTGCAACTGTGCCCAGAACCAGGTGTCCTGAGTGTCTGCGCCGAGCCGGTGGAGCGTCCACCAATAGAGCGAGTCTTCGGCGCGCAGGGTAGTCGCGAAATCCTGCGGCGGCGTCAAGTTGCCGGCGGGTGCGGCATCCAGCGTCGATATGCGCGGGCCTGCTGCGCCGCCCACGGTGAGCCAGTACACCCGCTCATCGGTGTATTTCTGGTCCATCTCCGGCCCCCGGAACCGCTGGCCGAAGAAGTAGAGGCGATCCTGCGCGTCGAAGCGTCCATCGGTCTCGCCGGTCACATGGATGGCGACCGGCTGGTCCAGGCTGCTGAGGGCGAACGTGCGCGGATCGACGGTGGCGGGATTGAGGCCCGCCGCGGTGAGATCCTGCGGACCCAGCACCGTAATGCTGTCAGCCGTGACGCCGATGCGCAGCCGCGTGACCGCGGCGCCGGCGTCCTGCGCGCGCGCGGGCGCGGGCAGCAACAGGAATGCAAGCACCAGGGTCAGGCTGAACACCTGGGATAGAGACGGTCGTGTCATACGGTTCGGCCCACCTTATGGAATCGGATGCACGCCCCGCCGGTTGATACACAGGCGCGAACAAGGGTGCATAAGAATACATTATAGCATAGAAATTCAAACGCCCAGCATCAGAGGGTTTTGTCCGGATACGCGCAGATGTCCAGCAACACGCAGCGGCGGCATTCGGGCCGGCCAGCATGACAGACCTGGCGGCCGTGGCGGATGAGGTTGAGATGGAGGGCATAGAATTGCTCAGGCGGCGCCAACGTCTCCCACAGTCCCTTGATTTTTTCCTCCGGCGCCTTCGGCTCGGCCAGCCCCAGCCGCCGCGTGACGCGGCCCACGTGCGTGTCCACCGGAAAGGCCGCCTTGCCGAAGCAGAACAGCATGACGATGGAAGCGGTCTTGTGGCCGATGCCGTCGAAGGAGCGCAGCCAGCTCATGGCCTCCTCGACCGGCAGGTCGGCCAGGAAATCGATGTTGTAGTCCCCGCGCTCCGCGTAGATGCGACGGAGCGCGGCCTGGATGCGCGGGGCCTTGCGGTCGGCCAGCCCGCCAGAGCGGATGGCCTCGGCCAGCTCCGCGACGGGCGCGTCTGCCGCCTCCTGCCAGGTCGGGTAATGCGCCTTCAACGCCTCGAATGCACGGCCCGAGTTAAGATCACTCGTGTTCTGGCTGAGGAAGGTGAGCACCAGCTCATCCATCGGAGCGTAATAGGGCCGCCAGTTCGGCTCGCCGTAGGCATCGATCAACCGGCGATAGACCGTCTGGGCAAACGCGCGCTGTTCGTCTGTGGGTTGGCTCATGCTCTGCTCCTGTCGCCTGCCATGATACCGACTGGGCAAGCGCGTGTCAATTGTCAGAGTATGTTAGACAGAGCGCGGCCTTTGTGTTAGCATGGACCGCAAGATCGGGCGTCAATTGGGGTCCGGCGGTTTGACGCAGCCACGGAGTACACAGATCACACGGAAGCATACTTCTTGTCCTGCCCAAGGCGCTGCCGTCCGACGAGCTGGGGTTGGGCGCACTATTAGGGAGAGCGGAGGAGTTCGATGCACCTGTTCACCAAGATTGTGTGCACTATTGGTCCGACAAGCAGAGAGCCGGAGACGCTGGCCAGTCTGATGCGGGCAGGCATGGATGTTGCGCGCCTGAATTTCTCGCACGGCGACCCGGCAACCCATCTCGAAAACATCCAGCGCATCCGTACCGTCGCGGAACAGGTCGGCAAGCCCGTCGCCATTCTGGGCGACCTGCAAGGCCCGAAGCTGCGCGTCGGGACCATGCAGGATGGCGGCGTCTTGCTCACTACCGGTGAAACGCTCATCCTGACTACGGATCACATTGTCGGCGCGTCCGGCCGCGTCCCTGTGCAGTTCGAGCGCCTGCCGGAAGTGGTGGAGCCGGATGACCGCATCCTGATCGATGATGGCCTGCTGGAGCTGGTCGTCACCGCGGTGGCCGGCAGCGAAATCACGACGCGCGTCGTCACGGGCGGCATCCTCAACTCGAACAAGGGCCTCAATCTTCCGCGCGCGGCCATCAGCATTCCGGCCATCACCGAGAAGGACCGTGAAGACCTCGTCTTTGCCATTGAGCAGGGGTTGGACTGGATCGCCCTCTCATTCGTGCGAACAGCAGCCGAAGTGTGGGACCTCAAGGCGCAGATTCGCCAGCTCTCGACGTTTGGCCGCCAGACGCCCGTCATCGCGAAGATCGAGAAGCCGGAAGCCATCATCCACATCGACGATATTATTGCGGCTGCGGACGGCATCATGGTCGCGCGCGGCGATCTCGGCATCGAAATTTCGCCCGAAGCCGTGCCCATGTTGCAGAAGATGATCATTGCCAGATGCAACCAGGCCGGCAAGCCTGTTATCACCGCCACCCAGATGCTCGACTCGATGATCCGCAATCCTCGGCCCACCCGCGCCGAGGCCAGCGATGTGGCCAACGCCATCCTCGACGGTTCGGACGCCATCATGCTCTCCGGCGAAACCGCGTCCGGCAAGTACCCGCTCGAAGCCGTGCAGACGATGGTGCGCATCACCCAGGAGGTCGAGCGCGCGCATCTGAGCGATCCTCGCAAACAGCTCGCCGCGCGCGCAGGCCGCACGTTTGCCGAGGCCGTCGCACACGCCTCCGTGGAGACCGCGTTGGACCTCAGCGCAGCCGCGATTGTCACGCCGACCGTGTCCGGCGCGACGGCGCGGACTGTCTCGCGGTTCCGCCCGCCCTGTCCCATCATAGCCGTCACCCCGCGGCCGTTTGCCCAGCGCGAGTTGATGATCTTCTGGGGCGTCTTTCCCTTACTGTCGCAGCGCGGCCAGAGCACCGACGCCGTGATCAATGAGGCTGTCGAAGCGGCACAGCGGGCCGGCCATGTGAAAGAAGGGGATGTCGTGGTGGTGACGGGCGGCTCGGTGGAAGGCGGCGGCGGCACCACCAACCTGATGAAGGTGCATCTCGTCGAACGTATCCTGGCGCGGGGCCTCGGCCTGGCCGACCGGAAGGTTATGGGGCGGGTGCGGCGGCTTGAAGCGCCCGTGTCGCCTGACATTCGGGTTGAGCCGGACGAGATTGTGGTGACCTCACACACCGATCGGACGTTCCTGCCCGTGCTGAACAAGGCGTTAGGGCTGGTGACGGCAGACCCGCGACCCGAGGCCCACTGCCGCCTCGCCGCGCTGGAGTTGGGGCTGCCTGCGGTCGTCGGCGTGGAGGATGGGGTCGAGGCCCTGACGGATGGGATGCACATCGTGATGGACACCAAGCGCGGGCTGGTGTATGAGCGGCCGCCTGCGTTGTGGCCGTCCAGCGACGAGTAGGGAGAGGCCGGTAAGAGGAAGTGCGCCGGATGATGGCCTGGCTCACGAATGTCATGCGGCGCATACGGCGCCAGCGACATTCAGACTCGTGTGACAACTGTGCGTTCGTCGAGTTCTTTCGCAGCAACGGCGACGGGCAGGTGCCCCGGCTGCACGCGTTCTGCCGCTGCCCCGGCGGGCCGTTTGAGGATCGCCCGGTGCCGCCGGCCCGCCGGTGTGACCGCTGGCAGCCGTCAGCCGGGCCCGTGGACGTACCCACCGTGGGCGATCCCACGTTGACAGTGTAGAGTCGTTCACAGCGTCTCCGGCAGCCGCATCACCTGTTCACCTCTTCACCCCGTCACCCCGTCACGCCCGCGGCAGCCAACGGATAAGTGCAGCCTGTGGGTGCACGCCGAACCGCAACGGGATGCTCTCGCCCAGCCCCCGAATCACGAACATGCGCTGGCCGTTGCGCGTGAACCAGCCGGCCGGCTGCTGCCGCGTCAGATGCGTGCCCTGGGTGTGGGCCGCGCCGAGCAGAGGCAGCCTGATCTGCCCGCCGTGCGTGTGGCCGGAGAGGATCAGGTCGGCGCGGCGGACGGCCGGATCGAGCCAGACATCCGGGTTATGCGCCAGCAGCACCAGGGGCGCATCCGGCGGCGCGGCGTGCAGCGTCGCGGCCAGGTCCGGTTGGCCCTCCAGCAGGTC
>DAOUGK010000258.1:0-28796 GCA_034429055.1 Anaerolineae bacterium | reverse complement strand
CACCCATACCGTCTCGCTGGCCGCGACGCCGGAGCTACTGGCTGCGCTGGAGAGTGAAGACGCGGGTGTGCGCGGTGCAACGGCCCGCCTGTTGGGACTGATCGGAGACCCGATTGCTGCGCCGGCGCTGCTGGCCCGCCTGACTGATACAGAAGTGTTGGCGGGCAACCTGGCAGCAGAGGCCTTGGGCCGCACCGGCAACCGGGCGGTCGTGCCCGACCTGCTGGGGCTGCTGGCCGCGGACCACGTGGATGTGCGCGCCCGCGCAGCGACGGCGCTCGGCCTGCTGAAGGTCGAGGCGGCGACGCCGCAACTGGGCGAGATGCTGGTCGCTGATGCCTCCCCTGCGCGCAATCGCGCGGCCGAGGCACTGGCAGCCATCGGGACGCACGAGGCGCTGGCCGCGCTGGCCCGCCCCCTGGTCGACGCCGAGTTGACGCCCGCACGCCAGGCCGCAATGAGCGGGCTGGAACTGGCGGGGGCTGAGGCGAACGAGGTCCTGGTGGCGGCGCTAGCCGGCGAAGAACCGGCGCTGCGCGCGAACGCCGCAGAGATGCTCGGCTGGATCAAGGCTGATCCGGCGACCCCAGCCCTGGCAGAGGCGCTCTATGATGCGGACCCGACTGTGCGCAGCCAGGCAGCCTGGGCGCTCGGTGAGATCGGCAGTTCGCCGGCCCGTAAGGCCCTGGCGGCCGCACTGAAGGTCGAAGGCGACACGACGACGCGCACCGCGGTGAGTGCGGCGCTGGAGCGCAGCGAGCGCGCCAGCCTGGGCGCGGCGGCACGGTTCACATGGGGTGAGGCCCTGCTGGGACAACTGGCCGCGATGCCCGCAGGCCGCTGGACCCTCCTGGGGCTGACCATGATGCTGGCGGCCGTCCTGCTCTTCTTCGGCCCGCGGCCGGTCGGCGAGCAGGTGACGGGGTGACAGGGTGATGGGGTAATAATGGAGTCGAGGCGTCAGCCGGTCAGGTTGGGAACGCTCACAGGCGACCAAACCAGCTGAAGCCTCGACTCCTATGCGTTATGAAAACACAAGGAGCTTGCATCTGAGGATGCAAACTCCTCACCTGTTCACCCTGTCACCTTGTCACCCCGTCACCTCTTCACCCCGTCACCCCTTCACCGTCGTCATCCATCTCGACAACCTCGACCTCTACCTCCGGCGTTGCAAGATCATCCGACAGATGCTCACCATGAGGCGGCAGCGGCTCCTCCTCGATGGCAACCTCAGCCGAGTGTGGCAGGTCCGACCGCAGCGCAACCGTCTGCGACGGCACCAATGCCTGTTCGCGGACGCGGCGCAGCTCGGCCAGCTCGCCCTGGCGAGTAGCCGACACCTGGCGCTGGCGCTCGAACCATAGGTCCAGGATCCAACCCATCAACCAACCGATCAAGATACCCAGTATCAGCGTTACCCACGGGCTCAACTCAAACGCCATGACTCCTCCGATGGGTCAAGCGGCATAGAGGCAGACACGATGCAGCCGCTTCCCCATCCATCAAGACGACACAACCGTCACAAAGTCGCGCTGAAGCCAGGAATTGCTGCATCACCTATTCGGCGGCCGAGGCTTCTGCCAGCCGTGCATCTGCCGCCGCTCGCTCGCGCATCTGGCTCCGCAACAGTGCAATGTCCTTCGGCAGGACGCGCACGACGCCCAGGAAGCAGGCCGCACACAGCAGCCAGGCCGACACGCAGATAATCAGGATGGCGTCGTGCAGCGATGACCGGTCGGCAATCAAGCCGGCGATGGTCGGGGCCAACGCCGCGCCCGAAGACTCGATGAAGTACTGGACGGCCAGCGCCGTGCTGCGCACCTCAGGCAGCGTTATGTCATACACAGTCGAGACGACGTTCGGCCCGCCGAATGGGATGAATAGCGCGGTCAGCATCAACAGCACCATAAACAGCGGCTGATTGCCCACCGGGACGTTGAGCGTGACCAGCAGCAGCAGCGCACCGAGCAGCACGCCGGTCGTGGCAACAATCACGCGGCCGCGCGGGGTGCGCCGGAACAGCCGGTCGCCCAGCGCGCCGGCCAGCGGATAGCCGGCAGCCAGCGTGATGACCGCGGCAGCCATCGTCACGAAGAGCGCGGTCCCAGTATAGCCGCGCTCCCGCTCGAGGTAAGTGAAGAACCAGAAGGTAATCACGTTCCAGGGGAAGACGCCGAAGAACCCCTGGACGAACAGCAGCAGCAGGCTCCGCTTGCGGAACAGCGCGCGCGCCGCCGGCCAGTTGAACCGGTAGACGCCGATTTGCTCCAGCCCGGCCAGTTCCGGCTCACTGCCTCCGCGCACCGGCTCGCGCACGCCGAAGAAAATGACGAAGGCCAGCAGCACGCCGAGCGATCCGGTGATGTAGAACACGCCCCGCCAGCCGATCGTCTCGCGCAGCGCCAGCGCGAGGATCATGCCGAGCAGGAAGCCGAGCGGCATGGTAAGCTGGAGCAGGCCGTAGATGCGGCCGCGCAGCCGCGGCTCGAAGTAGTCCGCCACCAGGCTGTAGATGCCAGGGTAGCTGCTGTCGTCGATACCGGTCGAGGCGCGCGTGACGAGGAATGCGCCATAGGTGCGCGCCAGGGCGTTCAGCCAGGTCGTCGAACCCCACAGGAAGGAAGCTAGGGCCAGCAGCTTCGCCCGGCCGTAGCGGTCATACAGATAGCCCCACAGGGGATAGAACAGCCCCGACACAACCAGCGCGCCGGTAGAGACTGCGCCCATCTTTGCCATGCTGATGCCGAACGAATCCATGATATCGGGCGTCAGCGTGCCGATGAGCAGATGGTCGGACTGGTGGAGCAGCATGAACACGAGGAAGACGCCGACGACGAACCAGCGGTGTGCACCGGACCGGCGCGTGGTTAAGGTGGGCATGTGAACTCCATTGTTGCAGCAAGCGGAAATTGCGCGCAAGCATACGCAAGGACTGCGGCCTTGTCAAACGTTCCCACTTGGTATTCACGCTTTTCCTGTGCTAGACTCGCGCTATGCCACTGCGCCTGCCGTTGCTAACCCGCCCCCGTCTGCCATGCCGTGCGGCGCCGATCCTGCTGATCGTGCTCGCCGGATTCGCGCTGCGGCTCTACCGGCTGGGCGCAGACAGCCTCTGGTACGATGAAACGGTCAGCACGGCGCTTGCGGGCAGCCCACTCCCTGAACTCATCCGCCACACCGCCGGTGACATCCATCCGCCGGGATACTACTTGCTCCTGCGCGGCTGGCTGACTCTGGCCGGCTACCCCAACGGCCGCGCCGACCCGACAGGCAATGGCCTGGAGTTCATGGCCGGGTTCTTCTCACTGTTCTGGGGTGTGATCCTCATCGCGCTGGCCTACGCGCTCGCGCGGCGGCTGACGGGCAGCCAATCGATCGCGCTTCTGGCCGTCGCGCTCACGGCGCTCAGCCCCTACAACATCTGGTACAGCCAGGAAGTACGGATGTATACGCTGGGCGCTGCGCTGGGTGTGCTGGCGTTGTATGCGTTGTGGCGCGCGGTGGAGGCCGGAACGGCTGAAATTCAACCAAGCACCCTGAGCGGAGGGCGCACCGTTGTTCAAGCCGCCCGCAGTCGAAGGGGCGAGCTGCAGCACGCTTCGCAGGCGAATGGGCTGTCCTTCGACTCCATCCCGCCGGAGGACCGGCAGGATTCCGCTCAGGATGCGCACGTACGCTGGTGGATCGTGTATGCAGTGACCGCGGCAGCGGGCATGTACACCCTCTACTACTTCGCGTTCCTGCTCATCCCGCTCAGCCTGTGGGCGCTGGCCGTGCTGCTGCGCGGACGACGGGATGTTCGACCGTGGCTGCTGGCACACGCCGGGGCCGTCCTGCTGTATGCGCCGTGGCTGCCCGTTGCCTGGCGGCAGGCCACGGCGCCGCCCGTCCCCCCCTGGCGGACTGCGCCCGACCTGTGGGCCGCGCTCCGCGAGAGCTGGACCACGCTCTCGCTCGGCCAGTCGGCGCCGGGCTGGCTGTGGCCGCTCCTGCTGCTGACGCTCGCACTCTACGGACTGGGCCTGTGGTGGCTGCGCAGCCGGGCAGCGGGCGTGTTGGCCCTGGCGACGTTCGGCCCGCTCGCGCTCATCCTCGCCGTTTCGCTCGCCGCGACCCCGCTCTACCACGTCCGCTACCTGTTCACCTACAGCCCCGCGTTTTATGTCGTGCTGGCAGCGGCGGTGGCAGGGTTGGCGCAACGGATGCCGCGGCGCGGCGCACCGGATAAACGGATGGACGTCCGCCGCGCCGTGCGCGCATCCGCTTATCCGTTTCTCGGCGCAGCCGCATCCGTGGCCTTGTGGCTCATCGCCGCGGGCGTCACGCTGAACGCCTTCTGGTTCGACCCCGCGTACCGCGCAGACGATCACCGGACGGCGGTGCGCCAGTTGCAGGCGGCCTGGCGGCCCGGCGACGTGGTGCTCGTCAACGCCGGGTGGACCTACACCGCACTGACAACCTACTGGCACGGCCCCGTGCTGCGCAGCCGGCTCACCGAGCCGCTGCCGCAGCCGGGCACAGACCCCGCCACGCTCATCATGGTGACGACCGGCCACGCGGACGGCGAGGCCGGGCTGGGCTGGGGAGATCCCCGCGCGGACTTCTTCGCGCTGCCCGTGACCGTCGCGCGCGAGCAGGTCACGGCGCTGTTCGCGGCCTTCCCCCGCGTCTGGCACTACCGGCTGTACGACACCGTGAACGACCCCGCGGGCGCGCTGCGCGGGCTGCTGGCCGAGACCGGGCGGCTTACTCAGGACAAGGTGTATGCGGGCGAGGCATTTGTGCGCGTCGAGCGGTATGTACCGCGTGCGGGCGTGACCTGGCCGGACGATGCCGCGGGAGCTGTCTATGGCGACGCGCTGCAGGCGCGCTGGGAGATGCTGCCGCCCTCCGCGGCGTCGGGCGAGACGCTCTACCCCGCGATCCGCTGGCGGCCGCGCGCCGCGCTCACCGGCACACTGGCGACCTCGCTGCGGCTGGTCGGACCGGATGGCGAGGTTTGGGCCCAGCCGCCGGATGAGCGTCCCCTGGGCCCGGCCTTCCTCGCAGCGCAGTGGCCCGCGGCCGTCGTCCAGCGGCAGCCGCTCGCGCTCACCGTGCCGGAGGGTCTCCCGCCGGGTACATACACCGTCCTCCTGGTCGCGTATGATGCGGTCACCGGCCAACCCCTCGCCCTGACACCGCTGAACGGCACGACGGTCATGCCGCCCGGCGCCGTCCTGGGGCACGTCAAGGTGCATCCTCCGGCAAGCTTACCGCCGCGGCGCCCCGCGGTGGCGGAGTTCGGCCCCATTGCGCTGATCGCGGCCACGACGCCCGCCACGACAATCGCGCCCGGCGGTGCAATCCCGGTCGAGCTGCTCTGGCAGACGCGCGAAGCACCGCCGGAACTGGTCGCGGTCGTCCAGTTGCTCGGCCCGGATGGAGAGCTGGCGGCCAACCTCGAGGCGCCTATGGCGTGCAGCGGGCCGGATACCCCGGCGTGCGCGGCCGGCCAGATGATCCTCGAACGGCACATCCTGACGCTCCCGCCCGACCTGCAGCCCGGCCCGCACCGCCTCATTATCGGCGTCTACACGCAGGCCGACGGCCGGCGGCTCCTGACGGCCGGCGCCGATCACTACGAAGTGAAAGAGATCCTCGTTCGGTAGCAAGTCACGCCCAGGAGGTGTTGGTGAAACCAGCGAATGCCAGACTCAACCGCCGGGAGTTCATCAAGGGCTGCGCAGGGGCAACCGCGAGCCTGGCTGCGGGCGCGGTGCGCCCGCAATCTGCGCCGCGACTCCCGCGGGTCCGCGATGGCCGCCCACACATCATCTTCATCGTCACCGATGCGCTGCGCTACGACCATGTCGGCGCGAACGGCTATCACCGGGACACAACGCCCGAACTGGACCAGTGGGTGGCCGACGCAGGCGTGACCTTCCGCCATGCGACCAGCGCGGCCGCGTGGACCTTCCCCTCCACCGCGGCCATGATGACGGGCCGCCTGCCTGTGCGCCTGGGGGCGAACTGGAATCACACGACGCTGGCTGCCGGCGTTCCGACGCTGGCCGAGCGGCTCGCTGCCGCGGGCTATACAACCGCCGGCTTCACCAGCGCGCCATTCAGCCGGGCGAACCGGGGGTTGGGGCGGGGGTTTGCCGTCTACGATGACTCACTCGCCCTGCTGCCGCTCGATGCGCAGGGGCAGGCCGCCCAACTGAATGCCCTGGCGCAGCAATGGCTGGCCGCATGGCACGGCGCCGAACCCCTGTTCCTTTTTCTATACTACTTCGACATTCATACCTGGTATCACCCGCCCGCGCCCTACGACGTCCGCTACGACACCACTTACACCGGCGCGCTCACCCCGGCCGCGTACCGGAACGGCGAACCGGTCGTATCCGGCACGCTCATGCCCACCCCGCGCGACATCGAGCACCTGATCGCGCTCTACGACGGCGAGATTGCCTATTGGGATGCGATGCTGGGGCAGATGCTGGCGACCCTGGAGGGCCGCGGGCTGCTGGACAACGCAGCGGTGATCGTCACCTCGGACCACGGCGACATGTTTGGGGAGCACGGCCTGTGGACGCACGGCAATTCAGTCTACGAAGAAGTGGTGCGCATTCCGCTGTTGATGCGCTATCCGGGGGTCACGGCCGCCGGACTGACGGTGGATGCACCGGCCCAGAACACCGACATCATGCCGACGCTGCTGGAATGGGCCGGCGCCGCGCCCGTAGCCGGTCTCGATGGGGTCAGCCTGAGTGCAGCGGCCACCGGGCAGACCGTCGCACCGCGTGATGTCTTCAGCGAGGTGGACGGCGTCACCGATCCCGCGGACTGGGCCTACTGGCTGGCCCCGCGCGACACGCTGCACTCCATCCGCCGGGGCGACTACAAGTTCATCCAGCACGTCGGGCATGAGGCCGCGGATGAATTGTACCGGCTCGGCCCCACATCGCCCTACGAACAGCAGAACATCCTTGCGGCGGAGCCGGAGGCGGCCGCCCAACTGCGTGCCGCTGTGACCGCGAAGTTTGCCATGCAGCATGTCCGGCTGCCCGCGGTCAGGCGCTGAATTGTCGCGCGGGGTTACTGACAGGCCCGGCCGCATGGAGGATAACAAGGGAAAGGCTGGGTGTGTAGCGCCAAACGATGGGAGATGAAATGACACGGGATGAGTTACTGCAGGCGATTCAGGACGCGAAGGTCGCCTGGGAGGCCGTCACGATCCTGGTCAGCCCGGAGGAACAGGAAGCACCGCTGCTCGACGGCTGGTCGGTCATTGCTCTGGCCGGTCTCGGCTGTGGCTTCGCCACAGGCGAGACCGGCCAGAGCGGTTTTTCGAATAGACACTAAACCGATTCTAGAGTGAGTGCTGCGGTCAGAACTGAGACAGAATTGACGGGATTGACAGGATTACTCCTGTCAATCATGTCAATTCTGTCCAGAATCGCCTATGGTTTTCACATTGGACTGTGTATAGGAACACAAAAAGGGGAGCCTTCCGGCTCCCCTCATGATTTCTGGTCATGCACCTGACTCCGAACCTCGTCACTCGGCTTGCACAGGCAGGCTCGCTCAGGCCAGGCGACCCCGTGGCACCCGAGAGTGACCGCTTAGGGCTGCTACCTTCCGGTCCTGACCCGGTTCACAGGCTCCCGCCGCACAGGACCCAACCATCAACGCTCACCTGAGAGGCAGTCCCGCTGACCGCAGACCCTCGGCCAGGAATTCAACCCCGCTATAGCGGATTGCGGGTTACAGGGCACCGCTAGTTCCCCGTCTAGCACGACCATATGTGATTATAGTCAGAAAGCACCTGCGTGTCAAAGAACGCGTGAACAGGATGCTGGGGGCTGGCAGCGGGTCTTCTTTGAAACGCAGGGGGGTCTATTTGACCGGTGCGGCTGCCTCTGGTAGAATCGTATATGCTCGTTGCAGAGCAAACCTATCCGCCCCCATCGTCTAGTGGACCAGGACACAGGCCTTTCAAGCCTGGTACAGGGGTTCGAATCCCCTTGGGGGCACTTATGTAAGGTCCAGTATCGTGCGATACTGGACCTTCTCTTTGCCCCTGCTGGGCTGCGGCTGGTAGCCGACACGGTGCAGCGGGCGTGGATCAAGCTCATCGTAACGCCGAACACGCTGCCCCATCGTCATGAGACGCGCTTCGGCGCGGTCGTACAGCGGCTGCCGTTTGGCGACCATCAGGTCACGCTTCGAGGCTCCTCAGCAACAGCCCAGCCAGCCCCAGGTTCACCAGCGTGATGATCGGAAAGACGACCAGTTCCACTGTGCTGATCGGCACGCCCACCCGCGCCTGGTTCAACGCCATCAGGCTGACCGCCAGCCCCATAGTGACAAACTTCAACACGGCTACCGAGGCCAACAGGTAACCCCACGCGCTGCGCCGCAGCAGCAACACACCCGCCAGGATGCACAGCGGTACGATCAGCCCCAAGTCCATCGCCTGAATGAACATGCTGGTAGTATTCTCCAGCGCGGGGATTGTGCCCGGCGCAAAGGTGGCCGCGATCCGGCCCAGCCAGGCCAGCGCCAGGAACGCCGCCGTGACCAAGAGCAGACCAGCGACCCAGCCGCGCGGCAGCGTCTGGGAGAAACGGGCTGGCAGCGTCCGCAGGTCGAACGACATCAGGCTCAGTATGAATGCGAACAGGCTCAGGCTGAAGAGCGCCACGTAAACCAGAAAGAGCCGGTTATAGGCCGCGCCAAAGCACATGGTGATATAGGTGTATAGGATGAAACCTAGCGTGCCAGTCAGCAGCAGCCGGCCGCACAGGGAGCCGCGCCGCGCCAGGGTGAACGCGACCGCCAGCAGCGGCAGGCCGAGAACCAGCGTGACCAAGTCGTTGGCCTGCATCTGCGCGGCCGAGCTGACCGTGTCCCAATAGTACAGGCCGCGGGCGTTGATGGTCACTTGCTCGCCGCGGAAATTGGTGATCGGGTAAGGCGTGCCCTTCCCCGGCCATAGGCCGACCAGGGCGGCGATCAATGCCAGGACGACGATGGGCGGGACCAGCCATTTGAGTGCGGGGTGCATATCTTCTCTGTTCTCTTGCCTCATCTTTGCGCTTTGGCGTCTTTGCGTGAGATGCATGATTTGCCTCCGCTAGATCAACACCTGCTCCACCGGCCGGCGCAGGGAGCGCGGCAGGTCGGGCGCGTATCCGAAGCGCAGCAACAGTTGTGGGTGCGCTTCGGCCAGGCCCAGGGCGCTGCCGAACTGCCCACGCAGCGCGGCGACCTCGATGGGCTGGTTCAGGAAGGCCGACTTGATGTCCAACGCGGTCATGTGCAGCGCCAGCCGCTCGTAGACCTGGCCGACGCGCACCCAGGCGGACTTGCTGTCCCCTGTCGAGGCGATGACCAGCGCGCCAGCCGAGCTCGCTAGCCTGGTCGCATCCGCGTCGGCTTGCTGCTGCGGTTTGGTCCCGGCCACAAACATCCGCCCCAGCCAGCCCGGCACCTCGGGATTGCCCGAACAGCGCGAATAGAGGCCATCGCGCGCAGCTACGGCGGCCCGCCGGTTGAAACGCAGCCAGTGAATCAGTTCATCCACGAACGCCCTGTCCCCATACTGGCTCACGTTGCCTTGGCGCACATATTCCTGGACTTGCGCCATGTCGCCTGCCGCGGTGACCGGCCGCAGCGTCACGCCCGGCTCCAGGGGCGCGGCCAGCACCCGGTCGAGTTCGGCCGCCGCAACGGGCCGGCCATCGTAGGTCGCGCGCGTGGTCTGACGCCAGGTGATCGCGTCGAACAGCGGGCCCGCCTGGGGCGTATCGGGCGCAAGCTGCACGCGGATGACCTCGGCTGCATCGGGGTAGGTCACTTCGGCGCTATACCCGGTCGCACGGGCGGCCACCAGCAGGTTCTCCAGCGCGCAGCCCAGGCTGATCCATAACTCGCGGTCCTGCGGATCCACGACCGGCAGGCGGCGGGCGGGGTCAGGGCTGATTTCGATGCTGTCCGCGCCAAGGGCGAAGCGCCATGGCTGCGTGTTATGTCCGTTGGCGGCCAGCGTGGCGTAGCGGACAAGTTCTCTCAGATCGGTCGGCATAATTCCTTCCTTCCCAACAGCCAGCCAGGTCTGATCGGCCTCGCCGGCATAATCGAGCCAGGGGGCATATTCGGCCAGCGCGTAGCCGCCCACTGCGGTGACGCCAGCGGCGGCAGTCAGCCGCAGAAAATTGCGGCGGGTCATGCGGGTTTGAGAGGGCGTGTGGGTCATGGTCAGGCTCCCTTGAATGATTACGCAGGTCAGTTTTCGTGCAATTCGTGGCCGGCCGGCAAGGGTTGGCTATCCAGGGCCACGATCGTGCAGCCCAGGTTGTGCAGATGCCGGGTCAACCCGACGATGCCGGATTGATCGGCGTGGATGTTCGCCAGGACAGCCGTCTCGCCTTCACAAGCGAGAACCGTGCCAACCGGGCAATAGGCCTCTACGAATTCCTCGTCAATCTGGCCCCGCACGGTGATGCGATAGGCTCGCCGATCCTGTTGGCTGGTGTGTGCGTTCATGGTGACGTCCTCGCTTTACACCGCCAGCTTACACCCGCGCAAACAAAAACGGACTACATGATGATGTAGTCCGTTCGGCAGAAACGATGTAGTTGTCGAGCTTACAGCAGTCCCAGATCCTGTGCCCGCGCCACGGCTTGCACTTGCCGGTTCACGCCTAGCTTCCCGTAGACCTCCTTGACATGGAAGCGCACGGTGTTGACGCTGACCACCAGCCGCTCGGCGATCCCGGCATAGGTCAGGCCCAGGGCCAGCAGCCGCAGCACCTCAACCTCGCGTTCCGTCAGCGGCTCGACCAGGTCTAGTGCCACGGCGGGCTTCTCGGCCACAGCTTCATCGATGAAGATACGCTGGTAGCCCTCCGGTGCGGCCAGCTGGCGAGCACGGGCCAGCCATGCGGTCCCGCCGCCGGCCTTGGCCCCCAAGACGAGGGCTTGAATCAGCGTCCCATTGCGCCCGCCTGCCTCGGCGCTCTGCACGATCCGCCCGGCCAGCGCCAGGGCCTGCGGATGGCGGCTGGCAATCATCCAGCGCAGCCAGGCCAGGTGAATGACATCCGTCCGGTAAGTGACCGGCGCTTCGGCCGGGATGCCCGTTGCGCGCAAAGTGGCCTCCGCCTCGACCAGGTGGCCCTGCGCCGCCAGCAGGGCCACCTGCTGACCGGCCCAATCCCCGCGCGCCCAGCCGGGGCCACCCTGCGCCAGCACATCGCCGGCTGCGCGCAGATGCTCGGCGGCCGCCGCCAGGTCGCCTTCGCCCTGACACAAACGGGCCAGGAAGACCTCGCCGTAGATCACCGAAGCCGGGTGGCTGGCCAGGGTTGCCAGCCGGATGCCGTGCAGCAGGGCGGCGCGCGCCTGTTCGACCGGGTTCCACTCGTAGTAGACATCCCCCAGCACGGCGTGGATGGAGCCGAGCATGAAGGGGGCGACGCGGGCGTGCGTTTCGGCGCGCTCGATGGCCGCTTCGGCAACCTCCGCCAGGCGGCGCAGGCGTCCCAGCGGACGCCATACCAGGGCGAGATGGGCGACGGCTAGCGTGGCCGTGACGTGGTCCTCGCTGGCCTGGGCGGCGCGCACCGCCTCTTGCAGCGCCTCGCCCGCCTCGTCGAAGCGTCCCACCGTGCGGCAGGTCACCCCGAATGCCAGCGCCGTCGAAGCGCGCAAGCGCACATCCGCGCCCGAGGCCAACGCCCTGGCGCGTTCGGCCAACGCCAGCGCTTCCGGCGCTTGGCCCTGCGCCAGAATGACGAAGGACTGCACGGCCAGGAGATCGGCCTGCAGGCCGCGGGCCTCAGCGGCATCAGGCGGCAGCGCCTCGACCGCGGCTTGCGCAGCCGCCAGGTTGGGGCCGGTCTGCCGGTGATCGCCGTGCAGGATTTGCCCCCACACGAGCGCGATGTTGAGGCAGGCGCTGCCGCTGCGCAGATCTTCCGGCAGCGCTTGCACCCACCGCACGAAGGCGCGCGCATGGCCCTGGGTCAGCAGCCGCCAGCCGTATTTTTCCAGCAGTGCGACCGCGCGCGGCTGGTCGCCCGCGGCCAGCGCGTGCTCGATGCTGGCGGCCGGCGCCTCCTGGCGCTCATGCCACAGGCTGGCACGGTGATGCAGTTCCGGCAGGCTGGCGGCGCGCTCGCGGCGCAGTTTGTGCTGGAGCAGTTCGGCAAACAGGTGGTGATAGCGGTACCAGCGCCCCTCGTCGTCCAGCGGCACGATGAACAGATTGGCCGCCAACAGGTCCTCCAGCAGGTCGGCGCTGTCGCTGCGCCCGGTCACGGCGTCGCACAGGTCGCCGCTCAGCCGAGGCAGAATCGAGGTGTCCAGCAGGAATTGCTGCACCGTGGCCGGCTGGCGGGCCAGCACCTCCTCGGTCAGATAACCCAGGATGAAGCGGTGCGACCCGCTGAGGGCCTTAACAAAGGCCGCCGGGTCGGCGCGGCCCTGCAGCGAGAGGCCGGCCAACTGCAAGCCGGCCGGCCACCCCTCGGTGCGCGCAGTCAACCGGGCCAGGTCCGTGGTGGAGAGGGTCAGCCCCAGGCCACCGCGCAGGAAGGCCGCAGCCTCTGCCTCGTCGAAGCGCAGATCGGCCGCCCGCACCTCGGTCAATTGATCGCGGGCACGCAGCCGGCTCAGCGGCAGGGCGGGATCCTCACGCGTGACCAGCACCAGGTGGAGCGCCGCGCCGCCGTGTGACAGCAGATCTTGCAAGACCCCCACGATGGCGGGGTCCTGGATGGCGTGGAAGTCGTCCAGCACGCAGACGAGGGGCGCGGGTGCGGCATCCAGGTCGTTCAGCAGCGCACCGACCAACGCCGCCTGCGGGGGAAGCTGCCCGCCCAGCAGCGCGGGCAGCAGCTCGGCGCCGATGGCGGGACAAACCCGCTGCAGCGCGGCCACAAAGTAGGTGCAGAAGCGCAGCGGGTCATCGTCGGCCACGTCCAGCGAGAGCCAGGCAGCCGGCTGGTCGAGTGTCGCAGCCCACTCGGCCGCCAGCGTGGTTTTGCCATAACCCGCGGGCGCAGAGATCAGCGTGATGCGGCGGCCCGCGGCCAGCCCTGCGTGCAGCCGCGCCGCCAGCGCAGGCCGCGCGACTGCGCACGGCGGCGCAGGTCGGTGGAACTTGGCGGCGATCAGGGCGGACACGGGCGCTATCATGGCGGCATTATACCCGTTCGGGGGGTCGTGCGGCAACACGTAACGGACGCAAGCCTACATCCTCGCAGGCCGGGACTACATCAAGATGTAGTTCCGGCCTGCGCCAGGACGTTGTATCATGGGGCAAACAACCACAGTTCACAGAGGAGGGCGCCGCGTGAATTTTGCAGCGCGGCCTCGCATTGGATGCTATCCCGATCGCGTAACGCCATC
The DNA here is from genome assembly GCA_034429055.1 of Anaerolineae bacterium. Taxonomy (GTDB): domain Bacteria; phylum Chloroflexota; class Anaerolineae; order CG2-30-64-16; family CG2-30-64-16; genus MWBF01. The sequence goes on along the minus strand of DAOUGK010000258.1, from coordinate 15,396 downwards.
ATCCCACATGCCGCCTACGCCATCGCCCCTCCCTGACCCAGCAGACCGAGAGCATCGCCGCGCGACCGCTCCTCGACGACCCGACCATTCTCGATCCGGACGATGTTGATTCCGATCGGCTCGAACCGCCTGCCCGTTGGCGGGCTCCCGATGTACTCGCCGGTATGCGCAGCGTCTGCCCTCGCTCGCCCAGTCGGAGAGCGCCTCCTTCACCACAGCTTAGCCCCCAGCCAGGTTAAGGAGGGCAGTGCCGACGTTGATCACAAAAAAGCCCACATGCCCTGCGGCGTGGGCGACCATGGCCGTTTCCAGGTTGCGCCGCCAGAACAACCAGCCGAACAGCAGCCCGCCCAAGGCGTTGAGCAACACGGTGCGGAAGACGATGAGCGGCGTCAATGTGACCATCCCGGCCAGCGCGGGCAGATGGCCGAGGCCGAACAGCACAGCCGCAACGGTGATGGCTGCCCAGACCAGCACGGGGTGGGGTGCGCCCTGCCCGCGCTGCGCCACCCGCCAGGCCAGCCAGACCAACAGGGTCATCACACCCCAGCGCAGCAGCAGCTCCTCTACGATGCCGCCGTAGAAGAGACCAAGCAGCAACTGAGCCAAGATATTTGGCCCCGTGGTCGTCTGACCGGCCAGCTCGGTGCCCGCGAAGGGATTCATCAACGCATCCAGGCCGCGCACGACGACCGAAAAGATGAGCCCGGCAACGAAGGCCCAGAGGACATGAGGCCGCAGTCCCGGCCAGATAGCCGTTCCCGCCCGGACCCTCTCCGCCACCAACGAGCGCAGGCCGACCCGATGGGCCAGCAGTGTGCCTATTGCGACGCCCAGCGCCAGCAGGATCAGGGGGTTGATCAGGGAAAGCGCGGCCATCACCGGTGCCGGCATGGTGGCCAATTCTGGCGACAGCGCAGCCAACTGACTGACGATGGTCGGTATCAGCGATAGGATGCCGGGAACTCCCAGTGCAAGGAGCACCAAAAAAGTCCTGCCGAAACGCGTTCTGCCGGTTACCGCCGTATGCGTCTGGGTTGCCACAGTGTTCACGACTTTCCTCCGTTCAGTTGATGATGAATGCGGCGATGTTGGAGGCCGCCTTGACCACCTGCGCCAGCATCTTTCAGCAGGCGCTGTGTCACATCGGTCCCATGCTGATCATGGACCCCTCACAGATCCAGTGCGCCCTGGTGTCCGGCGTCGACCGCTTCGATGATCTTCGCGGCCACGATCTCGGGGGCCAGTGCGGTGCCTGGCATCTTGAAGGGCACCTTCCGCCAGAACCCGGTGTTCATCGCGCCCGGACGCACGACGATGACCTGGCGCTTCCGCTCTTCCTTGCGCAGCGCGTCGGCGAACGCCTCCAGTCCGGCCTTGGCAGCCGCGTACGCACTCAGCCCCGGCAGTCGCATCCGCTCGCTCACCGCACCGAGAAAGACCAGGGGCGCATCTGCAGCCAGCAGCGGCAGACTGTGGTGTGCTGCGTTGTATGCACCGAGCAGGTTGGCATCCATGATGCGGCGAAACGTGGCCGGCGTCATCGTCTCGACCCGCTCTGCCTCGATGTCGCCGGCCGCGTAGATGAACAACTGCGCCTCCCCGGCTTCCTGCACGGCCCCCAGTACCGCGCGCTGCACTGCGAACGGGTCGGCCACATCCGCGGCAAATACGTGATCAGCCACGCCGGGCAAATCGTCCCCCTGCCGGCTGATGCCGATGACCTGCCAGCCAGCTTCCTTGAGTTTGCGGCCGAGCGCACGCCCGACGCCGCCCGCCACACCCCAGATCAAGGCAACCTTTGTCATTGAGTAGCTCCTATCGATCACACTGCGAACTGTATAACCACGGCGCGGAAGGGAAGAACTTCCCGTCGTCCGCAACCAGGCTGCATCGTACCACAGGAGTGCTGAGGGGCCGTCAAGACGAACCGCGCCGTAAGCTCTTCTCTCGACGGCGGCTTCAGTCCGCTGATCGAGGGCCTGATCAGCTCTGCGCATCTCATTCAACAGAAGGGGCCGAAAGGAGTATAATCAGCGTGGCAGGTAGTTCGATGCCCTAGCCCTTGAGGAGGAGAGCCGGTGACTAACAAAGAGTGGTTTCGCCAGGCGAAGTTTGGCATGATGGTCCACTGGGGCCTGTATTCGCTGCCGGCAGGCGAGTGGAACGGACAGAGAATGCCGTTCATCGGCGAGTGGGCCCAGTCCTACTTCAGGATTCCGAACCGGGAGTATGGCAGACTGGCCGGTGCGTTCAACCCCATTCTGTTCGATGCCGAAGAATGGGTCAAACTGGCCCTCGACAGCGGCATGCAGTACCTGGTCGTCACCAGCAAGCACCATGATGGCTTTGCGATGTTTCGTTCCAAAGTCGATCCATTCAACATCTATGATGCGTCCCCATTTCGCCGCGATGCGATCGGCGAGCTCGCAGAGGCCTGTCAAAAACACGGGCTGAAACTGGGGCTCTACTACTCGCAAGACCTGGATTGGCACGAACCGAATGGCGGCGGCTACCATCACGGACACACCAACGTTGGCGTGATGAGCTGGACCAATGACTGGGACTATCCTCGCAACGAGGAGAAGAACTATACACAGTGTTTTGAGAGCAAGATCAAGCCGCAGGTCGAGGAAATCCTGCAAAATTACGGTGAGTTGTGCCTGATCTGGTTTGATACGCCTCTCACTATCTCACCGGAGCAGAGCGCCGAGCTCTATCACCTGGTGAAGAGACATCAGCCGGACTGCCTCATCAACTCCCGGATCGGGAACGGCATGGGCGACTATCGTTCGTGGGGCGATAACCAGATCCCCGACGAATTCATGCAGGATGGCCTGTTCGAAACGCCGGCGACGCTGAACGATACGTGGGGTTACAAGAGCTTTGACCAGAACTGGAAGAGCGCGGCGGAGATCCTGCGGCTAAAGAGTCACCTGAATGCCAGGGGCATCAATTATCTGCTCAATGTGGGCCCCGACTACCTGGGCCGGATTCCGGCCCCCTGCCAGCAGGTTCTGAGGGAGGTCGGTAAAGAACCGGCAGCGTAAAGGCGAAGGGCAACCTGCATCTTCCACAGGGAGGGTATTGGCAGGGCGGGCTGAGCCCGGCCGGCGTGCGGTTTGATTGGGATAGCCAGCCCAAGTTATGACTTGCCCAGTTGGACAAGTTGCATACAATAAGTTTAGCCAGCAACTTCGCCATATTCGCTGCATCCCGGGAAGGGATTTTCAGCTCACGGTCACGGGCCATTCGCTACTGGGGGAGGCAGACTGCCCATGCAACCCACAGCCACGCTGACCATCGGGAACGCGCTGGGCACCGAACGCAGCGTGCTCCTTACCGAGGCCGATATCACCCTCGGTCGTGCCGCGACCAACGATATCATCCTTGCCGATCCCAGGGCATCGCGCGCCCATGCGCGATTGGCCTGGCGCGACCAGGGCTGGACGTTGACCGACTTGGCCTCGGCCAACGGCACCTGGCTCAATGAGCAGCGTATTCAAGGCCCCGTGACCGTTCAGCCAGGCGATGTGATACGAATCGGCGATAGCTTGCTGCACCTGGGCGCGGAGTCGATCGCTGCAGTGCCCGCGGTCATCGATACGCCGGCCGATCTGGAGGCAACGTTGGCGGCTGCAACCGTGCCCGTGCAGATCAGTGACACGCGCGTAGCCCGCCTGGCGATCCACGCACCGTCTCCTGGCGGCGGAGCATCCACATGGGAGACGGCCCTCCTCGGAGACCGCCTGACCATCGGCCGCCAGGCGAACAACGACATTCCCCTCAACCTTGCGCGGGTTTCGCGCCAACATGCGGCTATCGAGCGACGCGGAGACCGGTTCTGGCTGCGCGACCTGGACAGCACCAACGGCACCTATGTCGCGGGCCGGAGAGTCGCAGAACATCTGCTGCAGAACGGTGACACGGTCAGCATAGGAGATGCCCAACTGGTCTTCAAACAGCCCACGTCGCCCGACGATCTCACCCTGCTCGACGCGGCTGCCACCCGCAGCGTTCACCGGACCCACCCCCCGGTCGTCATCGTGCCCGGCTTGATGGGCTCACAGCTGTGGTTGGGCAACGAACGCATCTGGCCCAACGTCCGCCTGCTCTTCAGCGAACCGGAACTTTTCACCCTGCCGGAACGCGACCACCTGGAAGCCCGCGGCATCGTAGGAGAAGTGGTCATCGTGCCCCGATTCCTGGAGCAGGAGCAGTACAGCCGGGCCGGCGACTTCCTGGAGGAAGCCCTGGGATATGAGCGCGGCCGTGACCTGTTCGAGTTCGCCTACGACTGGCGGCTGGATGTGCGTGAGTCGGCGCGGCGGCTGGCTGAGGCGATCGAAGCCTGGAACGTGACGCCCCCGATCACCCTCATCGCGCATAGCCTGGGCACCCTCGTCAGCCGTTACTACATCGAACGGCTGGGCGGTAAGGACAAGATCGGCAGGGCGCTGCTGGTCGGCGGGCCACACCAGGGCACCCCGGTCATTGTCTCCGAACTGGTCAGGGGCCTCAGCCTGCTGCCGTTCGGCCTGATGGGCAACCGCCTGCGCGATGTCATCAAGACATTCCCCTCGGTCTACCAGATTTTGCCCACCTACGCCTGCACCGCCGACCAGAACGGCGCGTTCATCGATCTGCTGGCCGACGAAATCTGGCTGGCGGACGACCAGATCCCCCTGCTCCGCCAGGCCCGGCAATTCAGGTCAGAACTGGGCACAACCTCAAGCGTGCCGACCGTGTGCATCTACGGTTACGGCCTCGAAACGATTACCGAGATTTCGGTGGCGCGCACGAGCGAAGGCCGGTGGTCTCAGCTAGACAGCCGCGCACAGCCGGGCGGCGACAATCGCATTCCTGAGCACAGCGCCATCCTGCCCGGCGCTGAAATCCATCCGGTGCGGCAGGGGCATGGCTCCCTCTACGTGGATAACGATGTTAAGGCACGGCTCAAGGTAGAGTTGACGCGATGACGCCAGAAACGCTCAACGAGTACACTATCGTCCGCCTGCTGGGGCGCGGCGGCATGGCTGAGGTCTACGAGGGCTACGACCGCGAGCTGGAACGCAGCGTCGCCATCAAGGTCATCCTGCCGGCCATGAGCAATGAACCGGGCTTCGAGGAACGGTTTCGCCGCGAGGCCCGCCTTGTAGCCAGCCTGCGTCATCCACACATCGTCCAGGTCTACGATTTCGGCGTCGCAGACGGCAGCCCCTATATGGTCATGGAATACCTGCCCGGCGGCACCCTCAAAGACCGGCTGGCCGACCTCCGCGGCCGTCGCCAAACCCTGCCGCCGAGCGAAGCCGCGGCCATCCTCGATGCGCTGGCCGGGGCGCTGGACTACGCCCACAGCCGCGGAGCCATTCACCGCGACATCAAGCCCGGCAACATCCTGTTTACCACCGAGAACGACCCGGTGCTGGCCGATTTCGGCATCGCGCGGCTGCTGGGCGAAGCCAGCCAGCTCACCACCACCGGGCAGATTGTCGGCAGTCCAGCGTATATGGCGCCGGAACAGGCGCTCGGTACGAACGTGGACGGGCGTGCCGACCAGTATGCGCTGGGCGTGGTGCTCTACGAGATGCTCACGGGCCGGCCGCCGTTCCAGGCTGACTCACCCACCACTCTGCTCATGCAACATGTCAACACGCCGCCACCGCCGCCTCGCTCGCTGAACTCGCAGGTGCCGGAGGACATGCAGGCCGTCCTGCTCAAGGCACTCGCGAAACAGCCCGACCAGCGGTACGGCTCCGTCCGTGAGCTGGCTGCCGCCTTCCGCAGGGCATTGCCGGGCGAGGTCACGGCGGATGGCGCGATGGTGTCAGCCGACGCAGCGACGCTTGTGGAGGCGGCCGCGGCGCAGGCCGCGCAACCCGCCGATGCACAGACACCCGGGGCGCAGCCGCCGCCCGCCGCGCCCGTCGCCATCGGGGGTTTGCCAGACACGCCTGCGCATATCGAACGCGAGACTCCGTGGCTGACCGGGCTGCTGAAGATGGCGAACATCTTTGCACCTCTGATCGGCAAGAGCCCGGTCCCTCCCGAAGAGGCGCCTCGCGAGTCACGCGGCCGGTGGGCCGCGGCGATGGGCGCCATCGGCATCCTGCTCGCCAGCCTGCAGTTCATCATCGGCACGATCAGCCTGATTTCCAAGCCCGCGGCCATTATCGGCCGTTGGCTGCCGTATGTCGTGGCCGCGTTACTGGCAGGGGCCGCGCTGCTGTCCGCGCGTGTCGCCATCCGTACGACCTCCGCAACGCGGCGCCGCCAGGCAGTGCTCTCGGTGGTCGTGATCTTGCTTGCAGGCACGGGTTGGGGTGGTTACACGCTCTACCAACGGCTGAAGCCGCCGGAGGGCTTCCTGGTCTTGATTGCCGACTTCGACGGGACCAGCGCCAGTCGCAAGGGCGACTTCGCTCAGCGCATCGGCTCGGAGTTGATCGACCAGTTGACCGATGTTCGTGACGACGTCGCGGTGCGCCGCACGCTGGAGACCTACGCCGATGCCGATGCGGCGCGGGCCGCCGGTGAACGCGAGAAGGCCACAATGGTCATCTGGGGCGCGTATGATGACTTTGGCGTGACTCCGCACGTCGAGCTGCTGCGCCAGCCGCACATCGGGCAACCGGCGTCGCTGCCGCAGGCGCTCCTCGGCACAGCGAGACCTGTCCTGGCGCGGCTGCAGGAGACCGGCCCGGCCCGCGTCGCAGATCCTTCCCAGCTCTCCCGGGTGCCGCTGTCCACGACCGACCTGGACCTGTTTGCAGCCAATGGCCCGCAGCAGATTACCTACCTGGTCACAGCGATGCTTGCCACGGGTCTCGTCGCAGACGGCCAGTACGAAGATGCCCTCGCACTTTTCGACCGGTCCCTGGCCAACGCCTCAGCAGCCGGCGGCACTGTTCGCGGGCTGGAGCAGGTCTACTTCCAACGGGCTATCACCCTGCAAGCACTGGGGCGAGCGTCAGAAGCCACCGCGGACCTGGAACGGGCCACCGAGATCAACGCCGATTTCATGGAGGCGCACTACAACCTCGCAATTGCCTATGCCAGCGGCTGCGAGCCACCCGACGGCCTCGCACGTGCCCTGGTTGAGGCCGAGACAGCGACGCGCTTGCAGCCGGAACAGGCCAGGACGCTGCGCTTACTGGGCAGCCTCTATCAGCAGGCGGGGCGACACGAGGATGCGCTCGCCGCGCTGCAGGGAGCCGTCAGCCACGACGACCAGGATGCCTTGTCCTACCAGTTGCTCGCGACGGTGCAGGCGGCCCTGGGCCAGCAGAGCGCAGCAGCCCAGTCCAGCCAGCGGGCCATCGACCTCTTGCAGAAAGCCCTGGCACAGGAAGGTGCGGACGCCTACACCCTGCAGCTCACCCTGGGCGATGCCTACGTGGGCGCCAGCCGGTATCTCGAAGCCATTGCCGCCTACCAGGAAGCTGCGCGCCTGCAGCCGGAGTCGGCCACCGCGCATCGGGGCCTCGGCAATGCTTATTACTGGCAGGGTGAGCTGGAGCCGGCCCAGGCCGAATATCGCCAGGCCGCCACGCTCGCACCGGAGGACCCTGCCGCGCATCTCCTGACTGGCCTGATCCAGGCCCAGACCGGCGACCTGGCGGGCGCAATTGCATCCCAAGAAACAGCGGCCCGGCTGTCGCAATGCGACCCTGCACCCCACCTCCTCCTGGGCGGCCTGTACTTCGACCAGGGCGACTACGCCAGGGCCGCAGCCGCTTACGAGACCGCGCTGTCGTTGGATTCGACCAACGCCGACGCCTGGTACGTCCTGGCGGGCCTGCGATACGAGCTGGGGGAGATGGCGACGGCCGCACAAGCCGCGCAGGAGGCCGTGAACCGCGCGCCGGACATGCTCGAAGCCCAGCGCCTGCTGGCCGAGACCCGCCTCAGCCTGGGCGAGGCGGCAACCGCCCTGCCCGCGGCAGAAGCCGCGGTGCGCCTGGCGCCGGACGATCCCACAACCCATGCGCTGCTGGGAGACGTTCGCCTGAACCTGGAACAGTGGCCGGAGGCAGCCGCAGCCTACGAGGCATCGCTCGCGCTGTCCGATGACGTCAATATCCGCATCCTGGCCGGCAGCACCCGGCAGCAGCTCGGTGAATTGGACGCGGCCATCGCCCACTATCAGGCCGCCGTTGCGCTCGACCCTTCCGCGGGATTAGCGTGGCAGAGCCTGGGCAGCGCGCAGCAGCAACAGGGCCGGTTGACGGACGCGGCCGCCGCCTTTGAGCAGGCGGTGGCGCTGGAGGACAATGCGCTGGCCCGGAGCCAACTGGGGGGCATCCTGTTGCAGCAGGGCGAACTAACCGGGGCCATCTCGCAGTACGAACGGGCAGCCGAACTGGACCCGCAGGAGCCGCGCTATCAGGTGCGGCTGGGCAGCCTGTACGCCAGCCAGGGTGCGCTGACCAGGGCAGAAGCAGCGTTCCAAGCGGCATTGGCGAGCGATGCAAACAACGCCGAAGCATACGCGGGCCTGGCGGATGCTGCCTATCGCCAGTGCCGGGTCAATGTCGCAGTGCAGGCGATGGCAACCGCAGCCGGCCTGTCGGCAGCCTATCGCACTCCCCTGCCCGCCCTGTATGAGGCCCAGGGGCGCACAACGGATGCCGAAAGTCTGTATGCCGAGCTGGCGGCTGCACCGGCCGAGGACTGGCTGGCGCACCTCACGCTGGCCGAGCACTTCGTGCGCAACGAACAGTGGGAAGAAGCTACGCGGGCTTACCAACAACTCATCGAGGCAGGTCACGTCCCCGCCGGTTATGTCACATCGTTGATTCATACAGCACTGGGCCAGATCGACTACACGCAAGAACGGCTCTTTGCCGCGGGCGGCGAGTTCGAGCTGGCGCTGGCCGCCAATGACGCCAATGTAGACGCACGCGCCGGGCTCGGAGACTTGGAACTGCGCGCCGGGAATGCTGCCCAGGCCCTGGCCCACTATGAAGCCGCCCTGCCGCACATCGCGCAGTACCTGGCCGGCCTGCCCATCGAGAATGCCAGGATGCTCGAAGTCTCCCTGCACATCCGCCGCAGCTACGCCCTGGCCCGGACCGGAGACCAGGCAGCAACCGCCGCGGCCCTGGATCAGGCGCTCCAGACAGCGGAAGAAGCCATCGCACTCACCCCCCGCTCGCCCACGGCCCTGTTTGCGCTGGCGATGGCGCACCTCGCCCGGGGCGAAACCGAGCAAGCCGACCTTGCCTTCGCCCGCGCCACTGAATGTGACCAGTTGTTCGCCCCGGCCCGCACGCGGCTGGAGAACAGCCTCGCCAAACTGCAACCCCCAACCGAGGCGACTGGCGATTAGGGCACGCACGTACTGTAGTAACCGGAAAGCCCCACTTTCGATCTGATAACCCTCAGGCAAACATCGGTAACCCACATTCGCCCCAACCAGCCAGCTTGGCACACCACACAGGCCGGCCGATTTTGCCCTGCACACATGCTCCTGCTCCTGCAGTGCAACCCATCAATCGGTCCTGCGTAGTGCTTTGTGATGCCTGTAACCATGGGAGGGTGCAAGAGATGAGCAACAGGGTTCTGCGAATTCTCGGTGTGCTACTCGCGTTGGTCGGGATGGCGGTGTTGCTCCTGACGCCCGATCTCGCCCGGACCGCCGGCCACAATTTCATCGTCGCCCAGGGCGGGGGCGCAGATACCAGTAACTACCTGGCGCATATGCAGGCCGCGGCCGATGCATACCGGAGCATCGGTGCAGTGCTGCTGTTTGTAGGTCTCTTTCGCACAACGCAGCCCGAACGCGCGGCTATGTGAATCCGCGCCATAGCCCGGCATTATGGAGGTATATATAACATGAATCTGAAGAGACTCATGGGCAGTGGCGACAAGATCATGCTGTTGACGCTGCCGTTCCTGGTCATCGGCCTGATCCTGAACATCTGGCGGCCTGCACTCTTCGCGGTCGGCGGCCCGTCGCCGGCGCTGAGAGTGCTCTCCATCGTCCTGCTGGTTCCCGGCCTGATCATCTGGCTCTGGTCGGTCGTCCTGATCCTGACCAGAGTGCCGCGACAAGAACTCATCACGGGGGGCCCATACGCGCTGGTCAAGCACCCGCTGTACACCAGCGTGGCGTTGCTCGTGCTGCCGTGGGTCGGTTTCCTGCTGAACTCGTGGCTGGGCCTGCTGCTCGGCATCATCCTATACATCGCGTCACGGCTCTTCGCGCCTCAAGAGGAAAGGGACCTGTCGAGGCTCTTCGGGACCGCCTGGGATGAATACGACAGGAGGGTCATGATAACGTGGCTGTAGTGCAGCCGGTCTCCGGTACAATATCCTACCAAGCCATCGACGCCTACATCGCAGGGCAGATGCGGCGCCTGAGAATTCCCGGCCTGGCCCTGGCGATTGTCGAAGGCGACAGGATCGCGTACCAGCGAGGATACGGCCGGGCGCATCCAGAGGGCTGTGCGCCCACACCCCAGACACCGTTCGCGCTGGGCTCCACGACCAAGTCGCTCACTGCGCTGGCAGTGATGCAGCTTGTCGAAGCTGGCAGGGTCGAGCTGGACGCCCCGGTTCAACGTTACCTGCCCTGGTTTCGGGTGGCCGACCCGCAAGCCTCCGCCCGGATGACTGTACGCCATCTGATGAATCAGACCAGCGGCATGTCCGCCCTGGTAGGCACCGCGAGCCTGGGTGATCCTCTTGCGCAGACGGATATCGACGAAAGCCTGAAGCCCCTGGAGCGTCACGCGCGGACCCTGTCCACCCTCAAGCTCAGCCGCCCGCTCGGCACCGCGTTTCAATACTGCAACCTGAACTACAACCTGTTGGGCCTGATTATTGAAGCGGCCAGCGAACAGCCATATGCGCCATACATCAAGGAACACATCCTCGATCCCCTGAAGATGCACCACACCTATACCTCCCGGGCTGTCGCAAAGGAGCACGGCCTGGCGATGGGTCACCGTTACTGGTTCGGCATCCCGCGCGCAACGCCACACCTGCCATACCCGGGCAGTACTCTGCCGGCCGGCGGCCTCATCTCCACATCTGAGGACATGGCCCATTACGTGATCGCGCAGCTTAACGGCGGGCGCTACGGCGCCGCGCAGGTGCTCTCAAGCGCGGGCATCGATGAGCTGCACCGTGGCGTAGCGGAACAACTGGTGATGGGCTCGCCGGTCGAAGCGTACGGGATGGGGTGGTTCGTCAAGCAGCTCGGAGGGACGACGCTGGTCTCGCACGGCGGCAACGTGCCGGACTTCTCCTCTTTTATGGGACTGCTGCCGGAACAAAGAAAGGGCGTCGTCCTGCTCACGAATGCCGACCATGGATTCCCGTTCATTCTAACCGAAGTTGGAGAAGGCGTGGCCGCTCTGCTGGCCGGCCAGCAGCCCCCACCAATCCAGCTCGGATTCCTGCCCTGGATCTTTCGCGCTGCGCCTCTGATTCCGCTGCTGCAAGTCGCGAGTATCGGCGCGGCGCTACGGCTGCTGCGACCCTCAGGCGGACGCGTGTGGGTCCGGCATATCTTACCCCCGCTGATCCCCAACCTTGCCCTGACGGCAGGCCTGCTCTCCCTGCGGGCCACGGGCCTGCTGCGCTTTCTCGATTTGTACATGCCTGATCTGGCCTGGGTCTCGAAGCTCGGCGGCGGCCTCGCAGCCGTGTGGGGCTGCGTTTCGCTGGCGCTGGTGTTCCGTCGTCGCGGCAACATCGACGTCCACGCATGAAGGCGCCCCGATTGCGAGGTGAATTATGTCCACTCGTTCAAAGGATAACGTTGGACCCTATCGCATTGTCGAGCTCAGCAAGGGGCGCCGCGCATGGATCAATGCAATGAGCCTGTCCGGCCCGACGCATTGGATGTACGGCCTGCTCGAAGCAGACGTCACAGTTCCCCGGCAGCTCATTGCTGAGCACAAGGAGCGCACCGGAGAGGCGCTCTCCTTTACCGGTTTCCTCATCTACTGCCTCGCCCGCGCCGTCGATGAGAACAAAGAGGTGCAGACCTATCTCAAAGGCCGCAAGCACCTCGTCTTGTTCGAGGACGTTAATGTCGGGACGATGATCGAGCACGAGGCCGGCGGCCAGCGCGCCCTGATGGGGCACAACATCCTGGCCGCCAACCGCAAGAGCTACCGCCAGATTCACCAGGAGATACGCGCCGCGCAGTCAGCACCGGTGCCAGCCAATCGGGGAATGCCCGACTGGTTTCGCGGCGCCATGCTGCTGCCCTGGCCGCTGTCCTCGGTGGTCAGGGGGTTGATGGCCATCGCCACGCGCCGCGACCCCACCGTTCGGGTCGCCACATCGGGCACGGTGGCCATTACCGCAGTCGGCATGTTCGGCAAGGGTCACAGCGGCTGGGGCATCGCCACGACCCCCGTCTCGCTCTCCGTGCTGGTAGGGAGCATCGCCTGGAAGCCGGCGGTGGTCGATGGACAGATTGTGCCGCGCGAGATACTCAACCTCACCGTGATGTTCGACCACGATGTGGTCGATGGCGCACCCGCGACCCGGCTGATCAGGCGGCTGGTCGAGCTGATCGAAAGCGGGTACGGGTTAGAGTAATGGATGCGCTGTGGCGGGGAGGATCGCGATCGCCCGCAGTAAGGAGGGCACATCATGGTTGACCAGGAGAAGGTTGCGGCGCTGCTCAACTCGTATCGGGATGAAATCCGCGCCAGGAGTCCACTGTCCCTTGCGGCCTGGCAGCGAAACCGCACCGTCATGCCCGCCGGAGTGGGCAGTCTGTTCCGGCTGGCAGATCCATTCCCGATGGTGATCAAGCGGGCCAAGGGTGCCCGGGTCTGGGACCCAGACGACAATGAATACCTGGATTTCATGCTGGGCTTCTCGGTGATGATTCTCGGCAATGCACCGGAGGAAGTTGAGGCCGCTATTCGCGACGCGCTGCCGCGCGGGACGCACTACGGCCAATGCCACGAACACGAGTATGCCTTTGCGAAGCTGTTCTGTGACATGGTGCCCGGCGTGGCGAAGGTAGGCTTCTGCAACTCGGGGACCGAGGCTACGATGTACGCGCTCCGGCTGGCACGCGCGACGACCGGGCGACCTTTGGTCGCGAAATTCGAGGGCGGATACCACGGGACACACGATCTGCTGGCCGTCAGCTTCGGCCGGCCGCGCGGCGGAGTGGATCCCAGCGGCCCCATCGAAGACCCGGCTGCTGTGCCTGAGAGCCCCGGGCTAGCCGAAGGCGCCTGGAAGGATACGATTGTCCTGCCCTTCAACCATCCCGCGGCCTTCGACAAGCTCCGCCGGCACGCGTCGCGGCTGGCGGCAGTCATCGTGGAGCCTGTGCAGGGCGCTGCGGGCACAATCCCTGCTGACCGGGAGTTCCTCGCCGAGCTGCGCCGGGTCACACAGGAGTTGGGAGTCCTCCTCATCTTCGACGAAGTCATCACCGGGTTCCGGCTGGCGCCGGGCGGCGCGCGGGAGTTCTTCGGGGTGACACCGGATCTCAGCACCTTCGGCAAGATTGCCGGCGGCGGCCTCCCGTTTGGTGCGGTCGCGGGCAGCGCGGATGCGATGCGCTTCATGGAATATGACACGGAGCCGGGCGCCATCCTCATGGCCGGAACGTTCAACGGTAATCCGTTGGTGACGGCAGCGGGCAGTGCCATCCTGCGCCGCCTTTGTACGGACCCCCAGCTCTATGAGCGGATCAATGCGCAGGGCGACCGCTTCCGGGCCGAGATAAACCGGTTTGCACAGGAAAGCGACTATCCAGCTACGGCGGTCGGTGTTGGCTCGATGTTCTGGATGCACCCGGTCCCCGGACCTGTCAGGAGCGTCCGCGACTTGCAGCACAGCATCCAGGGCGCGAGCGCGGGCCTGCGGCTGCTGTATCGCCGGGATGGACTGCACATCTCGCCCAATCACGGCTTCATGTGTGCGGCACATACGGACGATAACATCACCCGGCTCATCGAGATCCACAAAGCCGCCATGACCGAACTGCGGAGGCAGGGGGTGTGGTGATAGCTTCATGCGAAGCGTGCTTGCCGAGTTCGAGGCGGAATCGGGGCCCGCTACTGAAGCAGCGTAACCGTGCCGGCGGCGCCGTCAACTGCCACGCGGTCACCGGTTTTCAAGCGCGCGGTGGCATCGCCGCAGCCCACCACCGCTGGAATACCCAGCTCGCGCGCGACAATGGCTGCATGCGATAGCGGCGCGCCGATGTCGGTGACGACTGCGGCGGCACGCGGAAAGAGCAGGGTCCACGCGATATCTGTCTGGACGGCTACCAGCACCTCGCCGGGGCGCAGCTGCTGCCCTTCCTCGGGATTGGCCGCCACGCGCACCAGGCCCGTGGCCCGACCGGCTGACCCTGGCGCGCCGCGGATGACCTCCGGGCCGCGGCGTGGCGCAGTCGCCCGGTCCGCGGTCCGGCCATCATAGATATCGCTGCGCCGGTCTGCGTCGCTCGCCCACCGGAAGGGATCGAATCGTCCCCGGATAATGGACGGATAGGGCGGCAGCGCCCGGTAACGGAGATATGCTTCGCGGCGCATCGGCACGGCGGAAAGCGCCGTCACGTCACCCCTCAGAAGCCGGAGCATCTCGTCCAGAGTCAGGAAGAAGATGTCATCGCCGGCGCCGGTCACTTCGCCCGCGCGGCACGCCAGCAGCCGTACCAGCCACCGGTCGCGCACGTACTCCGAGCGCGCCAGCTCGCGCAGCCGTGCTCGCCGCGCACTTTCCGCGATGCGACCCGCCATTGCGCCCGCGCGGCGAGGATGGCGCGCAGTGAAGCGGCTCCACGCTGCATCGAAGGCGGCCCGCTGCCCCGCCCGCAACGCGTCGATATCGACCGGCGCGGCACGAAAACCGGCCAGTTCGCGTTCCAACCACGCGGGGTCCTCGGCTGGCCGCGGCATTGACAGCTCAAATTCATGCGGCCCCCGGTGTCCGTAAGCCAGAAGATAAGCCTCGCGCGCCAACTCACCGCGCGCCAGCTGCGTCAACCCCACCAGCGGCTCCAGGCTGGCTAATCCCGCAGCGCCACTCACGTTCGCGATCAGGCTGCTGGCGTCCTCCGCGCCGACCAGCCCGGCCAACTCCCGGCGTAGCGCCATCGTGAAATCCGCCGAGTGCATCGCGATGCCAAGCACGCACCAGCGTCCGAACTTGACGTGGGGAGCGATCTCGTTGCGCCACAGCGCGGCGAGGCTGCCGGCATCGCTCGCCCTCACGCGAGTTCGCGTGTGCTCGAACCAGATGGGATTGCCGTCAATATAGGCTGGCACTCGCCGCACCGCGGCCCTCTGCTTCAGCTGCACCCGCACACCATTGGCAATACTACCGACCCGCGCGGCCACGGACAGCGGAATCAGGGGGATCTCCATATCGTCAGGCAGGCGCATATAGAGGGTGGCT
>DAOUGK010000257.1:0-1879 GCA_034429055.1 Anaerolineae bacterium | reverse complement strand
AACGACAACGAGGAGAACCTGCGGCGCATGGCCGGGTTCATCCAGCGCATCTGCCAGGAGCAGCAGACCGACCTGATCGTCTTTCCCGAATTGGCTCTGTCGGGCCACGAGTGCGGGCTGAACTTCACCCGGCTGGCCGAGCGCGTGACGGGGCATGCCGTCTCCTTCCTGGCAGGGAAGGCCGCCGAGTTCAATGTCCACGTCGCGTTCGGTATGCCGGTCAAGGAGAAGGTCGAGAGCATCCTGTTCAATTCCGTGGTGCTGATCGGGCCGGACGGTGAGCTGCTGGGGGATTACCGCAAGCTGCACCTGCGCGGGGAGGAGCGGCTGGCATTCCGCCCCGGCTACCGGCTGCCGGTGTTCGAGACCGAGTTTGGCGGGCTGGGCCTGATGATCGGGTGGGACCTGGCCTTCCCGGAGGTCGCCCGCAGCCTGGCGCTCGACGGTGCAGACCTGATCCTGGTCCCCGCCGGCTGGGAGACGGCCAACATGGACGAGTGGCGCGCGTATGCGGTGGCGCGGGCGTGCGAGAACGGCGTCTACATCGCAGCGGCGAATCGCGTCGGTGAGGAGCCGAGCTACAGCTTCGGCGGCGAGTCCATGCTCGTCGGCCCGCGCGGGCAGGTGCATACGGCGCTGGATGAGGCGGTCGAGGGCTATGCCGTCGCGACGGTGGACCTGGACGAGGTGCGCAAGGTGCGCGAGGAGACGCAGCTCCTGCAGTGCCGCCAGCCGGCGGCGTATCGGGCGCTGGTGCGGAAGTACTGAGTGGGCGTGCGGATGTGTTGGGGGCGCGGCCATCCACGAATACGCGAATGTGCCCGCGGGTGCGCCACGAATAAGCGAATGGGACGCGGCATGGCGGTCCTATTCGCTTATTCGTGAGTCGATTCGCGTATTCGTGGATGGCCGGTTCGCCGGCTGTGCTATAATCTTCCCCAACTTCAGGGGAGGCTGTTATGCACATCATCGATCTACGCAGCGATACGATCACTAAACCTACCCCCGCCATGCGCCGCGCGATGGCCGAGGCGGAGGTGGGTGACGACGTCCTGGGCGACGATCCGACCGTCATCCGGTTGGAGGAGCTGGCGGCCGCACGGCTGGGCAAGGAGGCCGGGCTGTTCGTCGCCTCCGGCACGATGGGCAACCTGGTCAGCCTGTTGACCCACTGCGGACGCGGGGACGAAGTCATCCTGGGCGACCTGGCGCACACTTTCATCAACGAGCAGGGCGGCATGGCCGCACTCGGCGGCATCCAGCCGCACACGGTCCGCAATCAGCCCGACGGCACGCTGGACCTCGACGATGTGGCCGCGGCCATCCGCGGCAACAACATCCACTATCCCCGCACGCGCCTCATCACGGTCGAGAACACCCACAACCTGTGCAGCGGCGCCGCGCTCACGCCGGAGTACATGGCCGGGCTGGGCACGCTGGCGCGCGCACACGGCCTGGCGGTTCATGTGGATGGCGCGCGCATCTTCAATGCGGCCATCGCGCTGGGCGTCGATGTCGAGCGGCTGGCGCGCGATGCCGACTCGGTGACGTTCTGCCTCAGCAAGGGGCTGGCTGCGCCGGTCGGGTCGGTCATCGTCGGCAGCCGGGCGTTCATCGCGGAAGCGCGACGCATGCGCAAGGTCGTGGGCGGCGGTATGCGGCAGGTGGGCGTGCTGGCCGCCGCAGGGATCGTCGCACTGGAGCAGATGGTGGACCGGCTGGCCGAGGATCATGCCAATGCCCGCGCACTGGTGGACGGCGTGGCCGGCGTGCCCGGCATTGCCGTGGAGCCGTCGCCCTGCCGCACGAACATCGTGTACATGCGCGTAACCCATCCGCAGATGGACGCACGAGGGCTGCAGGAGCGGCTCGGCGCGCA
>DAOUGK010000256.1:0-9991 GCA_034429055.1 Anaerolineae bacterium | reverse complement strand
ACGATCCAGCGGTTAGTGCGCGGGCACCAGGCCACGCTGGGTGACTGCGCGGTCATGTACCGCACCAACGCGCAGTCGCGCTCGCTGGAGGACGCCTTCATCGCACGGGGCATCCCCTACCGGCTGGTCGGCGGGGTGCGGTTCTACCAGCGGCGGGAGATCAAGGACGCGCTGGCCTATCTGCGGCTGGTCCACAACCCGGCGGACAACATCAGCCTGGGCCGCATCATCAACGTGCCCCCGCGCAGCATCGGCGACAAAACCGTGTCCAACCTCGCGACGTGGAGCGCCGAGCTAGGCGTGTCGATGGTGGGCGGGCTGGCGCTGCTCGCCGGCGACCTGAACAGTCCCGTGCTCGATGACGAATTCCGCGCGCGCCACACGCAGGCTCCGCAGCATCCCTTCGGCGCGGCCGCGGTGAAGTCGCTCACCGCGTTCTATAAGATGTTGGCGCGCTGGCTGGCCGTGAAGGACGGGCTGACCGTCGCAGAGCTGCTCGACCGCATCACGGAGGAATCCAGCTACACGACGTGGCTGCGCGATGGCACGGAAGAGGGCGAGGACCGCTGGGCGAACGTCCAGGAGCTCCGCAGCGTGGCCGCGCACTACGACGACTTCCCGCCGGACCTCCGGCTGACGGCCTTCCTGGAGGAAGTTGCGCTCGTGTCGGACCAGGATGACCTGGCCGAGCCGGAGGACCGGGTCACGCTGCTGACCATCCACACGGCGAAGGGGCTGGAGTTCCCGGTCGTCTTCATCGTCGGACTGGAGGAGAACATCTTTCCCCACAGCCGAAGCATGGAAGACCCGGACCAGATGGAGGAAGAGCGGCGGCTCATGTATGTCGCGGTGACCCGCGCGAAGGACCGGCTGTATCTGCTGCGTGCATTCCGCCGCATGTTATACGGCCGCAGCGAGGTGAACGAGCCCTCGCGCTTCCTTAAGGATGTGGCGAAGGTGCAGGGCGTGCGCAACGATGCGGCCAATGGCCGGGCTGCGAGTGATCGTGCGGGCGGCTACGGCAATGGCGGGCTGTCTGAGCGCGCCGGCTATGGTGGCGGGTTCAGCGCGCGCAGCGCCGCGCGCTCCGGCGATGATCCGCCGTGGAGCCAGCGGTCGCCATCCGCACCGCGCAGCGTGGGGCGTGCCAGCGAGCCGCCGGGCCGCAGCGCAGGCAACATGGCGCCCCGCCTGCCGGCGAAACCCCCGGCGCGGGCTGAACGGCCGCTTCAGTTCAAGCCCGGCGACCGCGTCGACCACGGGCTGTTTGGGCAGGGCATCGTCATCAAGTCCGAGCCGACCGCGGATGATGAGGAAGTCACCGTGGCGTTCGCGGGCAAGGGGACGAAGACCCTGCTGGCCGGGTTCGCCAAGCTGCGCAAGGTGTCGTAGAGATGCTCCGCCGGAACATCTCTACGAGATTCCGAATGTAGCTGGAGTCGAGGCTTTAGCCGGTTTCGGTGGCTTTAGGCACAGCCTGCCTGACCGGCTGAAGCCTCGACTCCAAGCCTCCGCATGGCACTACGGTTCGAATTCCAGGAGCGTCTCTACTTCCCATTTCACGCGAAGTTGGGTAAGATACAGTCCACGCGTATGTATGTCTCCCAGGAGTACACAAGATGCCCCATCCTGTCACCTGCCCCCGCCCGGCGCGAGCGGTGTTCATCGGGCTCGCGCTCTGCCTGCTGCTCGTCCCTCTGGCGGGCTGCGGTCGCTCCGAGCCGCCGCCTGAGCCGGTCGAAATCACCTTCCGCCACCCGGACCAGGATCAGCAGTATTTCGAGAACGCACTGACCGGCTTCAACGAGAAATATCCGCACATCACCGTCAAGCTGTCGACCACGGACTCGGCTGCCGATTGCTTTGTCGATGAATCCTACGACATCGTCGGCCTGGTGAATGACGAGGAGATCGTCAACCTCAACCCGTTCCTGGACCAGAACGAGGACTTCGACAAGAGCGACTTCGTGCCGGGGATCCTCGACATCTTCACGACCGAGAACAAGCTGTGGGCCATCCCCGCGGGCTTCAACCCGGCGGTCATGTACTATAGCCAGGAATTATTCGACCGCTACGGCGTGGCGCATCCCGTCCCCGGCTGGACGGTCGATGATTTTCTCGCCGCGACGATGGCTATCCGTGACCCGGATAACAACGTCTTCGGCTATGCCAGCCCGCCGGTCACGGACATGCCCGATGCCCTGATGTTCCTCTACAGCAAAGGCGGGCGCATCCTCGACGATCTGCAGAACCCCTCGCGGGTGACGCTGGACGACCCGGCGACGATCGAGGCCCTGGCATGGTATGTCCGGCTCATTAACGATTACAACGTCGCACCGACCCAGGAGCAGATTCGGGACACCTTCGGCAGCGACAATCGCGCGGTCTATCGTGGCATCATGGAGAACCAGGTGGGGACGTGGATCGGCTGGTTCCAGGATCGCGGCGGGCTGACGTGGAACATCGAGTGGCCCATGAAGTGGGGCATGGCTCCGCTGCCGCGCGGCGATGTGTCGGTCACGATGGCGTTTGCCGAGGGCTACTTCATCTCCGCAGATTCGCCCAACACGGAAGCCTGCTGGCAGTGGCTCTCCTATCTCTCGCGCGAGGCAACCTCACGCATGATCCCCCCGCGCCAGTCGGTCATCAATTCGGAAGCCTACGAGCGGCTGGTGGGCCGCGAGGCCGCGGCCACCGCACGCGCGGCTGTGGAGGATGTGGTCCTTGTCTCGGCTGAGCTGGCCGAATACGAGGATGTGCTCCAGATCTTCTATATGGCGGTGGTCGGCGTTCTGGATGGACAGCTCACTGCCGAAGAGGCGCTGACATTCGCCCAGCAGGAATGGGATGCGCGCCCGCCCGACTGACGCTGATGGGGCACGGTCGGAGACCGGCCCCAGCGGTTTTTCGGATAGATTCTAAATTCAATCAAAGGACACATAATGAACGACGACATTCTTGCGCGACTGGTGGCCTTATCGAACACCCTGGGCCGCCCCGAGAACGACTACGTTATCCTGGGCGAGGGCAACACCTCGGCGCGGGCCGATGCCGAGACGTTTTGGGTCAAGGCCAGCGGCACCGAACTGCGGACCATCACACCCGATGGCTTCGTGCGCTGCTCGTTCGAGCGGGTGAAGGCCCTGATGGCTCAGCCCAACCTGACGGATCAGCAGGTCAAGGACGGCCTGACTGCGGCGCGGGTGGATCCCGCCGCAACGCGGCATCCCTCGGTCGAGACGCTGCTGCACGCGCTGGCGCTGAGCCTGCCGGATGTCAACTTCGTCGGGCATACCCACGCCAGTGCTGTGAATATGATCACCTGTTCCGCGGGCTTCGAGCAGGCGTATGCCGGACGGCTCTTCCCGGATGAGATTGTGCTCTGCGGCCCCGCGCCCGTGCTGGTGCCTTACACCGATCCCGGCGTCCCGCTGGCGCGCGAAGTGTGGGCGCGCATCCAACGCTACATCGAGGAATGGGGCGAGCGGCCGAAGGTCATTCTAATTCAAAACCACGGCCTGATCGTGCTGGGCAAGACGCCCCAGCAGGTGCTCGACGTCACTGCGATGGCCGTCAAGACCGCGCGCATCCTGCTCGGCACCCTTGCCGCGGGCGGGCCCCGCTTCATGACCGCGCACGACGTCAGCCGCATCCACACGCGACCGGATGAGTTGTACCGGCAGCAGCAATTGGGGCTGAAGTAAGCACACCCCGTGGCTCGGTCAGAGTCTGGTCACCGCGAAGATATCGTTGTGGCCGGTCTCTGACCGAGCCGCAACGAGGGCCACAGCAAGACCTGGAAGGAACCACACCGTGGCGATCGAAACACCTTATCCTGAACTCAGCGAGCTGCTCACCCTGATGGGCGAGGCCGGGCAGCGCATGTCCGACATCGACGCGACCGAGGCCGCCGCAGGCAATATCTCGGTGTATGTCGGTTGGCCCCTGGACCCCCGGCGCGTCTTTCCGAATGTCGAGACGCTCGTCCTGCCGGAAGCCGTGCCGGAACTCG
The DNA here is from genome assembly GCA_034429055.1 of Anaerolineae bacterium. Classification (GTDB taxonomy): domain Bacteria; phylum Chloroflexota; class Anaerolineae; order CG2-30-64-16; family CG2-30-64-16; genus MWBF01. Next base: position 5,979 of record DAOUGK010000256.1, on the reverse strand, counting down.
CGGGCCGGGCGTTCCTGGTCAGCGGGTCGGGCCGGCGGCTGCGCGAGATTATTCACGACCCGGCGGCCAACCTGGGCTGCGTCATCGTGGACGAGGGCGGCGTTACCGGCAGGCTGTACACCTCGCAGCGGCGGCTGTACGCCCGGCTGACCAGCGAGTTCAACTCGCACCTCTCGGTACACCGCGACCAGATCGCGCTGACCGGCACGAATTTCCATGCCGTCATCCATGCGCAGCCGCCGCACCTGACCTATCTGAGTCATGTTCCGCGCTACCTGGATGGAACCTACCTCAACCGGCGGCTGCTGCGCTGGCAGCCGGAGATCATCATCAATCTGCCGGAAGGCATCGGCGTGATTCCGTTCCGTTTGCCGGGCTCGCCGGAGTTGATGGCGGCAACGGTCGAGAAGCTGCGCACGCACCGGGTCGTCCTGTGGGCCAAGCACGGCGTGATGGCCCGCTCGGACCAGTCCGTGAAGCGCGCCTCCGACCGCATCGAATATGCGGAGACTGCCGCCAGATACGAGTACATGAACCTGGTCAACGGCCAGCAGGCCGAGGGCCTGTCGGACGAGGAGATGCGTTCCATCTGCCGCGCGTTCAACGTCCAGCAGAATATCTTCTGAGTATAGGTGGAGTCGAGGCTTCAGCCGGTTAGTCTGGCTGCATGCGTACACCGCCTAGGCGTGTGGGCACGCCCACCGGCTGAAGCCTCGACTCCAGTCTTCGACAAGGATGTCATGTTCCAGCTCGATCCCCGCTTCATCCGGCCGGTCTACGATGGGCACGGTTTCTCCGCGATTCCCCCGAGCATCGCCGGCCTGTTGACCGGGCAGCAGCCCATCCCGCTCGCCCCTGATGCGCTGCCCGACCGCACGACACCCTATGGCGCGGTGATCCTGTTCGTCGTGGACGGGTTCGGCTGGCGCTTCGTGGAGCAGTACGCGGAGCGTTATCCAGCCCTCCAGCGTTTCCTGAAGCATGGCCGCGCGACGAAGTTCACTGCACAGTTCCCATCCACGACCGCAGCGCACATCACGAGCCTGCACACCGGGCAGGAAGTGGGCCAGCACGGTGTCTACGAGTGGCAGTATTATGAGCCGGTCTTGGACGCCGTGGTCGTGCCGCTGCTCTACTCGTGGGCCGGGACCAAGGATCGCGAGCAGCTGCGCAAGGCGAAGGTCGATCCCAAACGCATTCTGCCGACGCATACTATCTACCAGGACCTGGCTGCGCTCGGCATCCGCGCGACCATCTTCCAGCACCGCGAGTATCTGCAATCTACGTACACCGATGCCCTCATGGCGGGCGCGCAGATGACCGGCTATCGTGCGCTGACGGAAGCCCTGGTCAACGCGCGGCAGGCCCTCGCCCGGGTGGAGAGCCCGACGTATTTCCTGCTTTATTATGACCGGATCGACGGGCTGGCGCACGAGTACGGGCCCAACTCGCCGCACGTGGCCGCGGAGATCGACCTGTTCCTGACCGCATTGGAACGGCACTTCCTGGCGCCGCTCGCGCCGGGGCAGGATACGCTGGTCTTGTTGACCGCAGACCACGGTATGATGGAGACAACCCCCGCGACGTGCACCTACATCAACCTCGATGCCCGGTTCAGGGGCTACGAGCGTTACCTGGTGAAGGATGGCAAGGGCAAGCCGCGGGACCCTGCCGGTTCGGTGCGCGATTACTTCCTGTATGTGGAGGATGCACGTCTGGACGAGGCGCACGCGTTCTTCGCGGAGCGGCTGGCCGGCATCGCGCAGGTCGCCCGCACGGCCGACCTGGTGGAGGCGGGCTACTTCGGCAGCCGGCCGGCGTCAGACCTGCTGCTGGCGCGGCTCGGCAACCTGGTCATCCTGCCGTATCACGGGGAGGCGGTGTGGTGGTATGAGAAGGATCGTTTCGAGCAGCGGTTCTACGGCCATCACGGCGGCCTGACGCGGCAGGAGATGGAGATTCCGCTGCTGGCGCTGGCGGTCACGTAGTCCCCACGGAATACGCAGATCACACGGAAAGGGCTCAATGTGAAATCCCTTTTTCCGCGTGATCCGTTTGTTCTGTGGTTGCATCTAAAATCTAAGCCACTGCTTCAAGGCGAAGATCAGTGCGAGCGTCAAACCCCAGGTGACATAACCGATCGCCAGCATGGGCAGCAGCTTCCACCCGGCGCGGGCGGCCAGCCATACGGCGAGGATGAACGCCACTGTGCCGAGAATGCCGAAGGGCAGCGTGTCGGTGTACTGCCGGATGCTGGACTTCTCGCCGTTCGCGCCGCTGTAGACGATCCACAGCGCCAGCGCCACATTGATGGGCATCGTCCCCAGGATGCCTGCGAGCACCCGCGAATGGTTCCGCAGCAGGGCCACCGCCACGATGATGAGGATCGAGAGCAGGACGGGGCCGACCTGCCGCCAGGTGTCTGCGTGCATCAGTGGATCGCCCCTTCCATCAGGCGGTTGTGCTGGCGCAGCACCATTTGCAGCCGGTCGATCGGCAGCGCGTAGACCGTGCGGCCCCGCTGCCCGGTCATATCCTCGGCTGCGACCAGCGCATTGACGATAGCTTCCTCGGTCGCCTGGACGGTCGCGGCAAAGAGCGCATTCATCCGGTTGTTCGCCAGCATCCCCACCTGCCGTACGCCCCCCGCAGACTCTGTGCCCAGGGGGGCCGTCGAGAACGCGATAAAGATGTCGCCGGAGCTGTTCTCCCCCAGGCCGCCGACCCGGCCGATGCCCAGGCTGACACGCTGCGCGAGGCGGCGGAGCTGGTGGGGCAGGAGCGGGCAGTCGGTCGCGACCACCGCGATGATCGAACTGGACGGCAGATCCGGTGCAGGCGGCTCCGCGGGCAACAGATCGGTGATCTCTGCGCCAACCGGCGCGCCCGCGATCGTGAGCCGCTCGCGCGCTCCGTGATTCGCCTGCACGAGCACGCCGAGCGAATAGCCGCCATCCTGCTCCGTGAGCACGCGCGATGCCGTGCCAATGCCGCCCTTGAAGCCGTGACAGATCATGCCGGTCCCGCCGCCGACATTGCCCTCCGCGACCGGGCCGGAGGCCGCGGCCGCGAGCGCAGCCAGCGCGTGCTGCTCCCGGACGTGCCGCCCGGAGATGTCGTTCAGGTAGCCGTCGTACGTTTCCGCGACGACCGGCAGCACGAACGCGGGCCGCGGCACGCCGTACCACCAATCGGCCACTGCATCCGCCACGACGCCGACACTCATGGTGTTGGTCAGCATGACCGGGCCGGCCAGTATGCCGGACTCCGCCAGCCAGGTCGTGCCGGTCATCTCGCCGCAGCCGTTGAGCGTGTGCCACGCGCCGAAGACCGGCTCGGCGTTCTTGCCGCGCGGGAGGATGGCCGTGACGCCGGTGCGCACTGCGGCCGGGGGTTCGCTCGAAATCAGGGCGGCATGACCGGCCGGGAAGTTGGAAATCAGCGTGGTGTGGCCGACTGTGACGCCTGCGACGTCGGTGATGGCATTGTGTGCGCCCGGCGTCCCGTCGAACGGGACGCCCAGGTCGCGCGCGCGTGGTTTGCTCATGGATGAGTTCCTTATTGTCGGAGTCGAGGCTTCAGCCGGCTTGGGCGTGTACAGGAGCCGTCAACCAAACCGGCTAAAGCCTCGACTCCTATTTCGCCCCAGGGGGCACGGTCGGAGACCGGCCCCAGCGGTTTTTCGGATAGACACTAAAGCCTTGACTCCTATTTCGCCTGCGGTGTTGGGGACATTATAACGGCGCGAGCCGCTGTTCCTCAATTCGGGCAGGTCGATAAATCGTTTCAAGCGACCGGTCGATTTTTCACGAACAGGGCAATCTGAAGTAGACTGGAGATTGGAGGCGGACGTAATGGAGACGCTGCGCGCGCGGTGGACTGATTTCACGCGGGATGAGAGCTGGCCGGTCATCCCCTTGCTCCTGGTGCAATTCCTGACCGGCGCGTGGACACTGTCACAGGGGTCGTTCTTTGCCATCTATCTGAACGAGCGGCTGGCTTATACTGCGGTCGCGGTCGCGACGATGGTCTCGGCCGGCCAGGTGTCGGGGATGCTGTCCGGGTTCCTGGGCGGGCTGCTCAGCGACCGGCTCGGCAGCCGCGGCCTGCTCATTGCCGGGGTCTTCACGATGGCCGTCGCGAGCCTCGTCTTCCAGGTCCGGTTCCCGCCGGCGATTGCCCTGTTGTGGTTCCTGTCCGGCCTGGGGATGGGGCTGATTACGCTCGGCGGCTCCAGCTATCTGACGCGCGTGGCGGACCCGCGGCGCCTGGGGGTGCTGTCCGCGCTCTATGCCCTCAGCGGGACGGCGGGCGGCGCGGCGGGCAACCCGGTCGCGGGCCGCGTGCTCGACACCGCCGGGTTCTCCGTCTACGGGCTGACCGGATCGGCGCTGCTGGTGGTGGCGGGGCTGCTGGCGCTGTGGCTGCTGCCGGTCCTGGCGGGTGACCGCGGGGGCAGCCGGCCGCGCGGCGGTCTGTTCAGCATGTTCCGGCGGCCGGTCGTCCGGCTGCTGGTGTACCTGCGTTTCCTGCCGACCATCTACTACGGGATGTCGCTCGTATTGATTCCGCTGCTCATCAACAACCTGGCAGGCAACAAGACCACTGTCGCCGTCTACACCGCGGCCAGCCTGGTCTTTGCCTCGCTCGCGCAACTGCTGACGGGGCGGCTGGCCGACCGGTACGGCCACCGCTGGCCGAACGTCATCGGGTTCGCTGCGCTGATGGTCGCGGGGCTGGGCCTGGCCTTCTTCTCCGACCGCCTGTGGGGCATCTTCGTGTTCGGCATCCTGGGCAGCGCGGCGGCCTGGTCGATTGCGGCCTTGCTCTTCCTGCTCGTGTCGGACGGCGTGACGCGCGATGAGCATGGCCGCGTGTTTGGCCTCCTGCACGTCTCGTGGAATATCGCGTTTATGACCGGTTCGATTGCCGGCGGCGCGCTGATGAGCGTGGCGACCGGCCTGCCCTTTGCGGTCGCGGCCCTGCTGTGCGTCGTTGCCATCGGCGTGCTGTTCGCGTTCTACGCGCAAGTGAAAGGGCACCCGCCGCTGCAGATCGCGGTTCAGGAAACAGTTCCGTAATCTTGGCGGACTTTGCGCCTTTGCGTGAGCTACAGATCACGCAAAGGCGCAAAGTCCGCCAAGCTACATATCTTCACAAGGGAGCAACGCATCATGTATCACCCCAAACCGACCGCCGGTGACACATCGTGGTTCGTCCACGATCGCTTCGGGATGTTCATCCACTGGGGCCTGTACGCGCTGCCTGCGCGGCACGAGTGGGTGCGCCATCACGAGGAGATCCCTAACGAGGCCTACGAGAAGTACTTCGAAAACTTCGACCCCCACATGTTCGACCCCGAGAAGTGGGCGCGGACGGCCTGGGACGCCGGGATGCGCTACGTCGTGCTGACGACGAAGCACCATGAGGGCTTCTGCCTGTGGGACAGCCAGTATACGGACTACAAGGTCACGAACACGCCGTATGGCAAGGAAATCCTGCGCCCGTTCGTGGATGCGTTCCGCAAGCAGGGCTTCCGCATCGGCTTCTACTACTCGCTGATCGACTGGCATCACCCCGAGTTCCCCATCGACGGCATCCACCCGCTGCGCAACCACCCCGACGCGCTCGAAATGAACAAGAGCCGCGACGTGCGCAAGTACGCGGAGTACATGCGCAACCAGGTGCGCGAGCTGCTCACGAACTACGGGCAGGTCGATGTCCTGTGGTGCGACTTCTCCTATCCGGGCCGTGAGTACAAGGGTATGCCCGGCAAGGGCCGCGACGATTGGGAGAGCGAGAAGCTGGTCGCGATGATCCGCGAGCTGCAACCCAAGATCCTGCTGGATGACCGGCTCGACCTGCCCGGCTCGGCGGACATCTACACGCCGGAGCAATATCAGCCGGCCGCGTGGGTCCGCGTGGACGGTGAGCCGGTGGTTTGGGAAGCGTGCCAGACGTTCAGCGGCTCGTGGGGCT
>DAOUGK010000255.1:0-1667 GCA_034429055.1 Anaerolineae bacterium | reverse complement strand
GACTTCGGCCAGCAGACCGGCTCCTTCATCTCCCGCCGCGCCTACCGCGACCTGTTCATGCCGTTCCACCGGGCCATCAACGACTGGGTGCACGCGCACACGACCTGGAAGACGTTCATCCACTCGTGCGGCTCGGTCATCGCCCTGCTGCCCGATTTCATCGAGGCCGGGTTCGACATCCTTAACCCGGTGCAGTGCTCCGCCGCGGGCATGGACCCGGCGACGCTCAAGGCGCGCTTCGGGGACCGCATTACGTTCTGGGGCGGCGGCGTGGATACGCAGCACACGCTCCCCTTCGGCTCCCCGGATGAGGTGGCCGCGGAGGTAGCCGAGCGCATCCGTGTCTTCGCGCCGGGCGGCGGGTTCGTGTTCAACACGATCCACAACGTGCAGGCGCGCGTGCCGGTAGAGAACCTGATCGCGATGTACGGTGCCCTAAGAGAGTACGCGAAGTATCCGGTGGGGGGTGAAGAGAAACGAGTAATGAGTAACGAGTAAGGAGTAATCGAGACGAAGAACGGATAACCTTACTGGTTACTCGTTCCTTATTACTCATTATGCAAAGGAGGCCATCTTGGAAAGGCGTGCTTGTGGCAACACCGGCCTGACGCTGCCGGTGCTGGGGGTCGGGGTGTGGTCGTTCGGCGGGGGCAAAGGCGATTACTGGGGCAGCCAGGATGACCGGGATGCCACGGCAGTCGTGGACCGGGCGCTGGCGCTCGGCGCGAACTACTTCGACACCGCGGAGATGTACAACTACGGCCGCAGCGAGGCGGCGCTGGGCCGGGTGCTGGCCGGCCGCCGGGAGCAGGCCCTCGTCGGGTCCAAGCTCATGCCGGCCAATGCGACGTCGCCGGATGCGGTGCGGGAGCACTGCGAGGCGACGCTGGCGCGGCTCCAGATGGACACCGTCGACATCTACATGGTGCACTGGCCGCTGCCTCCCGAGGCCGTCGCGCCGACGTTTGACATGCTGATGCGGCTGCAGGCCGAGGGCAAGATCCGGCACATCGGCGTGAGCAACTTCGGCGTCCGGCAGATGACCGAAGCGCTGGCGCTGGGCGTGACGCTGGCCGTCAACCAGCTGCCCTACAGCCTGCTGGCGCGCGGCATCGAGCGGGAAATCCTGCCCTTCTGCGCAGCGCACGGCATCGGCGTCATCGGCTACATGCCGCTGATGCAGGGACTGCTGACCGGCAAGTATCGCACCGCCGACGAGATGCCGCCGGGGCTGACGCGCTCGCGGCACTTCCGGCCCGACCGGCCCGAATCGCGCCACGGCGAGCCGGGCGCGGAGACAGAGACCTTTGCCGCGGTCGACGGGCTGCGGAAGATTGCGGCGCGCGAGGGCGTGCCGATGGCACACCTCGCGCTGGCCTGGGCCGCGGCTAACCTCGCCGTGACCTGCGTCCTGGCCGGTGCGCGGAACGTCAAGCAGCTCGACGAAAACGCGGCGGGCGTCAGCCGGCAGCTCACGGCAGAGGTCATCGCGGAGATGAACGCGCTGTCCGAGCCGGTCCTGGCGAAGCTCGGCACGAACGTGGACCTGTGGCAGCCGGTCGAACGCAGCCGGACGCATTAGGACCGGATTTGACCGCGGAATACGCGGAGTGCACGGAACAGCAGGTGATTTTGGAGTCGAGGCGTTAGCCGGGTAGGTCGCCCGC
>DAOUGK010000254.1:0-3966 GCA_034429055.1 Anaerolineae bacterium | reverse complement strand
TGTGTCGGCCCCCGACCAGGGCAGACACACAGGTCTGCCCCTACCATCCCCACCCGTAGGGGCCAACCTATGTGTCGGCCCCCGACCAAGGCAGACACGCAGGTCTGCCCCTACGATGATGCATCGGACGCAAGCTGGACCGTAACAGCGGGGACGCGGCCCGTGCTGCACCGCGCAACGAGCTCGACCGACACAAGCTGGTCCACCACCGGCCGGCCTTCCATCAGGTCCAGCAGCAGCTCCATGCCCAGCTGACCGAGCCGCAGTTTCGGCTGATGAACGGTCGTCAGCGGCGGCGTCACATACTGCGCCAGCTCGATATCGTCGAAGCCCACGATGCTCACCTGGCGGGGCACGCTGATGCCCAGTTCACGGCAGGCCAGCAGCGCGCCGACCGCGTACATATCGTTGAAGCAGAAGGCCGCCGTGATGCCCGTGCGCAGCGCGGCCGGCATGAGACTCTGCCCGTCTGCCACGTCATCGGCATAGCTCCGGCGCTCCGGCGCCGCCTGCTGTATCCAGCCTTCCTGCACCGCGCTGCCCGCCTCCGCCAGCGCGGCGCGATAGCCCTGCTCGCGCTGCCGGTTGGAGCGCGGGCGGTTGGGCGCGCCCAGGTAGGCGATCGCCGAATGGCCCAGGTCGAGCAGATGCCGGACGGCCAGCCGTGCGCCCGCGACGTTGTCCACCTGCACGCTGTGGAACGGGTGGCGGGTGACGTCCGCGTGCTGGTTGACCAGGACGACCGGCACGCCAAGCTGGCCCAACTGGTCCAGGGAGGGGTCGGTCAGGCGCGAGGATGCGGTGATGATGCCGTCGACGCGGCGGCGCTGGAACGACCGGATGACCGCCAACTCTGCCGCTTCGTCGTTGTACGAGACGCCCAGGAACACATCGAGGCCGGCCCGCTTCGCCACCTCGTCCACCCCGCGCGCGAGCCGCCCGTAAAACGGGTCTGCGATGGAGGTGACGACGAGGCCGATGGTGTTGCTGCGCTGGCCCTTCAGGCTCTGTGCGACCGCGTTGGGCGTATAGCCCATCTCCGCGGCGAGCCGCTGGATGTTCCCGCGCACCTCGGCGCTGATGAGGGGGCTGTCGCGTAGCGCGCGCGAGACGGTCGCATGGGACACGCCCGCGGCCCGCGCGATGTCGTGGATGGAAACCGGACGCGCTGCCATGCGCCCGCTACCGCTTCACATCGGGGTCGGGCAGCATGTAATCGCGCACGATGCCGGTCAGCTCGTGGACTGCGGCGATGAACCCGCGCAGGGTGCGCACGGTCGCGCCGTAGCCGTCGAACTCCTCCGGCGTCATGCCATCCTCGTCGTACGCGCGGCGGAAGTCCGGGATTCTGGCGTACAGTGTCTCCACGATGTGCGGGTCGACCGGGTTCAGCATCCGCTCGACGACGGGGATATCGCACGCGTTCGCCTTCAGCGCCCACTCGTAGGGCATGGTCTGCACGAGGTCGCCGCCGATCAGCTCGGCCCAGTGGCCCAGGTGGCGGTAGGCTGCGGCCAGCGGTCGGACGCGATAGCCGCGCTGGTGATAGAGCGCGTACGCCTTCTTGAACGCGGCGATGCCGGCCCAGGTCGGGTACGCGGGGTCGATGTCGATCGCGTCCCGCTTGACGAGCACCTGCATCCAGTCGTCCAGCCGGCCGATCATCATCGTGCAGACCGGCGCCATGTGTGCGATGTCCAGTCCCTCGGCCTCCCGCCGCCGCAGCCCGCGCTCGACGGCCTCGCCCACGGCGAGCATCTGCGGCACCGTGAACGACACGGTCGCGTTGACGCTGACGCCGTGATAGGTGGCTTCCTCGATAGCCTGCACGCCCGCGCGGGTGACGGGCGCCTTGACCTGCATGTTGGGGGCCAGCGAGTTGAAATAGATGGCCTGCCGGCTGATGGCTTCGGCGTTGCGGTAGTTCTGGGGGTTCGTCTGGATGGAGAGGCGGCCCTTCTTGCCCCCGTATTTCTCGAAGACCGGCAGGAGCAGCCGCGCGCCGCGCACGGCCATCTCCGCGACGAGCTGCCAGGTGACTTCGTTCTCAGACCACGTGGGATTCTCTGCAATGATCTGGCGGATGCGGTCGTGCCAGAGGTGGCCTTCCTTCTTCAGGACCATCACGACAATCTGCGGGTTGGTCGTCGCGCCGACTGCGCCGTGCTCGATGCCGTAGGTCAGCTCCTGGACGGAGCAGGAGTCATTCCAATAGTCGGTGCAGGTCTGTGCCACCATCTGCTGCAGCGGGCTGCGGGAAACGCTGGTCATGGGCGTGTCTCCTTCGGAGTGTCACCATCTGCCCTGGGGCGTAGGCGAGACGGGCTATTGGGCTGGCCGGCCCGTTGTGCACTCGTGTGCATGATACAGGGCGAAGGACGGTTTGTCAAAAGGCGCGTGGGCCCATGAGTGAATTGGAGTCGAGGCTTAAGCCGGTTTGGCTGGCTACGCACGTACAGACCCAAACCGGCTAAAGCCTCGACTCCGTTTGTAACGTCGTGGCGTTCCGCATCTGAGGATGCGGACTCCTCTTTTCGAAGAGGAATGTCTGCAGACCGTTACTGTAGACGGCCGAAAAAGTGGTAGAATACACCCCGCAGCCTCTCATCAGACTCGCCATCTTGCTCCATAAGGAGTCATACCGTGCCAGCATCACCATCTCAGTCCCCTGCGCCGAAGGCCTCCGGCGGCATCCGCCAGCTTCCGCGCAACGTCTGGGCGGTCAGCCTCACCAGCTTCCTGATGGACATCTCCAGCGAGATGGTCATCAACATCCTGCCCCTCTTTCTGGCGAACGTGCTGGGGCTCCGCACGAGCGTCATCGGCGTCATCGAAGGCTTGGCCGAAGCGATCGCCAGCGTGCTCAAGGTCTTTTCCGGCTGGCTATCGGACCGGATCGGCGGGCGCAAGTGGCTGGCCGTCATCGGCTATGGCTTCTCGGCGCTGACCAAGCCATTCTTCTACTTCGCCACAACCTGGAGCGCAGTGGCCGGCGCGCGCTGGGCCGACCGCGTGGGCAAGGGCATCCGCACGGCCCCGCGCGACGCGCTCGTGGCCGACTCCATCGACGAACGGCAGCGCGGGCTTGCGTTCGGCTTCCACCGGGCGGCGGACACCGCCGGAGCCATGCTCGGCCTGCTCATCGCGCTGGGCATCGTGTGGGCCGCGCAGCGGGGCGCGGTTGCGCTCGGCGCGGATGTCTTCCGCACGGTCGTCCTGGTGAGCATCATTCCCGCGGTGCTGGCCGTCGTGTCGCTCGCGGTGCTGGCACGCGATGTGCCGATTGCCGGTCAGCGCGCCGCCCCGAAGTTGAGCCTCCGCGGCCTGGGCCGGCCCTTCATCCTCTTCCTGCTGATTGTCGGCCTGTTCGACCTGGGCAATTCGTCCGATGCGTTCCTGGTGCTGCGCGCGCAGGAGCGCGGGCTGAGCGTGGCGGGCATCCTGGGGATGCTCATCACGTTCAACCTGATCTACACGATCATCTCCACGCCCGCGGGCGCGCTGTCAGATCGCATCGGGCGGCGCAAGATTATCATCGGCGGCTGGGTGGCCTATGCGCTGATTTACCTGGGGTTCGGCTTCGCGCAGTCCGCATGGCACATCTGGGCGCTGTACGCGCTGTACGGGCTCTACTACGGGCTGGCCTACGGCACAGCGAAGGCGCTGGTCGCGGACCTCGTGCCTGCCGCGCTGCGCGGGACAGCCTACGGCACGTACAACGCCATCCTGGGCGTGCTGGACTTCCCGGCGTCAGCCATCGCCGGCGTCCTGTGGCAGGGGTTGGGCGGCTGGCAGGGCTTTGGCCCCTCCGCCCCGTTCATCTTCGGCGGCGTGCTGGCGCTGCTGGCCGCGCTGCTGCTCGGCCTCAGCGGCATCGGCCGCACGCGGGCGGCGCAGTCGGCCTAGTGGGCAGTAAAGGTGTGCTGCATCAACGGAGTCGAGGCTTCAGCCGGTTGGGTTGTATAC
>DAOUGK010000253.1:0-2149 GCA_034429055.1 Anaerolineae bacterium | reverse complement strand
ATCACTGTATCATCAGCGGCAGCCAGGCGCGGGGCGGGAGCGACGGCAGCGGGAAGGTCGCTACAATTCCGTCCAGCACGTCGGCGTCGATGTTCAGCGACGTGCTGCCCCACGTCTCGATGTGGCCGCCGGTGTACTGCCGCAGCCGCTGGTGGTTGACCCACAGGTCGTTTGAGAGCCGGAGGACATCCCAGACGGTCACGCTCGGGTCGAAGTAGGTGCGGATCCAATTGGCGGCCCAGATGGCATCCGGCGGCTCCGGCTGGTTCGCAAAGGCGCTCAGCGTGGCCCCGACCCCGTACACGCCCGACAGTTGGCCGCGCAGGTGTAACTGCGCGGTCCAGCCCGCGATGAACGACTGCACGGCCTCGTGGCACTGCACGTTGTTCGTGTCGTAAAACTCCATGTCATAGTAGACGATCGATCCCCGGCCGTCCGCCTCGGTCAGCCCCAGCCAGGCGAGCACATCCGCCGCATTGGCTGCTTCGCCCGCGCCCTGCCAGTATGCCACTGCGGGGTTCGGATCCATGCGTTCCTTCTGGTGGGTGTAGCAAGGGGCCTGCGGGCCGACCCAGGTCGGGATAAACGTCCAGCCCTGGCGTGCGAACTCGTAGAGCAGGGATGCGCTCAGCGCCCTGTTGCTGCACGCGCGGCTGGCGCCGCCGATGTAGAGGTTGACCGCCCGGTACGGGCTGTTGTAGCTCCAATCGAGGAGCTGGTCGGGCCGCGCGACTTCGCACTTGTCGAAGCCGTGGCCGATGACCGCGCGCGTGCGCGGCGCGGGGATCATCGCCGGCGTGCCGGCCGCAGCAGACGCAGCCGGTTCCGGCATGGCGTAGACTGTTGAAGGCGCCACACCCGCAGGCAGGCGCAGTTCAGTCCACGTCCGGCCGCCATCGGTCGTCCTGCGCAGGCCGCGCGCGAGCGTGCAGCGGCCTCCTGCCCGGTTGCACTGACCGTTCGCGTAGGTGGCCCAGGCTGTCCCGTCGCTCGCTTCCGCGATGCGTGCCGTGTCCTGAGCGGCAGTCTCTGCTTCCTCTGCGACCTCTGTGGCTAAGAGCGGCTGCCATGTCCGGCCGCCGTCGGTCGTGCGATAGGTTTCCTCGCCAGTCGGTCCGCCCGTCACATAGCCAACCTGCGCACTCGTGAAGCGCACCGGTTCGCCCAGCGGCAGGGCCAGCCGCTCCCACGTCAGGCCGCCATCGGTCGTGCGGAACAGGTCGCCGGTGCTGAAGTTGCTGCTGGTCAGGTGTTTGACGACCAGCCAGCCGTGCAGCACGTCCAGCCGTTCGAGATGCAGCGCGCCGGGGTAGTTGCCCGCCTCGCCTGCGGCAAAGAGGTCGAGGCGAGCCTGCTCCCACGTCTGACCGGCATCACGGGTGCGGGCCAGCGTGTAGCGCGCGGCGCCGTCCGCGGCGGGGACGGTCGTAATGAGCCAGCCTGCCCCGCCATCCACAAACGCGGCTGCGCCCGGCCCGGCAGCCGCCGGACCTTCCGGCGTGATATCGCGCCACTGCGCGCCTGCGGATTCAGTCCAGTACAGCCGTCCGTCCGCCAGCAGCCAGCCTTGCACCGCTGTGGCCGGGCCGAAATCTTCGATGCCGCCCTGGGCTGCCGCAGCCGGGGCCCACAGCCCGGTCAGAGCCAGCCAGACGGCAAGGGCTAATGTCGTTAGTAAGCTCACATTCGCTCCTGGGTGATGGGTGGGGCTACCTCAGAGTGTAACCACGGAACACACGGACCATGCGGAAGAATGTTCTGACGATAAGTCCTTAACGCCGTGCGCGGCGGCGCGGGTTCCATCCCTCTGTGATTTACGCCCGGCCTTGTAAGGGGTGCTACATTGCGCAGCAACTTTTTCCCATAGACTGGGGATATGCGTTTGTTTTATGGCATACACAATGGAGGTGTGACATGGCAGTCGTGAAAGTAGTGGAACTTCTGGCCCAGTCGCCGGATGGCTGGGAAGCGGCAACCCGGGAAGCGCTGCGCGTGGCGTCGAAGACGATCCGCAATATCCAGAGCGTCTATGTCGAGAATATGCAGGCCGTGGTCGAGAACAACGAGATCACGGCCTATCGCGTGAACGTCAAGGTGTCGTTCAAGGTCGAGGAATGACGTGACAAGGTGACCGGGTGAAGAGGTGACC
>DAOUGK010000252.1:0-2702 GCA_034429055.1 Anaerolineae bacterium | reverse complement strand
TCCACGACGATGCTGCCGTCCGGCAGGCCCGCATCGCCGTAGTGACGCGCGATGTCGCCCGACAGCCGCGCGCCGACGGTGCGGTCGGTGTTGCGGATGGGGTAGGCGAGGGAGACGATTGAAGATTGAAGATTGAAGATTGAAGATTCACCTTCAGCAGTACGTCGCATCACTTCAACCTGCTTTCGATCAGCGGTAATCTTCAATCTGGAATCTTCAATCTGCAATTGCGTCATCGCGTCCGCGGCCAGGCGGTCGCCGAGCGGGGAGGTGCGCAGGAGGGGGTTGCGCGGGTCGACGTTGCGGCGGACGTTGCCGGTGTCGGGCGCCCAGAGCAGCGGCGCGAGGTCCATGTTGCCCGCATCCGCGCCGACGATGACCTGATGGAGCAGCTCGGTGTGGCCGATAATCTCATCGAGGGAGGCCGCGCCCAGGCTCGCCAGCAGCTCGCGCACTTCCGCGGCGACCTGCGTCATGAAGTGCATGACCATCTCCGGCTTGCCGGGGAACTTGGCGCGCAGGTCCTCGCGCTGGGTCGCGATGCCGACCGGGCAGGTGTTGTTGTGGCACGCGCGCGCCATCTTGCAGCCCGCGGCCACGAGGGCAGCCGTGCCGAAGCTGAACTCGTCCGCGCCGAGCAGCGCGGCAACGACCACGTCGCGGCCCGTCTTGAAGCCGCCGTCCACCCGGACGCGCACCCGGCCGCGCAGGCCGTTGACCAGGAGCGTCTGCTGCGTCTCGGCCAGGCCCACCTCCCACGGCGCGCCCGCGTTCTTGATCGAGCTGAGCGGCGACGCGCCGGTGCCGCCGTTGTAGCCGCTCAGGTGGATGAGGTCCGCGTGGCCCTTGGCGACGCCCGCTGCGATGGTGCCCACGCCTGCCTCCGCGACGAGCTTGACGGAGATGATCGCCTGCGGGTTGGCCTGCTTCAGGTCGAAGATGAGCTGCGCCAAGTCCTCGATGCTGTAGATGTCGTGGTGGGGCGGCGGGGAGATGAGTGCGACGCCCGGCGTCGTGTGGCGGATGCGCGCAATCTCCGCGGTGACCTTGTGCCCCGGCAGCTGGCCGCCTTCGCCCGGCTTGGAGCCCTGCGCCATTTTGATTTGCAGTTCGTCCGCGGATATCAGGTAGGCCGGGGTCACGCCGAAGCGGCCGGACGCCACTTGTTTGATCCGGCTGTTGCCTTCGGTGCCGTACCGTTCGGGACCCTCGCCGCCCTCGCCGCTATTGCTCGCAGCGCCGAGCCGGTTCATCGCGACGGTCAGCGCCTCGTGTGCCTCCGCGCTGAGCGCGCCGTGCGACATGGCCGCGGTCGAGAAGCGGCGGACGATGGCCTCGACCGGCTCGACCTCCGCGAGCGGGATGGACGTCCGGCCCTCCGTATTGAAGGCCAGCAGGTCGCGGATTTCGAGCGGCGCGCGGCCCTGCACGAGCCGGGCATAGTCCAGGTATGCGGAGGACAACCCTCCGTTCGTCACCGGGCTTTCGTCCTTCGCCTTCCGCCCCAATCCCACGACCTCGTGCAGCGCGCGCACGACGTCCGGGCTGAACGCGTGCTGTTCGCCCCCGCGCCGCGCCTTGTAGAAGCCGTAGCTGTCTAGCCTGGGTTCCGGCAATGCCGTGCTGGGGCCGGTCGTGCTGTGGCCGGTCGTGCTGTGGCCGGTCGTGCTGTGGCCGGTCGTGCTGTGGCCGGTCTCCGACCGTGCCACAGCCTGCCGTGCCACATCGCCTGGGGCTCGGTCTGAGACCGGCCCCAGCAGGTTCGGGCTTGGCTCCGTGCCACTAAACGGTCCAACTACGTTGGGCTTGGGGAACGCGTTGCGGTGCCAGGTGAGCACATCGCGCGCCAGGTCGTCTTCGGTGATGCCGCCGAGCCGGAAGTTCTCGGTCCCGGCGAACGCGGCCTGGACCAGCTCCTCGCTCAGGCCGACCGCCTCGAAGATCTGCGCGCCGCAGTAGGAATCGAGCGTGGCGATGCCCATCTTGGACATCGTCTTGAGGATGCCCTTCTCCAGCGCCTTGACGAAGTTGTGCTGCGCCTCTTCGAGCGTCAATCCCTGCGTATGCCGTCCGCCCTCGGCCAGGGCCTCTTCGATGGCCTGGAAGGTCAGCCAGGGGTTGATGGCGTTCGCGCCGTAGCCGAGCAGCGCGGCGCAGTGGTGCACCTCGCGCGGCTCGCCGCTCTCGACGATCAGGCTGGCGTGCATGCGCTCGCCCGCGTCGATCAGGTGGTGGTGGACCGCCGCGACCGCGAGCAGCGACGGAATGGGCGCGCGCTGCCGGCTGACTGCGCGGTCGCTCAGGATAATCAGGGTGTTGCCCGCGCAGGCTGCGGCGACGGCTTGCGCGCACGCGCGCGCGACGGCCCGGCGCAGCCCGGTCACGCCGTCCGTAACCGGCCAGGTGCAGTCGATGGTCGCCGTGCGCAGCGCCGCAAGGCGTGGGTCCTGCCCGGTCAGATCGGGTGAAAGTTCACCTTCGCCGCCCACGCGACGCAGCGCGGCCAACTCCTCGTCGGTCAGGATCGGGCCGCGGATTTCCAGCAGCCGCGCGGCCTCGGGCTTCTCTTCGAGATAACATCCCCGGCGGCCGAGCCGCTGGCTCAGCGACATGACCGTCTCCTCGCGCAGCGAGTCGATGGGCGGGTTCGTGACCTCCGCAAACCGCTGCCTGAAGTAGTGGAAGAGTGGCCGCGGCACCTC
>DAOUGK010000251.1:0-8733 GCA_034429055.1 Anaerolineae bacterium | reverse complement strand
TTGAGGAAGACGGCATGAGCGCCCGCTCGCACGGCCTGTTCGATGGATGCTGCCCGTTGCGCATAGTCGTAGGGGTCGCTGATGAGGATTGCTTGACTGTCTGTCGCGTCTGCCGGGCTGACCGGCAACCCCAGCTCGCGGGCCAGCCGTGCTGCGGCGCTATCATCGCCCCCGACTACACGCACGGGCCGCGTCTCGACGGCGACCGGCGGGAACAGGGTGATGTCCAGGCGGGTGTCGTGCAGCACCGTGCCGTCGGCATCTACAAGCCCCAGCCGGACGACTGCATCCGCGCGGCTGCTGACCGGTGGGGCCGTAATCTCGATCGTGCCCTGGCACGCGCTGCTGCAGACCGGGATGTTGGCCGGCGCGGCTTGGCTGAAGACCACCTCGCCGCCCACCTCGAGCTGGTAGTGGAGCGTGGCGCCCTCGGGTGCGTAGTCCAGGTCGTTGCACACCCATGCCTCGAAGGCCATGCGCTCTCCGGCCCAGAAGCCCGTCCGGTCGCTGCGCAGGTTGACCATCAGCGGCGTCAGCGCATCGCGGTAGACGAAATACGCAGGCTTCGGGCCGCGCTCCACATCCATGATGGTCTTCATCCAGCCGGACGGGAACGCGTCGATGAACAGGTGGATGGCGATGGACACCATGCGGCTGTCGCGGCGGAACGCATCGGTCATCAGCCGCGTGGCCCAGGCCTGGTGCGCCTGGCTGGCCGCGACCCAGTCTGCAACGCTGTGCTGCGTGTCGAACCACATATAGTGAAATCGGCCCGTCTGTGCACCGACGATGCGGTCGGGCATCCACGTGCGCTCTTCCTCGGCATCCGCGGGCAGCCATGCAGGCGGGTAGTGCCCGCGCATCACCCTGACGGGGTCCAGCCCCTCCGCGCCGAATTCGCCGCAGCCGTAGCGCCAGCCCGGCTTGACCTTCTGCCAATACCCGCGGTGCAGCCGGCCCAGATCGACGCCGTGCCCATTGTACCAGCCGCAGTAGCAGTGGTTGTCGGGGAGACTCGGACCCGGCGGGTCGTAGTCGCCGTCCACCGGTTTGATGACGCGGTCGGGGTTCTCCTGGTGCACGGCATGGCTCGCGGCCTCGAAGAAACGTTCCAGCTCGGTGCGCGACAGGTGCCGATGCAGCTTGCCGCGGCCCATCGGGAACGGCTCGTTGATGTATGTGACCATGATATTGCACGGATGCCCGCGCACCAGCCGCTCCATCTCCCCGGCCTGGCGCACGGCCTCGCTGAACTGGTTGCGCCGCAGCATCCCGAACAGCGGCAGGTCCGTCTGCGTCAGCAGGCCGAGCCGGTCGCAGTAGTCGTAGACCTCCGCCTGCACGGGCCGCTGCGTGAGCCGCCAGAAGTTCATGTGGCAGATCTTCGCCAGCAGGATGTCGTCGATGAGCTGGTCCCAGTCCCCGCGCATGACATCCTGCTGCTCGAAGCCCATCGTGTTCGCGCCGCGCAGCCGAATCTCGCGGCCGTTGAGATAGAGCCGCCCTGCGTCACCCGCGTCCTCGGCATGCTCGGCAAGCGTGAACGACCGCATCCCGAACTGCCGCGCCTGCACGTCGAGCGTCTGCCCGTGCTCGTCCAGCAGGCACGCCTGAAGCTGATAGAGCCACGGCGATTCGAGGTCCCAGGTGCGCGCAGCGGGAATCTCGAAGGGCAGGCGGTAGTAGTTGACGGTCGGCCCTGCCGGTCCGCCCAGCTCATACGCCGCATCCGTGAACACCGTCTGCTCGAAGTTCTGCCCGTACAGCGACAGCTCGATGCCGACCGGCCGGCGCAGCAGCCCGCAGTTGTAGACTTCGATCCACGCTTCGGCGCGTTGCTCCGCAAGGATGGGCCGCACGAAGATGTCGCGGATGTGCAGCGCGTCCCGCGCCTCTACGGTCACGGCCTGGTAGATGCCCATGCCAGGCGGGCAGTGATGCCAGCCGACCGCGGGGTCGTCGTAGCCCGGCCCGGTGGCTGCGTAAATCTTGTCGCCTTCGTACAGATCGCCGTCCTCGCCCCAGGAGTCGTTGCCCATACAGATGGCGTCGTTTTCCACCTGCACGCGCAGCTCATTCTGCCCCTCCTGCACGACGCGCGTGGCATCGAACTCGAACGCGGCGAAGAATCCCTCGTGCGAGCCCAGATACGCGCCGTTGACGAAGACGTGCGCCCGGTAGTCGACGCCCTTGAAGCAGACGAAGACGCGGCCGCGTGCCAGCATCGCCCCCGTCACCGTGAAGTCCGTGCGGTAGACGCACGTCGCGCGGCCCAGCGGCGCGCCGTAGTGCGGTACGCGCACGCGCTCCCACAGCGACGGCAGGTTCGTCGGGCTGCCGTCCACAGGCGAGGGGGCGCTCTCGATGCGCCAGTCGAACTCGGTCAGCGGGACGGCGATGCGCGTGGCCTCCGGCGCGGGAGCCAGGTTGCGCAGGTAGGGCGCATAGTACCCGCGCTGGGCGGCCAGCTCTGCGGCAAGCTGCTCCGGCGTGTCGAACGGCGGCCGCGCGGTGAACGCGGCGGACGGGTCGTGTTCATCCGGCAGCACGCGGCCGGGCAGGTCAAGCGGCAGGGTCTCCACCAGCGCGACGCGGCGGTGGCTGACGGGCTGCGGCTGGCTTGTGGTGTCGCTGGCGGCGATGTCGGCAAAGATGTCGCGGCGCGGGGCCGCCTCGGATTGAGTGGTCATGTGTCAACCTCCGGTTGACGCGTCCTCCTCGCCGTCGGCGTGGCCGGTCGCGTGGAGCCGGTCGCGGAGGCGGCGCGCTGCGTCGTAGTCTTCGGCCCAGATGATGCGCGAGAAGCCCGTGCGGATGCGCTCGCGGCAGCGGCGGTCCAGGGGCTTCGTCCACTGCACGATGGCAATGCGCGCGGCTTCGCAGGTCTCATACATGCTATGGAGATCGTAGAACTCGCCCTGATACGGGTTGATCCCGCGGAGGCCGGGGATGGTCAGCAGGTCGCGCCACCAGGCCGCCCGGCCGCAGAAGTGGATGTAGCCGCCATAGGGTGCGAACACGCCGACATCCACCGGACGAACCATCTGCCTGTAGTGGCGCGGGCTGATGTTGATGCAGGAGTCCTCGCGCACGCACACGCCGCCCAGGTGGTTCCAGGCCCCGTCGTGCTCGTCGGGCGGGCAGCCGTCGATGCGTCGATGCTCCCGCACGACGGCCAGGATGACATCCGCCACCATTTGCATCAGCCGGACGACCTGCTCCGGCGCCTCGTAGAACGCCGCGAAGATGCTCGAACCCCAGATGATGCTGGCATTGTCGAACGGGCCCTGGATGTCGAGCATCTGCGAGCCGACCGCACGGGACAGCTTGGGGTAGGGGCGGAGGGTTTCGCGATAGTAAGCCACGGTGTCCAGCGCCCGATTGAGCAGGGGCAGGCTGCGATACGCGCCGTTTGCGATGTCAGGCGGCCCTTCCGCCAGGATCTGCGCGAGCTTTTCCGGCGTGACTTTCAGGCCGATGGGCAGCGAGTCCTCGAACGTGACGGTCGGACAGCCGAAGATGGACGCGATGATGCCCGTGCCGTAGTTGGCACGGATGCCGTACAGCCGGTCATCCCGCAGTTTCGCACCCAGGTAGACATCCTGGAGCTGGCCGAGCAGCATCTTGGCGGGGTCATCGTAGATTTCCTGGAAGGTGAAGTGCGGCCACTCCTCTTCAGGGACGCTGTAGAGGATGGCCGTCGGTACGTGGTCGACCGGCTCGAACGCAAACGCGCGGCGCTGTAGCTCGCGCGTGCGCTCGACGTGCTCCAGGTCGATCAGGGCTTCGAGACGTTCCAGGTAAGGGGTGATATCGGGTGAAGCCAAGGTTCCTCCTGTCGGCGGCGAGAGACCTTCGAGGTTTCGTGCCAACCTGCGGTTGGCCTAACCTCGAAGTTCTCTGCCATCACACGTGCTGCCCCATGCGCAGCACCTCGAAGATGCGGCTGCGCGTCATCTGCAGGAGCAGCAGCGCTTCGGCCAGCAGCAGCGCGACGGCTACGGCCAGCGCCATCGTATCGGTGCGCGCCCAGTCGATGACCGGCGTGAATGGCGGCACCGGTGAGCCGGTCTGCGGCACGCCGGTCGCGCTGAGACGGTAGAACGGCACATACAGGATCGCGCCCGCAATGCCGCACACGATGCCCATCGCCAGCCCGTAGACGACCGAGGTGATCTCCTCCAGGATGACCATGTTGAGAATCTTGCTGCGCTGCACGCCGAGCGCACCCAACACGGCATGCACCATCGTGCGCTCGCGCAGCATGAAGGTGCTGTGGACGAGCAGGTCGGCCACCGACAACACCGCGCCTGCGAGGAAGCAGATGGACAACAGGCCGAAGATGCCCGTGCGTTCGAGGTTCTGGCTCTCGTCGGTCAATGCGCGGGTCAGGTCCTGCTCTGCGTGTATCTTGATGCCCATGCGCCGCACGTCGTCCAGCACCTCCGCGGTGTCTGCGCCGGGTGCGACCCGCAGCCACACCTGATATGGCAGGACATCCCACGCGTTCAGGTCGAGATAGTCCAGGTTGCCGACGATCACAGGCGCGTCCGACGGGTACATCGTCGGGAAGTGCTCGAAGAAGCCGGCGACGCGCAGGTCGAGCCGCAGGCGCATGTCGCGGACAGGCGTGATGTTCAGCGAGAGCGGGTCGCCGACGTTGACGCCCAGTTCCGCGGCGAGCGACTCCGGCAGCAGCACGCCTTCGCTGGCCGTGCCGAGCCGGTTCATCAGCGCGCCGACCGATTCCGCGGCATAGTCGCGGCGGAAGTAGGCCACCTGCGGGAAGTCGATGCGCTCGACTGCCATGTAGCGTACGGGCAGCATCCCCGGCCGGCCGTTGATGTTGGCCTCGAACTCTGCAAGGCGCGTCGCGGCAATCACGTCCTCGATCTCGCGGTAGCTGTCGTTGGGCAGCAGCGGGATCTCCTCGTCCGTCTCATCCGTCGCGCCGAAACCGGACAGACCCGTATCGGCGCCACCGCCGCGGAAGGTCAGGTCCGCGCCGTGCCGGTGTTGCAGCGCATCTACCAGCCAGAGGTCCGCGCTCTTCGCGACGGATGCATAGAACGCGCCGAGCGCAAGGCAGAGGATGAGGCGGTAGGTCGGCGCGCGGTACTGGCTGCCCGCGCGCGCGAGGTTGGTGCTGGCAAGATAGCCTGCGACCCCCGGCCACAGCCGGCCCAGCCGGTCGATCGGGTGCACGAGCAGCAGGAACAGCTCGGTTGCGACGAGCGGCGCCACGAAGATGAACAGCGTCGGGGCCAGCAACAGCAGCGGGTCGTTGCGCGGGTCGGTGATCGAGAGGCTGGCGAGCGTGAGGTCCCCGCGCAGGCTCAACTGCTGGTAGGCATAGTAGGCGACGAACGCCAGGCCGCCGGTCAGGGCCAGCCGCGCGCCGGTCATCAGGAGCGAGGGCCGCGCGCGCTTCTGCGCGTGGGTAATAATGCTGTGGCGGCTGACGCGGAAGGTCGCGAACAGGCGGATGATGATGCTTACCGCAATCATCGCAACGAGGGGCCGCCAGTCGAGCTGGTAGAGGCTGACATCGAGCGGCTCCGCCGCGCCGAAGGAGAGGAACCCGCGCGAGAAGCCTAGCAAATACGCCAGGAGCAGCGCCAGGCCCAGCCCGGCGGGCAGCGCCAGCAGCGCGATGAGCAGCGATTCGAGCGCAGCGATGCCGAGCACCTGGACGCGCGTCGCGCCCCGGCTGACCATGATCGCCATCTCCGACTGCTGGAAGTTGGTCTGCGTGGCGGAGAGCGACGCGAGGAAGGAGACCATGATGAGCAGAACGGGCAGGCTGAAGCTGTACATGGTCAGGGTCAGGCTGGTCTTGCGGCGCTGTGCGCGGGTCAGGTCCTCGCGCGGGTCGAGGTCCATCACCCCGCCGGGCAGCCGCCTGCCGACCTCGTACTCCACCTCGCCCAGGCCCGTCACGTAACGGTCCACCCGGTCCAGGTTCATCTGGCTATCATCGAAGACGAAGTACCAGAACTCCTGCGTGCTCTGGCCGACGACCCGCGGCGCGACGAGCGCGTTGTACTGGTCGGCGGTCACCAGGAAGGCGCCATCGAAGTGTGTCTCGGGCGGGCGGTACCAGAAGTGCTCGCCCTCGCCTGGCGGTGCAGCCTGCCAAACGCCCGCGACGATGACCGGGATGCCCTGGCCGGCGGCGTACAGATCGCCCAGTTCGAACCGGTCGCCGACATCCGCGCCGAGCCTGGACGCGAACGTTGCCTCCAGCCAGACGTTGAGTTGCGAT
This sequence comes from Anaerolineae bacterium, assembly GCA_034429055.1. Classification (GTDB taxonomy): domain Bacteria; phylum Chloroflexota; class Anaerolineae; order CG2-30-64-16; family CG2-30-64-16; genus MWBF01. The sequence goes on along the minus strand of DAOUGK010000251.1, from coordinate 2,468 downwards.
GGGTCGGTAAGCTGGCCGAACGGGGCGCCCCGGATGCCGCCCATGTGCGGCTCGATGTCGGGCACATGCACGACGCGGACGCCCGCGAGATACTCCGGCAGCCCCTCGCCCGCCTCCGCAATGGGCGCCAACCGGTACATGGGGCTCTGCACTTCGACGTAGGTCGAGCGGACCGGCAGCCTGACCGAACTGGCGAGGTACCCGCGCAGCCAGTCACGCGTTGCAGCGGCCTCGCGCAGCCCCATCGGCACGGCTGCGGTGGGCGCCGCGCTGATGCGCACGGAGAAGATCGGCCAGCCCTTCGTGAGCTGCCGCTTGTCAACCTCGCGCTGCGTGATGCGCTGGCTGACCGCGCTGGCAAAGACCGGGATGCCTGCCGTGAAGCCGAGAATGAGCGCGGTCGTCAGGACCAGGAGCAACGACAGGCCGGGCCGGCTCTTCAGACGCTTCAGAACGAGCGGGATGGATCCCAAGAACCACATCAGCGATGACTCATGTACACCGCGCACGCAGCCGGTCGAGCGTCGCCCTGGCTTCGTCCAGCGGCTGGCCGGGCATGTCGAACAGGAAGCGCGAATCGGGCCGGGCCATATCGAGCATCTTGTTCACGCCCGCCTCGTCGGTCCACGCGACCATCAACACCGTCTGGCCCGCAAACGCCTCGATGGCCGGGCCTGGGCCGGGCCGCTGGAAGACCCGGTTAAGACCGCGCAGGTTAGGTATCTTCTTGAAGCTGCTGTACTGGTGATCGGCGGTCGCGCAGCAGTGGACAAACAGCCCGCCATATCGCTCCGACAACTCCACCAGGTTGGGCAGGCAAAATTCCTCGAACATGCGCACGGACAGCGCACCCGCCTCATCTTCCGACAGCCACACGCCCTGCTCCGGCGGCGCCCAGGCCATCGGGCAGTGACACAGGTTGACCTCGCCGCACTCGGCCAGGAAGCGGTCGAAGAAGGCGATGAGCAACTGCTGGCACTTGGCGACCAGCCGCTTGACCGCCTCAGGCTCGCGCTTGCACGCAACGTACATATCTTCCTTGCGCCAGATGAGCGCGGCGATGTCGAACGCGCTCTGGATGTCCGGCACGCTGAGCGGGACCTCCGGCCCCACGCGCTGGCGGACCAGCCGCGCCATCTCCCAAAACCGGTCGAACGGAGGCGCGTCGAGCGACGGGACGGCCAGCGCGTCGGCCTCCGCCGCGGTGGTCACGCGCGCGAGCGCGGCCGGCGGCGAATCCTCGTAGACATGCACATCACAGCCGAACGCGGCTGCGAAGATCTCCGTGCCCGTGCTGAGCGGGAAGTATGGCACGCTGTCGTCGTCCAGCGCCTCGTGATAGCGCACGCGATCCTCGTAACGCTCCAACAGCATGGGCAGCCACGCGGCGAGCGGCAATTCGGGCCGCGTGAAGTCGCCGTGCATCTGCATGGGGTTCTCGCGGGCTTCCGGGCTCATGAGGATCGCGTGGCCCGGAAACGGACCGGCAAACAGGTCGGCCAGCTTGCGGCGGTTGCGCAGGGTTTTGGCATCCATCAGTATGCTCCGAGCTCCAGCCCCTTTTGGATGAAGTAGCGGTAGGTGTCGTAGTGGACCGTCTCCGGGATGGAGTGGTCGCTGTGCAGGACGTAGCCGTACTTCTGCTTGACCGTGGGAATCTTCGCCTCCAGCTCCGCATCGATCTTCGCGCGGTCGTTGGTGTACAGCACGCGCACGTCGATGCCGCCCATGAACGAAAGGCGGTCGCCCCAGTCGCGGTACAGCTTGAGCAGGTCCATCCCCGCCTTGACCTCGATGACCTGCAGGCAGTCGATGCCCGCCTCGACCATCCCCGGCAGCAGCGGTTCGACATAGCCGCACGAGTGCATGATGACCGGCAGGCCGTGGCTCTTGGCGAAGCCGATGCTGGCCTTGTGCGCGGGCTGGATGAGCGCCCGGTACATGCGCGGGGACATGAAGGGCCGCTGCTTGAAGCCCATGTCCTCGTAGTACCAGATGCCGTCGGGATACCCTTCCTCCGCGAAGAGGATTTCTTGCAGTTCGACGGTCAGCCGGGCGTAGGTGTCGGCCATGTCCTTGACCCATTCCGGATCCGTGACCATGCCTTCAAGCATGTTAAGGTGGCCCGTCACATCCTTTAAGATTTCGAAGACGTTGACGCCGGACCAGCCGAAGAACCGGTTGGCCCGGCGGGCACGTTCCTTCGCGTTGCGGTAGGCCTCGAAGTTGATGCGCCGCCGGTCCGCCGTGAGCTTGGGCTTGATGAGGTCGAGCCACGTCTGCCGGTCGCACACCGCGAACCCGAGGTGTTCGGGCGTCGTGTCGTGCAGCTTGTGCACGCGGAAGGTGGCGAAGTTGCCGTTGCGCACGACTTTCGTCTCGTCGGCCTCTTCCAGCACCTGGGGCTCGTAGTCCAGGTCAGCAACCAGGTTGAACGGCCAGCAGAGCTCCAGGTCGAACCCGAAGTG
>DAOUGK010000250.1:0-5257 GCA_034429055.1 Anaerolineae bacterium | reverse complement strand
TACTCGTTACTCGTTCAGCGCCGCCGTGCCGCGCCACTCGAACGCGACCTCGTCCTGCGCGGTGGTGAGGGTAACGCTGACCTCGCCCTGCGCCGGGACGCCGGGGGGCAGGTCGAGCTCTTCCAGGAACGGGTGCGCGGGATCGATGCGGATGTCGCGGCCGACGGGGTCCGCGCCCGGCAGGGCCACGGTGAGGCGGCCGGCCTGCGCCGTGGTCGGGTAGAGGCCCACCCGGACGCGGTCGCCCGCCGGCGCGAGCGCGAGCGCGGCGGCGCTGTCGGCATAGGTGACGCCGCCGATGCCCGCGACGGGATACCACGTCTCGCTCCAGGTCACTTCGCCACCCGCAGGCAACTCGTACCACTGCTCGAAATCGGGCAGCAGCCCGCCGTGCAGCTCGACATAGCCCGAACCGTCGTCGGTCCACGCATCGGGGTCAAGCGGCTCGGACCAGCCCGCCGCAAAGAACTTCGCACCGCGCACCATCCGGCTCGGATAGATGCGCAGCATGCCCTCGTCGGCCGCGGTGTCGTACACGCCCATGAAATCGCCGCGAGCCGCGGGGGCCTGGAACGCGCCGAGATAGCGGGTCCAGTTGCCCAGGCGGCTCATATCGCGGCCCGCATAGACCGGCCACGTCATCGGCTGGCCGGCTGCGGGCAGCGAGCGGTCCTCCGTGCTGTGGACGGTGACCTGCGAGACCGGGAAGATAAAGCGCAGGTCCGGGCCGGGCTTGTTGGCCGCGCCGGGCGCGAGCATGGCGTTCGACCACCACTTGAAACGGAACGGCGTGGCCCAGGGGTTGATGATGTGCGGCTCGACGATAAAGTACGCGGTGTCGGGCGGCACGATGATGTCCACGATGGCATAGGGATTCTGCGGCCCGCCCCGGGTGAACAGCGTCACCATCATGCCGCCATTGGGCAGCCGAACCTGGTCGAAGCCCCACGATGCGCTCCACTCGTAGCCGTGCTCCTCCACCGGGAAGCCCCATTCCAGTCCGCCGAGCGCCAACCACCAGTTCGCGCCTGCGGGATAGGGCGGGCTAGGCGGGCCCCACTGCGTCGGCTTGACAACGGGGTTGCTGTAGAACTGGTTGTGGCCGGTCGGCTTGAACGTGCACTCATAGATGCGGCCGCCGAGGTCGGGCAGGATGCTCAGGCGGATGTAGTCGTTCTCCAGGACGAGCAGGCGGTGCTTCTGCAGGACGGGCTGCGGATTGGCCGCCTCATACGCCTCGCGATCCAGCACGTACAGGGGATAGTCGCCCAGGGCAGGGTCGGTCGCGGGCCGGACGAAACCGGCATAGGGATACGTCGGGAGGATGATCTCTGTGACCTCGTAGGAGGTCTCGCGAGTCGGCGTGGGCGAGGGTGTCTCCGTGGGCGTGTAAGTCGCCGTAGGCGATGACGTCGGACCGGCAGGTGTCGCTGTCGGGCTGGGCGTAGATAAGGCAGTCTCGGTCGGCGAAGCCGTGGCGGTCGGTGTCTGCGTCCGGGAAGGCGCGGGGGTGGCGGTCCGATTAGCCGGCTCGGTGAGGACACCGGCCAGAGCGGGCGTGGGTGTTGCCCGCTCGGTAGAGACAGCCGCCACAACGGGAGCCGGCTCGGTGAGGACACCGGCCGGAGCGGAGGTGGGCGCGGGCGCTGCTGTACACGCAGCGAGCAGCCAGAGCGCGGTGGGCAGAAGGGCGAAGCGCAGACGGGACATGGCGGGATTATAACCGATAGGACGCTGCGCGGGAATTTCGCAGCGGACGAAAGACCTTCGAGGTCTTCGAGACCTCGAAGGTCTGCAGGAATATCCTTGCCGCCGGCAGGCAGCGGAGGTATAATCTGAAATCCACGGACATTGCAGCTAACATGATTGCCACCAGGAGGTCAACGATGATTTCGCAAGCAGAATACCTGAAGGCGCGGGATAAGGCGGTCGGGATGATGCAACAGGCCGGCATCGCCCTGACGCCGGCGGAGATCGAGCAGTTCGAGGTCGCGGATTTCGGCCTGGGCCGGCTGGATGAGATCGGCCTGGAGATCGTAACCTACGTCAACACGGAGCGCGTCTGCGCGAAGGAACTGGTCCTCTTCCCCTGGCAGATCTGCCCGGAGCACATGCACCCGCCCGTCAAGGGCCAGCCGGGCAAGGAAGAGACGTTCCGCTGCCGCTGGGGCGAGGTCTACCTGTACGTCGACGGCCCGGCATCCAGCACTTTCCTGGGGCGGCTGCCCGAACAGCACGGCGAACACCTCACCGTGCGCCGCCAGATCGTGCTGCGGCCGGGCGAGCAGTTCACGCTGAACCCGGAGCTGTGGCACTGGTTCCAGGGCGGGCCGGAGGGCGCAGTCGTCTCCGAGTTCTCCACGCACAGCACCGACGAAAACGACATCTTCCGTGACCCGGCCATCCAACGTGCGCCGGTTATTGATGAGTGATTGAATCGCGAAGACGCGAAGGACGCTAAGAATAGACCAGAACGATAAAAAACCTTTGCGCTCTTAGCGTCTTTGCGGTTCTATTGCGGTTCATTCCGTTGCGCTGTTCCCCTCGTTCCATCCATCAGAGAGGTCATCATGGATATCCGTATCATCCGTGCGAAGCTGGCCGAGTTGCAGCGGCGGGCCGTTGTCAAGACGTGGCCCATCACCGGCTGGCAGGTGCGCACGGCCGACCACCTCGCGCCGGGCGAGTACCGCTATCACGGCGACTGGACACCGCTGGAGAGCACGGCGCCCCCGGCCATCGGCTCCTGGCCCGCAGGGGTCACCGTCTTCCTCAGGGCGCAGGCTGCAACGCCGGAGGGCATCCCGGCAGACGAGCTGTGCTTCCAGTACGAGGGCAGCGACCTCGAGGGGCTGCTGGCGCTGGACGGGCGGCCCTATGCCGGGCTGGACGAGCATCACACGCGCGTCGTCATCCCGGCAGGCAGCCACGAGCTGCTCATCGAGGCCATGTGCGTGCCGAGCATGCGCTGGCGGCCCGAAAAGCGTAAGGACCGGGCGCTGCTCCACGCGACTGCGTTCGTGCGGGTGAACCGCCAGGTCGAGGCCGCGATGTACGACCTGTGGTTCGCGTGGGAGGCGAGCAAGCACGCGCGCGACGAGACGCGGCGCACGCGGCTGGCCGCCGCGCTGGAGGACGCGCTGCTGTGCGTGGACCTCACCGCGCCGGGCGATGCCTTCTACCAGGAAGTCGCTGCCGCGCGCAGCCTGCTGGCGGAGCGGGTCGCCGCGATTGCACCGGACCCGGAGCGCGGAGGCATGTTCCTGACGGGCCATTCGCACATCGACACTGCGTGGCTGTGGCCCCTGCGCGAGACCGTGCGCAAGTGCGGCCGGACCTTCGCCACTGCGTGCCGGATGCTGGAACGCCACCCGCACTATCACTTCACGTGCAGCCAGCCGCAGCTCTACAAGTATGCGCAGCAGCACTTCCCCGCGCTCTACGAGGAAATCAAGGGGTGGGTCAAGGCCGGGCGCTGGGAGACGACGGGCGGGATGTGGGTCGAGTCGGACTGCAACGTGCCGTCGGGCGAGGCGCTCATCCGCCAGGTGCTCCACGGCGTGCGCTTCTTTCAGGCAGAGTTCGGCACGCGGCCCGACACCTGCTGGCTGCCGGATGTCTTCGGCTATCCGGCGTCGCTGCCCGGCATTCTGCTCGGCTGCGGCATCGAGAACTTCATGACCAACAAGCTGCACTGGCAGGCGCGCAACCGCTTCCCGATGGCCCTCTTCTGGTGGGAGGGCATCGACGGCACGCGCGTGCTGGCCCACATCCCCAAGCTGCCCGGCGGCTACAACGGCACGCCCGACCCCGAGCAGCTCAACCAGGGGTGGGACGACTATCCGCAGAAGACCGCCTACCCCGAGGTGCTGTTCTCGTACGGCTTCGGTGACGGCGGCGGCGGGCCGACCGACACCATGATCGAATCCGCGCGCCGCGCGGAGCGTTATCCGGGCGTCACCGCGTGCCGCCAGGGGCTGGAGGAGCAGTACTTCGACGATGTGCGCGCGGCCAATCCGCCGCTGCCCACGTGGGTCGGGGAGCTCTACCTGGAAACGCACCGCGGCACCTACACGACGCAGGGCGCGCTCAAGCGGGCGAACCGCAAGAACGAGCTGCTGCTGCGCGAGGCGGAGATCTTCAGCAGCCTGGCTGCCATGCAGGGGGCAGCCGTGGACACCGGCCCATTGCACGCCGCCTGGCAAAACCTCCTGCTGCTCCAGTTCCACGACATCCTGCCCGGCAGCTCCATCGGCGAGGTCTACAGCGAGGCCGCGGTGGACCAGGCCGCGATCAGCCGGGCTGCCGCGGGCGTGCGCGACGTCGCGCTGCGAACGATCACAGGCCGCGCGGGTCGCGACCAGGTCGTCGCGTTCAACAGCCTGGGCTGGCCGCGGGCGGATGTCGTGGTGGCAGCGCTGCCCGGCGAAGGGCCAGCCGGCGCAGCGTGGGAGGTCGTCGGGCCGGACGGGCAGGCGTCACCCGCGCAGCGCGTGGGCGAGGCGCAGGTCGCGTTCGCGACCGAGGGGCTGCCTGCGTTCGGCTATGCAGCGTATACCGTGCGGCCCGCGGCTGCCCCGGCGGAGAACCGCCTGTCGGTCACGCCGCAGCGCATGGAGAACGCCTTCTTCGTCATCGAGCTGGCCGACGACGGGACCATCACCCGCCTGCTGGACAAGCGGGCGCAGCGCGAGGTCATCCCTGCGGGCGAGGCCGCGAACCGGCTCCAGCTCTTCCAGGACGGGCCGGAGCGCGAGGCCGCGTGGAACGTCCACCTGACGTATGCGGGCCGCGAGTATGCGTGGGATTCGGGCACGGAGGTGGAGGTGGTCGAGGCAGGGCCGGTGCGCGGGATCGTGCGCGTCACCCGCACCTATCGCAGCAGCCGCCTCATCCAGGACATCGTCATCTACGACCGCGTGCCGCGCATCGACTTCGTCACGCAGGCCGACTGGCAGGAGCGCCAGGTCATGCTGAAGGCGGCGTTCCCGGTGGACGTGCGCGCGAGCGAGGCGACGTACGAGATCCAGTTCGGCGCGGTGCAGCGGCCCACGCACCGCAATACATCGTGGGACGAGGAGAAGTTCGAGGTCTGCGCGCACCGCTGGGCCGACCTGTCGGAGCCGGGCTACGGCGTCAGCCTGCTGAACGACTGTAAGTACGGCTACGACACGCTGGGGCATGTGCTGCGGCTGACGCTGCTGCGGGGCACGGAATACCCTGACCCGGACGCGGACCGCGGCCACCACGAGTTCAC
>DAOUGK010000249.1:0-9085 GCA_034429055.1 Anaerolineae bacterium | reverse complement strand
TCAGCGGGTCAGCGCGTGCAGCCGTGCGAGCGGCCCCCGCAGCGCAGGATAGAGCGGCCGGTATACTTCTTCGTAGAGCTGCATGTAGTGTGCGGCGCGTTGTGGGTCAGGTTGCGCCGCGGATGCCTCCGGGTGGGCCATCGACTGGGCCGCGGCGGCGACATCGGGGAATAGTCCCGCACCCGCTGCGGCGAGGATGCCCGCGCCGAGTGCGGAGGCTTCCGGTGCGGCGCAGCGGCGGATGGGCTTGCCCGTCACGTCCGCCAGAATCTGCCGCCACAGGCTGCTGCGGCTGCCCCCGCCCATGACGACGTACTCCGTCACCGGCTGCCCGGTCGCGGTTTCCACCCCCTCTGCATGGAGCCGCTGCTCGAACGCGATGCCCTCGAGGATGGCGCGATACAGGTGGTGCGTCCGGTGGATGCCGCGCCAGCCCGCGATGATGCCGCTGGCGCTGGCGTCCCAATACGGGTTGAGCGCGCCGTTCCAATAGGGCACGAGCACCAGGCCCTTCGCGCCGGGGCTGAGCCCGGCCGCCTCCGCCTCCAGCCGCGCCAGTACATCGCCGGCCGTCTCGCCGGGCGCAGGCTGCGCAAACGCCCCGAGAAACCAGTCGACCGTGTAGGTGCCGCCGAGGAGCACGGTCTCGAGGATGAAAGTGCCGGGGATGCCGCCGCAGGTGGTCCTGAACGCGCGGTCGGCGGTGTAATCCGCCGCGTAGGTGCCCGAGACAACCGCGGTGCCGAGGTTGAGGTAGGCCGTGCCCGGGCCTGTCACGCGCGCGGCCAGCCCTGCGGCCTGCCCGTCGCCTAGCCCGCAGATGACGGGCAATCCCGCAGGCAGGCCGGTCAGCCCGGCGGCCTCGGCGGTTACGCTGCCCAACACCGCGGCAGGCGGGTGCAGCGCAGGTAGCTGCGAGGCTGTGACGCCGGTTGCGGCCAGCACCGGCGCGGCCCACCGGCGTGCCCGCATGTCGAACAGGCCCAACGGGTCGGCGCTGCCCCAGCCCGTCGCCAGGCGGCCCGTGAGCCGGTGGACGAGATATCCCTGCACGTCCGCATACCAGCGCGCGGCGGCGAAGACCTCCGGCTCGTGCCGCGCCAGCCAGACGAGCTTGCCAACCGCGAGGTTGGCGGAGAGAGGCCGGCCGGTCAGCGCGTGGTACGCCTCCCGCCCCAGGCGCTGCTCGAGTTCGGGCAGCAAGTCACTGCACCGCTCGTCCAGCCACAGCAGCGCGGGCCGCAGCGGCTCGCCCTCTGCATCCAGGGGGATGAACGTCTCGCGCTGGTGTGCGATGCTCAGCCCGGCCAGCCGCCGCACATCGGCCCGCCCGGTGACCTCACGCAGGCCGGCGACCAGCGCGGTCCACCAGTCGCGGGCCTCCTGTTCGTGCCAGCCGGCTCGCGGCATGGAGAGGGCGAGCTCGCGCCGCGCCTGCGCGACCGCATTGCCGGCCATGTCCCAGGCGATGACCTTAACTGCGGTGGTGCTGGCGTCGACGCCGATGACGAGGGGGTTCACGAGGGAGAGTTTACCACAAGTGACCACGGAAGACACGGAGCACGCGGAAACGTCTGAAATTGTGTTTCCGTGTGCTCCGCGTCTTCCGTGGTTAAGCCTCCTACTGCCACTCGAGGAACGTGAACGTGTTGACGGTCAGGTCAAGGAGCCGGGCCAGGTCATCCGCGGCCTCGGGGATGCCCTGCGGGTCGGGGTCGAAAGCCAGGTCGTACAGGTTGTCATTGTGCACGGCCAGGATTTCGGTCGTCCCGTTGCGGCTCGGCACGCCGTCGAGCCGGATGGCCGGCTCTCCACCGAGGCTCATCTCGGTCTGCTTGACCGGGATTTCGGTCGGCGGAAGCTGGTCCACGTAGGCATCCACGAGCTGCCGGAGCGCCTGCCCGGCCGCCGGTTTCACGAACACCTTGAGCAACGCCCGCGCCGGTTCCGCGCTCCAGTCGAGCGCCGGCCCGGCCATGCCCAGCGAGCCGTCGTCCTGGGGCAACAGGCTGAACCGCTGCGGCAGCACGAGGCAGTAGCCTTCCGCCGGCCGCAGGACGAACGCTTGCTCGCCGCCCAGGCAGCTCTGCCGCACGGTGACGCCATCCGCGATGGGCACGCCTTCGGGCGGGAGGAAGGCGAAGCTGGCGCTCAACGCCTCGAACAGCCGGTCCACATCGGCCTCCGCCCGCTGGCCTTCCGGATTGACCTGCTCTGTGGGCGTGTCTGCGAACGAGGGCCACAGCGTCAGGATGTAGAATCTCTCAGGCCCGTGCACGACCGCAATCTGCCGCGAGCTGAGCCGGCCCGGAACCGGCTCCAGGAGTTCAGCCGCCTCGCCCCCGATCGTCATGGGCGTCCGCGTGATTTCCACCGGTATCTGTGCAAACTGCGCGAGATGCTCGTCGACCAGCGCGGCAAGGTCCTTGCCTTCTGCGGGCTTGACCTCGACGGTCAGGCTGGCAAAAAGGGGTTCGGGGCCCTGGCCTGCAGGCTGGCCGGTGATCGTGCCCACCAGTTGCGCGGGATCGGCCACCGCGAACCCGTAGGGCAGCGTGAGGCAGATGCCCGTCTCCAGGTTGAAGTAGGTAGCCAGTCCTTCCTGGAAGCAGACCGGCGGCAGGACCAACTCGTATGCCGGAGAAGGCTGCGGTACGGCGGTCTCGGCGTCGGAGACGGTTACTTCGGCCTGTGCGTTGGCGAGCGGCTGCCCTTCAGCGTCCAGCGCGCTGACGAGAAGCTGGTAGACGCGGCCCGTGGTTAGCGGCGACTCGACCATGTATGTCGTGTCGCTCGTGTCCTGGTTGACGACCAGTTCGGTCGTACCCGCGTCGATGATCCACACGCGATAGCCGGCTGCCTCGGGCAGGCTGCTCCACCGCAGCGCGGGCGTCGGGCTGACCGTCGCGCCTGCCGGCTCCTCCAGCGTCAGTGCGCGCTCCATGCGGATGACCGTGTCCACGGGCTGGCCGGACTCGGTGTTGGCGGGCGGTGTGGCCCCGGCGCTTTCCTCGCCGTCCGGCCAGATGGCGACGAGCGTCCAATCGCCGGCCGGTGCATCTTCGAAGACGAACCGGCCATCGACACCGGTTGTGGTGGTCGCGATGGTGTTCGTAGCCGCGTCCGGGTCGGCGCGCCAGCCCGGCACGCGCAGGTCCACGCGCGCGCCCGCCACGGGCGTGGCGCCCCACAGCGCAACCCCGGCAATTGACGGCGCCGGGATCTCGGGCGCCGGCACCGGTGACGCCAACGGCAGGGCTGTGCACGCCCCCAGAAGCAGGGCAAACAGAACGAGCATGGCGCAGGTCGAGCTCCAGCGTTCGAGACGATTCGGGATGTGTATCATTGTGATCTGCTCCTCGTGTGAACGTACGAACAGGGCGAGCCTGCTCGTGACATCCTGAATACGCAGGCGCTGCGCATGCAGTTGCGCGGACAACTAATCTCCTGATTTTCTGGTACTTTGGCACTATGAATTGGAGTAGAAAGGCCCTGCCAGATTTCCCTCTTTCGGAGGATGTCCTACGGTATGTGCCGTGTTATATTGATGTCGGTGTCAGGGACAGCTTCTCCTCCTTGGGTGTGGGTGGATGCGAGCTTCTGGGGGCGGGAGCAAGCATCAGGTGGACATGGGGCTTCAGGGAAAGGTTATTTGGGGGGTGAGGGGACCTTCGGGGCGGCCGGCTATGCCGGGGGGGACGTCACGGAGGTCTCTTCGCGTCTACGGGCTACGATGCAATCGTGTTGACCGGACAGGATTGACAGGTCTGTTCTCGTCTGCGGTTGTGATACAATGCGGGAATGAGCGATACGAATAACCTACGGCGCGAGAGCGACGTGGCCCGCTGGCACCGGCTGAGCGGGCAGCCCGACAACGTCACCGATGAGGGCGATATCGTCGATGCGTCCGAGGGGCTGCGGTTGCAGTCTGAAAAGCGGCTGCTGCGCGCGGCCATAGAGCGTCTTTCCGACGCGGCCATGCCCGCGGAAGTGCGCAGCGCGGCGCGGCTGGCCGCCAGCTATCTGCTGGCCGGCGACCTGGAGACGGCGCGGCGCTATATCGCGCGGGCACGCGAAGCAGCCGAAATGGAGTGATGCCCGGTCAGTATCCGACCGGCGCCTGCTCCAGCCCCGCGTGGGCTGCGCCGAGCAGCGCGGCTTTGGGGTTGAGGATGACGTGGATCGGCACGTTCGCCAGCAGGTCGCTGAAGCGCCCTTTGTCACGGAAGTTCTCCAGGAAGCGGGGCCGCTCCAGATAGGGCAGCATCCGCGGAGGGATGCCTCCGCCGATGTAGATGCCGCCGGTTGCCAGCACCTTCAGCGCCAGGTTGCCCGCCTCCCCGCCCAGGATCCCCGCAAATAACTCGAGCGTCTGGATGCACAGGGGACTGGGGTCGGTGGGGTGCATCGCGCCTGCGAAGATCTCCGGGGTGGGATCGCTGGCTGCGGCCAGCCGTGCGGCCAGCCAGGGCGGTTCCGGCGCGTGGCCCGTGTCGCGCAGGAAGGTGTACAGGTTCGGGATGCCCAGGCCGGAGCAGACGCGCTCGTAACTGATGTGGTCGTACTTGCCCAGGAGATAGCGGAGCAGCTCGATCTCGCGATGGTCGCGCGGGGCAAAGTCGCAGTGGCCGCCTTCGGAGGGGTGCGGGTCATAGTGCCAGCCGGCCCACGTCAGGTAGGCCTCGCCCAGGCCCGTGCCGGGCGCGATGACCGCACGCGTGCCGTGGGCCACGGCCTGCCCTGCGTTGAGCGTGTGCAGGTCCGCCGGTTCGAGGATCGAGACGCTGTAGGCGATCGCTTCGAGGTCATTGAGCAGCCGCGCTGAATCCAGGCCCAGCGCGTGCGCCAGCTCGTGCTCATCCAGGATCCAGGGCAGGTTGGTGATGTGGGCACGGCCCTGCACCACCGGCCCGGCCACGCCGAACACGCCGCGCTCCACCTGGAAGCCGGTCCGCGCGAGGAAGTCGCTTGCGATGGCTTCCAGCGAGTCATATGCGCCGCTGGGGTAGGTTCTTTCGGCCAGGGGCGCGCGCTCCCCCTCGGATTGCGAGAAAACGGCCAGCACGGTCTTGGTGCCACCTATGTCGCCTGCGAGCAGCATCCATCCTCTCCTTTGAATTCGAGCGCTACCACGGAATTAACGGAACACGCGGATGATAACCGCCAAACGCGTCGCGCGCAACTTGCGTGCGGGTGAGCGTCGTATCCGGGGTTCGTAGTGGGCGCTCTGGAGTCTGTCCACACGCCAAAGGCGCACCTGCGCCCACTACGAACTTGCCCTCGCGAGGGCAAGTTCGCGCGCGGCAGCCAGGTCGCCTGTGCCTGTCAGGCGCAGCACCGCCTCGCAGTAGGGCCGCGTCAGCGGCGTGACTGCGCCCTGTCGGAACGCGGCGACCAGGCCCGCAATGCCGTCGTGCCCCGCCGCATGCGTCTCCGGCGTCACGCTGGCAATCGTGCGGCGCGCCAGGAACACGGCCCTGTCGCTGACGGGTACGTCGGCCGGGATGACCTCCGGCAGGTTCGGCGCAGGCGCGGCGTAGAGGACGGTGGGGAGACCGACGAAGTCTTCGAGCGCCTCGATCGCCAGTCCATCTGCGGCCGTCGCTTCCGGTGAGTAGAATACGTAAGGCTCGCCCGGCAGGTCCAGTTCGCGACGGTAGAGCAGTGTCTCGGCCAGGCTGCGGTCCACTTCCGGGTTGAGCGTCCACACCTCTGCGGGCACCGTCGCACCGTAGCCCTCCGGCACGGGCACGAGCACCGGCGCACCGGCGCGCGTGGGGCTGCTTCGCACGTACTCCACGGGGAACGGTGTGCGCACTAGCGTCCGCTGCTCGATGAGTGCGGCCAGCTCCGCACCCGGGTCTGCGAGCAGGGAGCCATAGGCCAGTATGCCCGTGTCGCTGCGCAGACAGTAGACGCGCTCGCCGCCGGCCTCTTCCATCTCGATCACTCCCGGCTGGAGCAGTTCCTCGAGGATGATGCTCGTGTCTTCGACCGGCAGACCGGACTCCTGAGCCGCCTCTGAGGGGGTCAGCCGCCGGCGCAGCCACAGCGCCCTGCCGAGCCGCGGCAGCGGCTGGAGCGCGAAGCTCGTGGACCGGGTCCAGCGGCCCATCTTGGCGAAGCGGTGGCTCCACTTGCCGCGCGTCCAGAGGCGGTGCAGGTAGAGTACGCTCCGCCGCAGCTCGTCCAGCACCCCGTCCGGCAACGCCAGGCACGCGTCCAACGGCAGTGCGTCGGTCAACTGCACGACGTCGGGGTGCTCTGCATCCAGTCTGCGCAGGCGCAGTGAGTTGGGGGCGGGCAGGTCCCAGCCAAGCGCCACCCGGAACAGGGCCTCTTCTACGCGCTGGCTGGCCTCCGGGTCGGGCGGCGGCGCGCTGCCCTGGCGGAATATCTCCGGCGCGTGCCGGTAGAGCCAGGCGTAGGTGTAGGGTATGTGCCACGGCTCCGCGCCCGGTGGCCCGACCACAGCCCGCGCCGCGATGCCGGGGTACAGGGCATCCAGCAGGCCGAGCATCAGCTCGCCTACCGTGCCCCAGTCGAAGTCGCTCAGTACGACCGCGGACTGGGGCGCATAGATCAGCCCGACCTGCTCGGTGATGGCGGCGACCAGCTCGTCCTGCCACTGCGTCTGGCGCGCGATCCAGGCCAGCCGGTGCCCGCCGTACATGCCGGATATGACCGCGTCCCCGTGGTTATCGACCTCGCCGAACTCTCGGTGGACCGGGGCATAGGCAACCTCCTCCTCGCCACCGAAGCCGATGACGACCACGGGCGGGAAGGGAGTCGCTTGCGATGCCTCCCAAACGGCGCGTGCAGCGTGCAGCATGCCGTAGCCCGCCGGATGGCAGGCAATCACCAGCTCCGCAGCCGTCTGCTCGATCATCTGGCAGACGAGGCGCGCATTGTTATACATCGTGTGGCTGGGGATTCGGAGGTGCGCACGGATCTTCATGTCAACTGCACCAGGGCCTTGACGTGCTCGCGGCGTTCCAGCGCGGCGAATGCATCCGTGATGCGCGCCAAGGGGTACGGCGAGTCGAGGTTAAGCCAGTTGCCCGCGTCCAGCCTGCCCAGCCGCACGAAATCGATCACCTGCTGGTGGGTCTCCGCCTCGTCGTAGCCGTACTTGGCAAAGGTAAACGTGCCCGGTGCGCGGTCGGGGTTGATGCGGTAGCTGTGATAGTCGTCGATGCCGTAGATCCCGACGACCCCGCCCGGCCGGATGCACGGCAGCACCTCGTCCAGCGAACCCGCCTTGCCAACTGCATCGATTATGAAATCGAAGCCGCGCGGGAACGCGTCCTTGAGGGCCGCGGTCCAGCCGTCTGCACGGTAGTCGAAGAAGTCGGTCGCGCCCACGCTCTGTGCGACTGGCTCGCGGGCCGCGCTGCCGACCACGGCCACCCGCGCTGCGCCGAGGTTGGCAGCATGGTTCGTGAACGACAGCCCGTTGCCGCCCGTCCCGACGACCAGCACGGTCGCGCCCGGCTTGATGCCGAGCCGGTTGCTGTAGCTCAACGTCTCGCGCCAGGTTGTCAGCATGGTGGCGTCCGCGGGCGGGATGTCGGGCGGGACGACCTGGTTCCAGCGCGAGCCGGTCCACTCCGCCGCAGGCCGTCCGTCCGCAGCCATCGCCCAGTGGTCGCGCGCGAGGCCGTATTCAGCGAATCCGCCCCAGTGCACCGCGTAGTTGCCCTGCGGCGAGGCGACGGTGCCGACGCGCGTGATGATGTCTCCCACACGGAAGTGGCGGACCTGCGCGCCCACTTCGATGACGCGGCCCACGCTCTCGTGGCCGAGCACGGTCGGGTAGCTCACGCCCCAGGGGAAGCGGCCGTGGATGAGGTGGCCGTCCGTGCCGGTGCAGGTCGCGCCGTAGAGCAGCTCGCACAGCGCGTCGTACGGGCCCATCACCGGCTGCGGGATGTCCCAGACGGCCAGGACGCCCGGCCGCTCAATGACTGCTGCTTGCATCATGCCACCTCCTGTCAGGCCACTCCGGGCCCCCGGTAGTCCCGGCCGAACGGGAGGCCAAACGGCTCCTCGAACGGGCGGAAGGGGACCATCGCGGCGATTTCGTCCAGCCGCGCGAGGACATCAGCGGGCAAGGGACCCTTTTCGACTGCGGCGACGTTCTGCTCGACCTCCGCGGCGGACCGCGCGCCCATCAGCGTGCAGGAGATGTCGGGGTTCGAGATGACGAAGCGGAGCGCGAGCTCCGTGATGGGCATGGCGAGGTCGTCGAGCAGCGCGTAGAGCGCCTGGTATTGCCGCCGCCGCGGGGGGCTGAGCCAGCGCGCGCCGCCGTTGACCTGCTCGTCATAGCGCCGGGCCAGCGCGCCCTGCTGGAGCGGGGAGCCGATGATGATGCCCATGCCCTGCGCCTTCGCGGCAGGCAGCACGGCAATCTCCGCCTCGCGCCAGAGCAGGCTGTAGTTGAACGCGGTGAGCACGACGTCGAACCGCCCCGTGTCGATGATGTGCGGCAGCTCGTACGCGGTGGTCCCGCCGAGGCCGGTGAAGCGAATGACGCCTGCCTGTTTCAAGTGATCCAGCACGTCCAGCACCGGGCCGGTGAAGTGTTCCCAGTCCGTCCACCAGTCGTACTGGCCGGGCCGGTCCGGCTCGTGGATCATGAGGATGTCCACGCGGTCGCGGCCCAACAGCCGCAGGCTCTCCTCCATCGACGCGAGCAGGTCATCCCGGTCGCGCGGGCGGAACGGCTGGGGCCGGCCGCCCAGCTTGGTCGACAGGATGAGCGGCGCGTCGGTATCCGCGAGCGCCCTGCCCAGCACCTCCTCGCTGTTGCCGTAGCCGGGCGCGGTGTCGATGTAGTTGACGCCCAGCTCGACCGCACGGTGTACCGCGCCGCGCGCCTGCTCCAGGTCACCGAACCAGGAGGCGACGAACAGCCCGCCCATCGCCAGCTCGGAGACCTGCAACCCGGTCTTGCCCAACGGTCTTGTCTTCATGCTGTCCCTCCTGTCTACCGCGGAATACGCAGAGCACACGGAAAGCTTATGGCTTTGTCTACCAAGGAATATACGGAACACACCGAAAGCTTCTTGCTTTATCTACC
>DAOUGK010000248.1:0-2205 GCA_034429055.1 Anaerolineae bacterium | reverse complement strand
TCTACGGCAACCTGCTGGAGCGCATGGGCTTTGCGCTGGACATCGCCGTGGCCGACGACCTGAACCGCCTGTGGTCGCAGCAGGAGCTCTTGGATCTGCTGAACCAGATTCCCTGGGATGAGGCCCTCAAAGCCGCCATCCCTGCAGGGCTGCCGGATTACGATGTGTTCCTCATCTGCGGCCGGGAGCCGGACGCGGCCGGGCCGGACACGGCCGGCGCCGCCGGCGACGTGGGCTACGCCTTCGTCAAGCTGGCGGTCGTGCCCCGGGCGTTCCAGGATGCGCTCGCCGGCGCAGGATATCGGGAGACGGCCACGATCCAGGACGCAGTGTCTGATGGGACGAACGTGACGCTGACGCTTGACCGGCTGCCACCTGGGGGTGGTGCGGCGTGGTCGCTGAAGGTCGGTGATCAGGAATTGGCTCTGACCGTTGGGGGCGTCATCACGACGCCCGGCAATGCGGAAGCAGCCCAAACGCTTAAGGGCAAGCAGGGCGAGCTGCACCTTGCCAATGCCGCTGTTCTGTCGCTACAAGTGAGCATGTGGCTGAATCTGCGCTCGGTTACGATTGCTGCGGACACGGAATTGCAGCAGTTTGGGCGCATCGCGCACTACCTCCGGGAACGGACGGTCGGTGTTGACAAGGGCACGGGGGTGCTCTACGTCGAGCCGCGCGGCGCGCGCTGGCAGACTGTGCCGGCGCTGGGCGGCCGTTCGCACAGCGTCTGGACTCCGCCCGACCTGCGTGGCCATCGCTACTGGGTGGGGGTGCGTCGCGTCTCGCGCTACGAACCGCTGCTCCGCTGGTATGACCGCGCCGCGGTGCCCCCGGTGCAAGCCGCGCCCGCGGAGCAGGAGCGGCGCCAGGAGATCGCCGTCCGGCCGATCCTGAGCCCGGAGGAGATGCAGATTGCCGTGCCCGTCCTGGTGCGCCAGCATCCGACCGAGGTGCAGTTCATCTACCAGCTTCCCGCCGTGGGCAGCCGCGCCCTGGTCAACGGCATCTCGGCTGTTCGCTCTGGCTTCAGCGGGGTGGAACTCGCCTTCCAGCATGAGCCGGTCGATCACTCGCTATTGTCCGCGATGCAGCCGGATAAGGCGAAGCCAGTGACGATCACCGGTCTGAGCGGTGGTACGATCAGCGTGGACCCTGCACCAGGGATCGGCGCCGGCGGCGCGATCCTGACTTGGGGCCCCGCCCCAGGCTCCGCTCGCTTCATCAAAAATGTGAATGGCAGCAACCTGGTGATGGGAGAGAGGGAAAAGCGTACTGGAGTGCCCACCTCAGGTTCTGCCATGCTGATTGACCTGGCCGCCTGGAACCTGCCTGCGCTCACAATCAACGGCAGAGTCGGCGCCGGAGAAGGCACTCGCCTGATTCTGAACGACAATGGACTCAGCACAGCGCTTGCGTCCACCCCCGACGCCTATCAGAACTGCGTTGTTTTGCTTGGATCGGAGATTCAAGGCGGAATTGACCGCCGGCGGGCACGCTTGATAGGGACCTATGACCCCGATACGCGCAGCATTACGGTCACCGAGGACTGGACCGACTCCGTTGAGGGCCAAGCCGTACGCATCCTGCGCCTCGAGACGGAATTGGGCATCGAGCCGCTGCCGCATCCGCCTGCTGCTCCACCGCGCCTGCTGCGCCACGAGCGCCTGGTCGCCCTGCCGGACCTGCCCTTCTGCTATCGTTACGGCCTGGGTGTGCAGACCTTCTTCGCTACCGCGAAAGAGGAGACGAAAGAGGAGGAAGGCAGTGCACCGGACATGAGTGCTGCGCGCAAACCGACCTATCTGGGTGTACACGAGCCGCTCCTCACGCGGGCTGATGGCACATACACTCTGACGCTCTACCTGTCACGGTATGGCGATCACTTCTCTCCGGCGGAGACTACCGCTGCCAGGCGGCTCGATCAGACCCGCGTGCCCCTCGGCGGCCACGCTGTCCGACCCTGGCAACTCCCGGATCTGGCAATGGGCTACGAGCTGCTCGGCCCGCTGAACCCGGAACAGCCGGCCGGGGAAATGATTGCCCGCTCGCTCGTACGGGTGTATCTGCCCTGGCATGAGCGCTTCGTTCAGCCGGAGCACTACGACCCAGCAGCATGCCTGGCCCTGGTAGAGCCGGGCGACTCTGCGGTCGAGATCACGGGCCAGGGGAGCCATTTCCTGGTTGTCAACGATGACACGAGGCCCA
>DAOUGK010000247.1:0-3042 GCA_034429055.1 Anaerolineae bacterium | reverse complement strand
GGAGAGGATCAGGTCGGCGCGGCGGACGGCCGGATCGAGCCAGACATCCGGGTTATGCGCCAGCAGCACCAGGGGCGCATCCGGCGGCGCGGCGTGCAGCGTCGCGGCCAGGTCCGGTTGGCCCTCCAGCAGGTCATCCACGCCCGCAAACCAGACATCCCTATCTCCCACGCGCAGCGGGACTGCTGCGTTGATCAGCGTCTCGACGCCGCACTCAGCAAGCGCGGTCCGCAGCGCGTTCAGGTCATTGAATGCAACCGGCAGGCGCACCAGATCGTTGCGCGCCACCTTCAGTACGAAATCGCCGATGCGCTGGGCTGCGTCCAGGCCGCGGGCCAGGAGCGGCGGCTCATTCGTCCCGTCAGTTGCCCCATCGTCTTCATGCCAGGTGTGGCCGAACACGCCCCACACCGAATACTCCGCATAGTCGTGGTTGCCGGGGCAGAAGAAGGCCCTGCGCGCGGGCCGCAGATGACGAATCAGGTCCAGCGCGACGGGCAGTCCGGCCCAGTCGTGGATCAGGTCGCCGGTCAGCGCCAGCACATCGTAGTGCTCATTGCGCAGCAGGTCGAGCAGGCGGGCAATCTTGCGCTCCTGCAGTGCGCCGCCCGCGCGAAAGTGGAAATCGGACAGGTGCAGGATGGTCAGCCCCGCGGCAGGCAGCCCCGGCCGGTCGCTCTCCACCGTATAGCGATCCAGTCTCACAGCCTGCGGCTCGTGAACGCGCGCGTAGGCCAGCGCCAGCAGCCCGCCGCCCAGCGCAACCGCTGCGCTGCCCGCCAACCAGCGTCGCGCCTTGCTCATGTTCGCTCCTTGCGCAGATACCAGGAGGTCGTGCCATCGGTCTGCGGGTGCGGGCCGCTGATGATGCCGTAGCCCATCCGCTGCCAGAAGCGGATCGCGCGGGGGTTGTTGATCTGCGCCTCGACTGCAATCGCTTGCACGGCTGCCGCCTGCCAGATGGTCGCTTCCGCCGCGCGGACGACTGCCTCGCCCAGCCGCAGTCCGCGATACGCCGGCGCGAGCATGAGCAGCTCGATGTGCGCCTCCTGTGCGTTGCCGCGGCGGCCGCCCGGGGTGAAGTCCATGACACCCGCCAGCTCGCCGTCCGGCGCGTAGATGCCGCAGAAGACGCCGCCGTCCGCGGCTGAGAGCGCCAGGTCGCCGCGCACCATCTCGACGGACACGTGCGGCCGTGGGCCTAACGCGAGGAAGTCCTCGCACTGGCGGTAGAGCGCCAGCAGCGCGTCCATATCCCGCTCACCGACCGGCCGGAGGGTGAAAGCATCCGTGCTGTGGCCGGTCTCTGACCGAGCCACTTCCGTTCCCGCAGCTGCGGCCCGGTCGGAGACCGGCCGCAGCGGGGTCGAATCAGGCCGCGGCCCAGGCCCCGGCAGCAGCCGGATGAGTGCAGCTTGCAGCGGTGCGCCGAGGCGCAGGGGAAAGCTCTCCCCCAGGCCCCGGCTCACGAACATGCGGGCCTGGCCCTGCTCGAACCACCCGGCGGCGCGCTGCCGGCCCAGGTGCGTGCCCTGCCGGTACACCGAGCCAAGCAGCGGCAGGCGAATTTGCCCGCCGTGCGTGTGGCCGGAGAGGATCAGGTCCGCGCGGTGCGCTCTCGCCTGCAGCCAGATATCGGGATTGTGGGCCAGCAGGAGCAGCGGTGCATCCGCGGGAACGCCGGCCAGCGCAGCGGGCAGGTCGGGCTTGCCATTGCCCAGGTCATCCACGCCCCCAACCCACAAGTCCAGGCCGTCTGCGACGAGGTGTACGTTGCGGTTGACGAGCGGCTGGATGCCCTGTGCCGCCAGCGCGGCCAGCAGCGCGGGCACATCGTTCGCGCGCAGTCCGAGCGTGCCGTGCGCCTTGGCTGTTCCGCCCTCGTTGCGCACGAAGCGGCGCAGCACGCGGCCGATCTTGTGCGCGGCCAGCGATGTCTGTTCAGCGAGCGAGAGTCCCTGCCGCTCCTCCGGCGTGCCGAGCAAGGCGCGAAAGCTCGATTCCAGATAGTCACGGTTGCCCGGCACGACGAAGGCCGCGATGCGCGAATTCAGCTTCACCAGGAACGCGGCGGCGGTCGGCAACCCGGCCATATTGTGAACCAGGTCGCCTGTCAGTGCGAGGATATCGTAGTGCTCGTTCGCCAGCAGCCGGTGCAGCCGCGCGAGCTTGGCCGCCTGCACCGGCTCGCGCTCGCGGATGTGCAGGTCGGAGAGATGCAGGATGGTGACGCCCTGCGCGGGCAGCCCCGGCCTGTCCACCTCCACGGTGAAGCGGTCCAGCCGGACCCGGCCGCGCTCGATGTAGCGGCCATACAGCAGCGCAAGCCCTGCTGCCGCGCCCGCGGCCAGCAGGGTCTTCCGAATGAGACGTGACATAGGCGCTTTACCTCGGCGGATAGTTTAGCATGAGCCTCCGCGCGGGGCAAGGAAACTTTAAGGAACATTTGTGCGATTTTGTGGTATAATAGCATCCTGCTAGTGTGACATTCGTATGGAGCAGGAGTAGTACCATGCAGAAGATTACGCCATTTCTGTGGTTCGACGGGCAGGCGGAGGAAGCCGCCAACTTCTATGCATCGGTCTTCGAGGACGCGCGCATAACCGATGTGGCGCGCTTCGGATCCGAGGGGCCGGGCCCGGAGGGTTCGGCGCTGACGGTTTCCTTTGAGCTGTTCGGGCAGAAGTTTGTGGCGCTGAACGGCGGGCCGGAGTTTGCCTTCACGCCGGCCATCTCGTTCTATGTTGATTGCCAGTCGCAGGAAGAGGTGGACTATTACTGGGACAGGCTGCTGGAGGGGGGACAGCCGGACGCGTGCGGCTGGCTCAGGGATAAATTCGGGGTGTCCTGGCAGATTGTCCCCAGCATTCTGAACGAGCTGTTGCAGGATCCGGATCAGGAGAAGGCGGGACGGGTGATGGCGGCCATGATGAAGATGGTCAAGCTGGACATCGGTGCGTTGAAGCGGGCCTCTGCGGGGACCGCTATTTAGCATCCGCCCGTACAGCGGAGATACTTTCCTTTTTTGTGGGGGGGGGGGGC
>DAOUGK010000246.1:0-3456 GCA_034429055.1 Anaerolineae bacterium | reverse complement strand
GGCGGGGCGACTTCAGCCGGCCTGAAGTCGCCCCGCCCGCCAGATGAACCCTGCCCGGAGGATGCCATGACCCGCATCTATCCCGCCTCCCGGTCGCTGCGCGTCTCCCGCCTCGGCCCGCCGAACCCCTTGCCGCAGTTCCGCCTCGAACGCCGCGCAGCCGCGGCCGTGCAGCCCCATCCGAGCCTGTCATCCGACGAGACCGCGGGCATCTTCGCGTGGGGCAGCCATCCCATCCTGCCCTACCTGCTCCAGGATGACTACGACCGCAGCCAGGCGGCGGGCGAGCTGCCCGCGATCTTCGTCGAGAATGATGCGCTGCGCCTGACGGTGTACCCGACGCTGGGCGGGCGGCTCGCGTCCCTGTACGACCGGCAGACCGGTCGTGAGGTCCTGTTCGATAACCCCGTGTTCCAACCGGCCAACCTGGCCGTGCTGAATGCGTGGTTCTCCGGCGGCGTCGAATGGAACGGCATCATCCCCGGCCACTCCCCGTTCACCTGTGCGCCCGTGTTCGCGGGCCTCGTACAGACCGACCGCGGCGCGCTTCTCCGTCTGTACGAGTTCGAGCGCATCCGTGAAGCTGTCTGGCAGGTGGACCTGTATCTGCCGCGTGACGATGGTTGCGTGTGGGTCCACGGCCGGCTGCTCAACCCCAATCCCTATCCGATCCGGGCCTACTGGTGGACGAACAGTGCGGTTCCGCTGCTGCCGGGCACGCGCGTGCTGGCCGCGGCCGACTACTGCATTGAGCACGTCGCGCCCGACAATCACCTGGAAGCCCTGCCTTTCCCCGCGGCACACGGCTTCGACGGCAGCTACCCCGAACATTACGGCTATGCAGCCTCGGTCTTCTTTCGCCCCCAGCTCGGCACACCGCTGCGGCCTTGGCTGGTCGCGCTGCGCCAGGATGGATACGGCCTGCTGCACGTTTCCACCCCGTCGCTCCCTGGCCGCAAGATGTTCGTCTTCGGCCAGCACGCGGGCGGCCGGCGCTGGATGGACTTCCTGTCGCTGCCAGGCCAGGGCGCGTACATCGAGGTGCAGGCCGGTGCGCTGCCCACCCAGGACCAGGAGTTCATCATCGCGCCGGGTGCAGCGTATGAGTGGACGGAGTGTCTGACGCCGTTCGCCGCCGACCCGGCCATCGTCCACGATCCCGACTTCGATGCCGCGCGGCACGCGATCGACGCGCTGGCCCAGGCCGCGATCACACAAGACTCGCTTCATGCGATGGACGCCTGGCTGCACGCGCAGGTCGACGCGCCCATCACCCAAATGTTGCACACGGGTGAGCCGTGGGGCGACCTGCATGAGCGGCTGACCGGGCAGCGTATCAGCGCGGGCCTGAGTTGGAGCCTGCCCCGCTTGCCGGAGTCTGTCCGGCCCTGGCACGAGCTGCTCGAGGATGGCCGGTTCTCAGCGGCCACGCTGGCTGAGGCGCCGCGCACATGGGCCGTCTCTCCGCGCTGGATGGACCGGCTGGCCGCGTCACGTGAAGCACACGGCACGACCTGGCTGCACGAGCTGTGCCTGGGGGTGGCCTGGCTGAACGAGGGTGAGGTTGCCGTCGCACGCAGCCACTTCACAGCCTCGCTCAGGGAGCACGACAACTTCCACGCACAGCGCGGCCTGGCCCTCATTGCGTATCACGTAGATGGCGATGTAGAAGCCGCCACAGCGCACTATCTGGCCGCGTGGGAGCTAAGTACGACCCAACCGGACTCGCCGGATGATCGTGCCCTTCACGAGGCAAAAACCAGCGTTCCGCGTGATCCGTTTATTCCGTGGTTGCACCCGGCAGGATCAGCCACAGCCCTGGCCGTGGAAATCTGCCGGTTCTTCCAGCAGACCGGCCAATCTGAGGAACTCGAGGGCTTCCTGGCGCGCTTGCCGGACGCCATACGCGTTCACGAGCGCATTGCCCTGGCGCGCGGGCAGGTCGCGCTTCAACATGGGGACCTGGACGTGCTGCGGCAGGTGCTGGACCGCGAGTTCGCGACCGTGCGCGAGGGCGAGGCGCTGCTGACCGAGCTATGGTTCGGGCTGCAAATCGCAGAGGCTGAGGCCGAGCTCGGTCGTCCGTTGAACGAGGCGGAGCGTGCCGCGGTCAGCGCGGCCCACCCGATGCCATATCACCTGGACTTTCGGATGGTCAAGTGAGGCGCAGATTGCTCCCGAACCGGTCAGCATGATGCCGGGGACGGCGGCTGATTCCGCTCGTCACGATGTCCACGGCTAAGGCGAGCGCAACGCCCACCGCATTCGCCGCAAAGTCCATTGGATCGTATACGTTCGTCATCACACCGAAGCCATTCGTGGCCTCGAAGAGCTCGACCGCCAGCAGCGCCAGGCTGGCCCCCAGAGGCTTGCTGAATCGGGCAGGCAAAGGCAGGAGCCCCACCACGTAGTACATCGCAAACGAGGCGGCGATGTTGCCGCCGTAGCTCCAGACGGCCTCCTGGTAGGGTCCTGCGTAGTGTCGCTTGAGCATCAGCCCGGCTACACCGAGCAGGTCAAAGAACAGGTAGCGAGTCTTCGCGCGCATCGTGGAACTCCACTGGCTCGGAAGATTGCGCATGGTGCACACTCCCATATGCCATCAGCTACCGGAACCAGTCGCTGGAACCTCCACCGCGGGCAGTTCGACCCGGCCGGCCTCGCTGCCGTCGGCCGCGCGATAGACGATCAGCAGGACGCCGAACGTGCCGCGCCGGTCCGCCGGCAGCGCCAGGTCATACACATCCGCGACGACTTCGCCGGGGACCCAGGCGGTCGTGGGATAGGTGAAGTGGACGGGCACGCGGTCGTCCGCCACAACGACCGCGCCGGCCGCGTCCAGCAGCCGGGCCGACACCTTGAGGTCCTCGGTGATGGGCGCGGCGGCGGTCCACTCCACCGCCACCCGCACGACCGGCCCGGCGTGCGTCTGCCGGATGTGCGTGCTCCCCGCGAGCCAGCGCACGCCCCCGCCAACGTCATCCCCCGGCGGAATGGGCCCGGTCGCGGCCTTCGGGCTGACGGCAATCAACGGCCCCGCGGCATCCAGACTGTACCGCCCGGCCGCGCCGGGCAGGTCGCGCGTCAGGTACACCGGCGCACTGTGCGCCGGCGCGCCGCGCGCCAGCTCCGCGGCCACCGCGTCCCGTCGCGCACCTTCCGCATCGGCCCTCACCACTTGCAGGTCGGCCCGCCGGCCCAGCACATCGCGGATATAGCGCACCAGCGTCGTCTCTCCGCCCAGCCCCACAATCACGCCGTTCGTCCCCGCGCTGTCCAGCATATCCGCGCCCAGATCATACGCGGCCCACTCGTCGCTGCGGTCCCGTTGCGGCCACTCGCGCCCTGCCTCCCGGACCGGCTCGAACAGCAGCACGAACGCGACCGGCAGCAGCCACAACAGCGTCAGCAGCGGACGCGCCTGCCGCGGCAGGCGCAGCGGCCGGGCGCTGACCG
>DAOUGK010000245.1:0-7620 GCA_034429055.1 Anaerolineae bacterium | reverse complement strand
CGTCCCTCGTCCTGCATCGCCAGGTAGTTATCTAGGGGGATGTAGGTGGTGACGCTGTTGCCAGTGCCGAGGCAGTAGCCGCCGCCGGGATGACAGGCATCGAGCGTCGCGCGCACGCGGCTGCGCACGGCGGCCTCGTCGGCCCGGCAGATGAAGTCCAGGTCGATCCCGCCGAGCAGCGCGATGCGGTCACCGTACCGCTGTTTCGCCTCGATGACCGGCTCGATGACGTCCTCGAACGAGTGCCGCGCGTCGATCTGCACATCGTCGATCAGGTCCGGCATGATGGCCTCCATCTTGCCGCAGGTGTGGAGCAGGTAGGGCAGACCGCGCTCGTGCGCCATCTCGGCCATGCGCTTATGGCCGGGCAGCACGAACTCGCGCAGGTCCTTCGGACTGATGAGCGTACCCGTGCGGAAGCCCATGTCGTCGCTGCCCCAGACCACCTTCACCCGGTCGAACTGCAGGATGGTGCGGAGGATCGCCTCCTGCATGACCAGCAGCTTATCCGCGAGCGCACGCACGAGGTCGCGCTGGTCGTACAGCGCATAGCACATCGTCTCGTAACCCATCAGCCAATTCAGATGTTCCGCGAAATGTCCGAAGCCGCCGCCGGCAATGATGCACATGTCGTCGGGCAGATGCCGCTGGTAGAACTCCAGTGCGCGCGTCGTCGCGGTCGCCGGGTCGGGCCAGGGGTAGGCCTCGAACTCGGCCCAGGTCGTAATCGGCCCACGGTGCTCATCCATGTACCGGCGGCCGCCATCCCGCTGCAGGTCCGCGGTGTCGTCCGTGCGGTGATAGTTCATGGGCATGTCCAGCCCCTCGACGCCGCACCGCACGTAGTCATAGCCGAGATACCGCTGGATGGCGATGTTGGCCTTGTGCAGGAAGAAGGGATCGGCGGGGTCCAGGCCGTCGAACAGGCCGAACCGCTGGCCCACGGCCTGCCAGACTTCGCCGTCCAGGAACAGCTCGATATAGTGGACGCGGCGCGGCGTGCCCTCGCGGCGGATGCAGCGGACAAAGGCCTCCCAATCGGGCGTGATGGGGGCGGAAAAGGATGTGAATGACAAGGTGGCCTCCGGTAAGATCGAAAATCGTTGGTTGTGGCTCGGTCGGAGACCGGCCACAATCTGCCTCTGCTGTGGCCGGTCTCCGACCGAGCCACAGCGAATAGGTCCTACAGGGTTTGCACCAGTTCACCGATCAGGCGCACGCGCTCGATGTCGCCGTCCGGTGGAATCTCGTCCGAGATGCCCAGGACGAGGCGCGGGTGGAACAGGTCGATGATGCGCCGCGTGCAGTCGATGAGTTCTTCGAGCGGGTACATCGGCAGGAAGTAGACCGCGGGGATGCCGTCCAGCAGGATCTTGTCGCCCAGCGCGGCCTTGATCTCGTCGATCGTCACGTCGCCCTGCGGGATAGGCGTCGCGGCCTCGATGCCGTCGAACGGGCTCTCACGGATCAGGCCGATGAGCTGCTTCATCGCGCCGTCGATGTGGATGTGGGTGCGCTTGCCCGCGGCGCTGAGCTGCGCGGCGCGGCGGTTGTAGTAGGGCGCCAGCCACCGCCGCCACAGCCGCGGGGGATCCATGTGATGGTCGATGTTCTCACCGAAGTTCATAATCTCGATGGGCGCGGCGCACAGGACGTCGTACAGCGCGTCATCCGCCGCAGCCGCCACCTCGAAGTAATGCTCGATGACCTCCGGCTGGTCGGCCAGCAGGTAGATGGTCGGCTCGAAGCCCATGTTTTCGATGAACAAGCCCTGGATGGGCGAGCGGCGGAAGAAGAACTGCGGCGCGCCGCGGCCGCCCACCGCAGCAATCTGGCGTTCATACGCCTCCTGGTCCCAGCGCCAGGTCTCGTGCTGCAGCATGTACTCGTACACGCGGAAGTCCGCCGCGGTCTTCAGCCGGTACTCGCTGTGATAGGCCGACAGGCCCCATGCATCATAATGGACCATCTCCTGCAGGCGGCCCACCGGCGTCTCGTACACGATGCGGCGGCTCTTCTCGTCCGGCCAGTCCACGCGCACCTCGACGTCCTGGAACTCGTGGCGCAGGGGACTGACGAAATAGCGCACGGACGCGTGGCAGTAGTCGTACAGGTCGAGCAGCGTCGCGTCCTTCAGGTGGGCCGGCAGCGTGCCGCGCTTGTGGTTGACCGCATACCAGAACTCCAGGCGGGGCTGCCACAGGATGCGGCCCGGGTCCTGCCCGCGGAAGATAGCCAGGTTGGTTGCGGCAAAGTCGGATGGGATGTAGGGGGACATGGTTGCTCCTGATGAGGGACAGTGAACGGGGAAAGTCTACACCCGTTCGCGCGCGTGGGCAAACGCCAAACGTTTGTAGTCGGCGCTTCAGCGCCGCAGGGCCAGGAGTTCCCAGTATGGCCGAGGCATCCTTCGACTGCGCTGACGCTCCGCTCAGGATGCCTCCTCCGACCGCTGCATCTGGGATTTCTGCCGCAGGGCACTGAAGTGCCCACTACGAACGGACTTGTGATAGAATGGCGCGGTCCGTGCACAACCCCCAACTTCAGAAAGGAACCATGATGGCACTCAACCCTGAATGGCGCGACCGCATCCTTCACTGGCGGCGCGTATTGAAGACCCTGTGTTACCGGCCCCTGGGCGAGGTGGAACTGAGCGGTTTCACCACAACGGACTACCTGCGGCCCGAACAGGCAGCAGCCGGCGCATTCGAGCCCATGCCCGCAGGCACGGCCTGGGGCGCAGACTGGGAATACGGCTGGTTCCGGGGCGCGTTCAGCCTGCCCGCCGAGGCCGCGGGGGAGCGCATTGCGCTGCACCTGCAAACCGGCAGCGAAGGCATCGTCTGGGTCAACGGCCAGATGGCCGGCGCGGTGGACCGCCAGCACAAGTACATCACCCTGCAGACCTGGGGCGCGCCGGGCACGCACTTCGACATCCTGGCGGAGAGCTATGCGGGTCACGGCTTCATCTCCGTGGGCGAAGGCCCCATCGCGCATGGCCGCACCTGGCTGCCGGAGACCCCGGCCCAGCAGTCCACGATGGAGGTGTCCACCTACGGCATCTGGGACGAGACCGTGTTCCAGCTCTGGATGGATGTGAACACGCTCTGGGAGTTGCGCGAGATGCTGGACCCGGACGCACTGCGCGTGGACGAGATCGACGCGGCGCTCAAGGAGATGACGCTGCTGGCCGATGTCGAGGCCCCGCGCATCGAGCTGCTGGCGGGCGCGCTGGCCGCGCGCGACCGGCTGCGGCCGGTGCTGGCCGCGACGAACGGCACGAGTGCGCCGGTGCTCTGGGGCTTCGGCCATGCGCATATCGACGTGGCCTGGCTGTGGCCGCTGCAGGAGACGCAGCGCAAGACCGCCCGCACCTTCTCCAACCAGCTCGCGCTGATGGAGGAATACCCGGAATACATCTTCCTGCAGAGCGAGGCCCAGCTCTATGCCTATCTCAAACACGACTATCCCGATCTGTACGAACGCGTCAAGGCGCGCATCCAGTCGGGTCACGTGATTGCTGAGGGCGCGGCATGGGTCGAGCCGGACACGAACGTCCCTTCGGGCGAGAGCCTCATCCGCCAGTTCATCCACGGCAAGCGCTTCTTCAAGGACGAGTTCGGCATCGACTGCCAGATCTTCTGGGAGCCGGATGTGTTCGGCTATTCCGCGGCGCTGCCCCAAATCATGCTCGGCTGCGGGCTGAAATACTTCGGCACGCAGAAAATCATGTGGGAGTACAACAAGGCCGACCCGTTCCCCTACAACCAGTTCATCTGGGAGGGCGTGGACGGCAGCGAAGTCTGGGCGCACATCTTCCACGGCTACTCCTACGAGACCTCGCCCAAGACGCTCATCGAGACCTGGCGCGACCGGCGGCAGAAGACCGACATGCCGACGCTGATGCTGCCGTTCGGCTATGGCGACGGCGGCGGCGGCGTCACGCGCGAGCACCTGGAGTATCTGCGCCGCGCGCGCGACCTGCAGGGCGTCCCGCGCACGGTCATCGCGTCGCCCCTGGCGTTCTTCGAGGATATGGAGCAGCGCGGGGAGCCGAAGGCGCGCTACGTGGGCGAGCTCTACTTCCAGGCCCATCGCGGCACCTTCACCTCGCAGGCGCAGACGAAGCGGCTCAACCGCCGCGCGGAACTGGCGCTGCGCGACGCGGAACTGTGGAGCGTGGCCGCACAGACGCTCAAGGGGTACACCGTGCCCCTGCCCGAACTGGACCACGCCTGGAAGCTTGTGCTGCTCAACCAGTTCCATGACATCCTGCCCGGCTCCTCTATCGGCCGGGTGTACGACGAGGCGGAACGCGACCTGGCCGAGGCCGTCGCAACCGGACGGGACCTGACTGCCGCGGCCACCGCGCAGTTGGCCTCCGGCGGCAATGATGCGTTCACCGTCTTCAACTCCCTCTCCTTCGAGCGCACAGTCCTGGCTGAACTGCCGGTGAGCGGCGGGCAGGTCACGGGCGCGCAGGGCGAACCGCTGCCATCCCAGCAGGAGGGCGACCGGACGCTGGTCGAGTTGACGGCGCCGGCGTCCGGCTGGACGACGGTCACGGTGTCGGCGGGCGAGGCAGCCCCCGCGCTGGATGGCACGGTGCGCGCTGCGCTGACCGAGGGCGGGGCCGTGCTGGAGAACGACCTCGTGACCGCGACCTTCGACGCGGCGGGCGAGCTGGTCAGCCTGTGGGACAAGGCCGAGGAACGCGAGTGGATGGCTGCGCCGGGCAACGCCTTCCTGATGTACAAGGACGTGCCGCGCATGTGGGACGCATGGGACATCGACAGCAATTATGTCGACCAGCCCGTCGAGCTGGGTCGGGAGGCCACGCTCGAAGTGGCCGCGGCAGGCCCCCTGATGGCCGCGCTACGCGTGACCCGCACGCTCCATAACTCGCCCGTCACCCAGGAAATCCGCCTGTGTCGCGGCAGCCGCCGCCTCGACTTCGTCACGTCAGTGGAGTGGCAGGAGAAGCACAAGCTGCTGAAGGTCGCGTTCCCGGTCACCATCCACGCCGATGAGGCGATCCACGAGATCCAGTATGCCCACGTGCGGCGGCCCAACCACCGCTCGCGGCGCTACGACGCGGACCGCTTCGAGGTGCCGCAGCAGCGGTGGACCGCGCTGGCCGAAGAGGGCCGCGGGGCCGCGGTACTCAATGACAGCAAGTACGGGGTGGACGTGCTGGGCAATGCCATCCGGCTGACCCTGCTCAAGTCCGCGATGGCGCCGGACCCGAATGCGGATGAGGGCACACAGGAGTTCACCTACTCGCTGTACGTCTGGAACGGCAGCTTCTACGAGAGCGAGGTCGTCCACGAGGCGGCGGACCTGAATGTGCCGGTGACGGTGGCCGCGGGCGCGGCGGCGGAGGCCACACGCTCGCTGTTCACGCTGAACGCACCGAACATCTTCCTGGATACGGTGAAGCCCGCGGAGGACGGCTCCGGCGACGTGGTGCTGCGGCTGTACGAGGCCAAGCGCACGGCGACCCGCTGCACGCTGACCACGACGCTGCCCTTCGCCCGCGCGAGCCAGACGAACATGCTGGAGGAACACCAGGCCGACCTGCCGTTCAGCGGCGGCCAACTGGCCCTGGACTTCCGCCCGTTCGAGGTCAAGACGGTGCGGCTGAACAAGTAAGACGCGGCCATCGCGAATCAACGAATGAGGCACGAATAAACGAATCGAGGTCGTCCAACAGCCCATTTTCGAGACCAGACGCCAGTCTGGCGCGCAAACGGGTTGCTTTCATGGCCTATTCGCTCATTCGTGCTGTGCGTCATTCGCTGATTCGCGATGGCCCTCGCATTCAAATCACCGGCAGTGGGGTCAGCATGGATGCACCGGCCGGCTGGCACGCCTCGGCCAATTCCCACACGGTAATCTCCGCCTCGATGTACTCCTGCCCCAGCACCCGCGCGACCGAAACCCGATGGTGGCCGTCGCGCACGTAATAACGCTCGCCCACCTGGATGAGGCTGACCGGTGGCAGAGAGATGCCCATCAACTGAGCCGCGGCGATGCTGATCCAGCGTTCCCGCGTGCACTTGCGCAGCGGCAGGAAACGGCGGTCGAAGTCGCGGCTGCGGCCTTCGCTGCCCAGGATGCGCCTGACCTCCACCGTCTGCAGCCCGCCCGGCCGCGCACTGCCCGTCACGCACCGCGGCTTCTCCGCGGCCAGGTCGAGCAGGTGTGCAGGCTGCCCCGTCAGCCAGCCCCAGGCGCGGCCCAACTGCGCCAGCCAGACGATCCGTTCGTACACCCTGGCCGCCCGCCGCAGGGAGCGCATGCCCTCGGACGGATGCCGCTGGTCTGGCTGGTTGCTGTCGTAGTAAGACAGGTCCGATGAGTGCAGATCAAACATCGTGGCTATGCCCAGGCAAGCGTGTAGGCCGGAGCCGCCGGCGCGGTCTGCGGCCGGGCAGCCGGTTGGACGGTCGCCTTGCCGGATGAGTTGCCGCTCATCGCCTCGGCCAGTGCGACCCGCGCCCGGTGCAGGCGGCTCTTGACCGCGCTAACCGTCGTGCCGGTTACTTCAGCAATCTCCTGATAGGAGAGGTCATACCAGTAGAGCATGACGACTGCGGCCCGATCCTTCGGCGGGAGGTATTCCAGCAGCGCCTGCACATCGGTGGCGCGCTCGCGGTGGAGCGCGGCCTCCTCGGGACTCGCGCGCCGTTCGCGCAGCGCCGGGTGGCCGGCCAGCGGCTCATCGTCGATGTCCAGCCAGGTCACGCGGCGCCGGCGCAGCCGATCGATGCAATAGTGGCTGGCAATGGCAAAGAGCCAGGTCTTGAACGGTCGTTCCGGGTCGTAGCGGTGAAGCTGGGTGTAGGCCCGCAGGAAGGTCTCCTGCGCGGCATCCTCCGCCTGTTCAGCATTGCCCAGCATACGATAGCACAGCGAGTAGATGGCGTTTTGGTAGGAATGGACGAGAGCGGTGAACGCACCCTGATCGCCCTTACGGGCCTGCGCAATAACTTCGTATTCTGACATGTGGCACACTCAGCTTTGGTTTCCGGCGACGCACTCCAGGGCGTGGAGCAAGCACGCGGGCGGGTCGCCTTTGTTGACGAAGGCATCCGCGCCGGCAGCACGGGCTTGCACTTCGTAATCGCTGTACATCGACAAGACAATCACCTTGGTTGCGGGCCACTTTGACTTGATCATCTGTGTGGCTTCCAACCCGTTCATCTCCGCCATCTGAACGTCCATCACCACGACATCGGGGAGCCATCGAGCGACCAGTTCCAGTGCTACATTTCCGTTACTGGCCTCGCACATCTCTGTCACATTGGAGCAGGTTGCCAGCAACGCCTGGATGCTCCGGCGGGCTCGGGCCATATCATCAACAATCAGCACCTTCATGGGGTCGCTCACATCCTCTCACGGGACAGCCCTGTGATCGGAAAACTCCTTCTTGTAATCAGCATGGCGACAGCATAGCGCAAGCGCGGCAAAGCGACATCGGAGTAATGTTGCATTTCACATTACGAAGAGGCCCAAGCAAACTGGTGGATTGACTAATGGTTTTGGGGGAGCCGGGGTCTACAACTTTTCTGGTATGAGTTGCTTAACGGGGTTTTGGGCCGCTTTGCGGCCCAAAAC
>DAOUGK010000244.1:0-8485 GCA_034429055.1 Anaerolineae bacterium | reverse complement strand
GACAAATTCAAGCTCAGGGCAACAAATCGAAACGCTGCGCCGGGTGTTAGCGCGACCGCTGCCGGGTCTGCCCGTGCAGATGGGCATGTCGCCCGCGCCGCGGCCGGGCACCGAGCGCATCCTCGACCCGCATCTGGATTGCCGCCGTGCCGGGGTGCTGGTGTTGCTCTACCCGTATGGCGCAGGCGCAACGCCGCATCTGGTGCTGACGCGACGCACAAACTCGGTCGAGAGCCATCGCGGGCAGATCTCCTTTCCTGGCGGCAGCATGGACCCCGGCGAGGATGCGATCGCCGCGGCGCGGCGCGAAGCGCAGGAGGAACTGGCCGTGGATCCGGGGAGCCTGATCGTCCTGGGCCAGCTCTCGCCGTTGTATATTCCGCCGAGCGACTTTTGCATCTATCCTGTGGTTGCATACGTCCCAACGCGACCCGCATTTGTCCCCAGTCCGCACGAAGTGGCAGAGGTGCTGGAAGTCCCGCTGGCGCACCTGCTCAGTCCTGCGACGCGCTGTGAGGAGGTCTGGGACATCCGCGGCGCGCCCGTGCGCGTGCCCTATTACGCGTTCGGACAGCACAAGATCTGGGGCGCAACCGCGATGGTGCTGTGCGAGTTCCTGGCGCTGCTGACCGGCGCGGCGGACGGGCTGCCCGTCGCAGACGGCATCGCATCCGCCCACGACCCGCGTCTTACGGATTAATTTTGTCACGCAAAGACGCAAAGAACGCAAAGACGACATTAATAAAATAAGTGCCTTGCGCGCTTTGCGTCTTTGCGTGAGACTGGGAGGAGATCATATGAAGGCGATTCGGATTCATGAGTATGGGGGGCCGGAAGTACTGAAGCTGGAGGAGCTGCCCACGCCCGAGCCCGGCCCCGACCAGGCCCTGGTCGAGGTGGCCGCGACCGGCGTCAACTTCGTCGAAATCTACCAGCGCATGGGGTGGTACAAGCTGCCGGCGCTGCCCGCCATCATGGGCGGGGAAGGCGCGGGGACCGTGCTCAAGGTCGGGCCGGGCGTCAACGAGGTTGCGCCGGGCGACCGGGTGGCCTGGCTCGGCGGGTCGACGGGGAGCTATGCCACGCATGCCCTGGTGGCCGTCAGCCAGCTCGCACCCGTGCCGGCGGCGCTCACGCTGGAGCAGGCCGCGGCGGTCATGGTGCAGGGCCTCACCGCCCACGTGCTGTCGCACCGCACGTATCCCATTCGGCCGGGCGACTGGGTTCTGATCCACGCGGCCGCGGGCGGGGTCGGGCAGTTGCTCGTGCAGATGGCGAAGATGCGCGGCGCGCGCGTCATCGGCACGGTCTCCACCGAGGAGAAGGCCGCGATCGCGCGCGGGCTGGGCGCCGATGAGATGGTGCTCTACACGCAGCAGGACTTCCTGGTCGAGGTCAAGCGCATCACCGGCGGGCAGGGTGTCAACGTGGTCTATGACTCGGTGGGCAAGGACACCTTCGACCGGAGCCTGGATAGTCTGGCGCCGCTCGGCTACCTGGTCAACTACGGCCAGTCCAGCGGCTTCCCGCCGCCTCTCGACATCCAGCGGCTGGCGGGCGGACGCTCGCTGTTCCTGACCCGACCCTCCGTGTTCACGTACCTGCGCAGCCGGGATGAGCTACTCGAACATGCGAACGCCGTGTTCGACTGGATCGCCGCGGGGCAGCTTCAGGTGCACATCGACCGCACCTACCCGCTGGCGGAGGCGGCGCAGGCGCACATTGATCTCGCAGGCCGCGGGACGACGGGGAAGCTGCTGTTGGTGGGCTAGGAAGCCTGTTCCGGCGTCAGGTGCGTCACGTGCAGATCCAGATCTGCGGCCAGGCGCGCGGCCAGCAGCCCGCGATGGCAGGCGGATGGCTCGCGTTCGATGCACATGAGCACCACGCGACGCGCGTCCGGCCCCAGGTCTGTGACGAACGCGGTGCTATCGAAGCCGGTCAGTCGCTCGCGCTCGTACGATTCGATAAACGCGGGGCTGAGTTCGGCACGCAGGCGACGCGCCGTGTGTGAGGCTTCGTCCGCGTCGTGCTGCGCGGCGCGCGTGGCCTCACTGGGCGCCAGGTCAGGCCGGTGCAGATAGCGGATGCCCAGCTCCGCCAGCCGCGCCTGCAGGCGCTGGCTGTTGGCGAAGGCATACTCGCTGCCGCGCACGCCCCGCCGGGCGCGAATGTCGCAGAAGGTGTCAATACCCGCGGCCTGCAACGCAGCAAAGAACCGTTCCGGCTCCCAGCCGTAGACCCCGATGGTGAACAAAGTCAGAGTCATCGCTGCACTCCACAGCGGACACATGCCCTAGAATAGTATATGCATCGGCGTCGTGATATCGACCGCACCGGCGAACTCCGGCACGCCGGTCTCTTCATCCACCCGAAATGCGGCGACGTTGTGGCCGTGCTGGTTGGCGACCAGCAGCCACTCGCCCGAGGGGTCGATGGCAAAGTGACGCGGGAACGCAGTCTCCTGCAGCCCGGCCAGCGGCACGTGTCCCGCGGGCGTCAGCCGTCCGCTCGCAGGGTCCACCGCAAAGACGGCCAGGCTGTCGTGCAGCCGGTTGGCGCAGTAGACGAACCGGCCCGACGGCGCGACTGCAATCTCCGAAGGGTAGTTCTCCCCCGTGAACCCGGCGGGCAGGGTCGCGACGTGCTGCACCTCGGCCAGCGCGCCGGCGGCAGGAATGTACGTATAGACGGTGACGGTCGAATCCAGCTCGCCGCTCACGTAGACAATGTCGAGCACCGGATGGAAGGCCAGATGGCGCGGACCCATGCCGGGCCGCGTGGCAACTTCCTGTAGCGAGGCATCGAGCCGCGTTGCGGCTGCGTCAATTGGATACACGAATAACTTGTCAATGCCGAGATCCGCAACCAGGGCAAAGCGGTTCGCGGGGTCCGGCACAATGCAATGCGCGTGCGGCGCCTCCTGCCGGTCAGCCTGCGGGCCGGCGCCCGTGTGCTGCCAGACCTGGCTGGGCGACTCCAGCCGGCCGTCCGGCGCGACGGGCAGGCTGGCAACATTGCCCGCGCCGTAGTTGGCAACCAGCACGATGCGGCCCGTACGGTCCAGGGCAACGTAGGCCGGGCCTGCACCGCCGGAAGGCTGCATGTTCAGCAGGGTGAGCTCGCCCGTTGCACGATCCACGGCATAGGCCGCAACGGCCCCGCTGCTCGCGTCGCCGTAATCGCCGATCTCGCTCACGGCATACAGCCGCCGTCCGTCCGGCGTGCGCGCCAGGAAGGTCGGATCGGCCAGCTCCGCGGCCAGGCCGGTGATGGTCAGCGTGCCGCTGGCCGTATCCAGTTCCGCCCGGTAGATGCCCCGGCTGCGCGGACGGTCCGCTTCGGTTGCCCCGGTGCCCGTGCCAATGAAGAGCCCCAGTTTGCCAGCCCTCTGTCTCATGTGCTGAACCCTCCCTCTCGTGCCGCCCGTCTGTCGCGGCCAGTTTACCACGGCACTTGTATTCCATCAACCGCCACCAAAGCAACACCAACAGATAATCTTGCTATATTTCCACGGCATCCGTAACATTCGATGGGTATTTGACACCTGCATCATCGTCTGCTAGAATTCCGGGGTTGAATTTGTGCTATATTAATCCAATGATTGAGTGAAATATAGCACCAAGGTTGTTCGCCACCAGGGAAGATTATGGGCGCAGTAAGCAGGCATCGGCCAAAAACCTGGCAAGGAAGACTTTCAGTTGGGTTTCAGGCCGTCGTCAGCGACTCGGAGCGCTCAGGCCCAAAAATGCGCTCGTCGTAGCCATTGCTCCGGCGCATTCACAGGAACTCCCGTGCTCTGCCTGGACAGAGTACGGTGGAACCTGCCATCTTTCGGGCGAAACAATCCGTATGGGCATGTGTAGCAGGTGTGAGTGAACAGTTTGAGAGGTGAGGTGTGTTGTCAGTTATTGTGCCAGTCCACAACGGGGCTGTTTATCTCGATCGTTGTTTGAAGGCTATCAGTGAATCGCATTATACGGGTTACGAGTGTATCGTTGTGGATGACGGCTCGACGGATGATACGCGCGCGATTGCTGAATCTTATGGCGTAACTCTCTTATCCCTCCCTTACGGGCCTCACGGCCCGGCCTACGCCCGCAACGCAGGCGCGCAGGCCGCGACACATGAGCTCCTCTTCTTTGTCGACGCAGATGTGCTCATCCGCCCCGACACCCTCGGCCGCATCGCAGAAACCTTCCGGAACGAACCAGACCTCGCCGCAATCTTCGGCTCCTACGACGAAAGCCCCGCTGCACGCAACTTCGTGTCGCAGTATAAGAACCTGGCTCATCACTTCGTCCACCAACGGGGACATGCCGACGCGGCCACCTTTTGGAGCGGCGGCGGCGCAATTCGCCGCGCCATCTTCAACCGGCTAGGCGGCTTCGACGCGACACGCTATCCCCGGCCGAGCATCGAGGATATCGAGCTGGGGAGCCGGCTGAAGGTCGCAGGGTATCGCATCAAGCTGGACCGGTCGCTGCAGGTCAAGCACCTGAAGAAGTGGACGCTGGGCGGGCTGATCAAGTGCGACCTGATCTACCGCGCCGTGCCGTGGACCAAACTGATCTTCGAGCGCCGCGACATGCCCAACGATCTGAATTTGCAGCTCTCGCAGCGCATCAGTTCCCTGCTCTTGTGCGCCCTGCTGGCGCTCATCATTGTGATGATCCCTGTCCGCCCGGTGCTGGCCGCCTTGCCGGTGCTGGCCGCGGCCTTCCTCCTGCTCGTCGGCTATGGGCCTTGGTATGACACGGGCCCCGGGCCGCGGGACCGCACGCAGGTGTTCCTGGCCGCGACCGTGGTCGCATTCGCAGCCGGGATGGCGTTCGTGCTCCTACAAGCGCCTGTGTGGCTGGCCGCCGTGCTGGCCGCCGGATTGGGCACGCTTGTCTTCCTCAATCGGGAGTTCTACCGGTTCTTCGCTCGTCAGCGCGGCGTCTGGTTCGCCGCCGCCGTCATCCCATTCCACCTGCTCTACTATCTCTACAGCGTCGCCGGACTGGCGCTTGGCCTGCTGGCCGCCTACGCCGCCAGACGCCAACGCCGCGTCGCAGAGCCCACCAGCCCGGCGATGTCCGGCTGAACCGTTGCCTTGCATCACGCATCGAGTAACCCATCTATGACTACGATCACTGTCCAAAACCCATCCGAGGCGCGGCCGCGCGCGGCGGCCCGTGAGTCGTCCCGATCGTATGCCATCGTCATCCTGCTGCTGATCCTGGCCGCCGCGAGCGCGCTGCGCTTCTATCGACTGGGCGAGGGCCTGTGGCTGGACGAAATCATCACCGATTACGAGTACGTGCGCCTGCCATACCACGAGATCATCACGACCTACGACTCAGAGAACCAGCACTTCCTGTACACGCTCATGGCGCGGGCAGCCTATGACCTGTTCGGCCCCAGCCCGTGGGCGCTGCGGTTGCCCGCGGCCCTGTTCGGCATCGGCAGCCTCGCGGCATTGTATCTCCTGGCGCGGCGGGTCACGAGCGTCTCCCAAGGGCTGCTGGCAACTGCGCTGCTGGCCTTCTCCTATCATCACATCTGGTTCAGCCAGAACGCACGCGGCTATTCGGGCCTGCTGTTCTGGACACTGCTCTCCAGTTGGGCGCTGCTGGCCGCGCTCCAAACGGGCCGCACCCGTTATTGGCTGGCCTTTGCGGGGGCAGTGGCCCTCGGCATGTACACCCACATGACGATGGCCTTTGTGGTCGTCGGGCAGGCGGCGGCCGCAGCTCTCTGGCTCATCAGCCAGCGGGAACGGGCCGCGACACTGCTCCGCGGCATGGTTATCGGTTTTGGCGCCGCAGGCGGCCTGAGCCTGCTGCTCTATGCACCTGTGCTGCCCCAGTTGCTGCGCGGTCTGGGCCGCGAGCCGAGCGTCGTGGGGGAGTGGAAGAGTCCCCTGTGGACGTTGAGCGAACTGCTGCGGGGCCTGAACATCGGGTTTGCGGGCGGCCTCGCTGCACTGGTCGCGCTCGTCGTCGTCGCGGCCGGGCTGTTAAGCTATCTCCGGCGGCAGCCTGCGATCGTTGTGCTACTCGGCGTGCCGGTGATGGCAGGTGCGCTGGTAGTCATCGGCATGGGGCATCATCTCTGGCCGCGGTTCTTCTACTTCGCCTTTGGCTTCGGGGGTCTGGTCCTGGTGCGCGGAGCCTTCCTGATCGGCCAGTGGGTCACAGGCTGGCTCGCCCGGCTACGGCAGGGCTGGGCGGCCGTTAACCCTGCGTGGGGCGGGATGGCCGTCTGCCTGTTGCTGATCGTCGCGGCGGCCGTCTCGACGCCGAAGGTGTACGGGCCCAAGCAGGATTACGAAGGGGCCTTGGCTTTCGTTACAGAGCAACGCCAGCCCGGGGATGCGATTGTGACCGCAAGCATCGCCGCGCTGCCCTACAAGAACTATTTTCACACCGATTGGCATGTCATCGAGGACGTCGCCGCCCTGAATGCAACGCGCGACAGCGCCGCCCGCACCTGGTTTGTCTATACGTTCCCGCCCGTCCTCCAGGCTGTCCTGCCGGAAGTAATGGCCAGCCTCCCTCAGGATTTCCAGGAAGTGGCGCGTTTCGAGGGCACGGTCAGCGGTGGGACGGTCTATGTGCTTCGTGCGGACAGAAATTAAGGCACATCTGCAACTAATCCAAGGTAGCATGAAAAAGATGAAGAACAAAATCGAGGGCGTGACGATGATAATCCCGGCCTATAACGAGGGGCTGGGGGTCGCGGCGCAGATTGAGGCGGTGCGCACGGCGCTGCGCGGACACGAGATTCCGCACGAGATCCTGGTGGTGGATGACGCATCGCAGGATAACACCTCCGACGAGGCGCTGCGGGCCGGAGCGCGCGTGCTGCGCCACCTGGAGAATCGCGGTTACGGCGCCTCCATCAAGGCCGGCATCGACGCAGCGACCTACGACGTTGTGGGCATCATCGACGCCGACTGTACCTATCCTGCGGACCAACTCCCGACCATGTTGGACCTGCTCGCAGAGGCCGACATGGTCGTGGGGGCGCGCACCGGCCAGAACGTGCAGATTCCGCTCGTGCGACGGCCCGCCAAGTGGGTGCTGACCCGCCTCGCCGCCATCATTGCCGGGCGCGCCATCCCGGACCTCAACTCCGGGCTGCGCGTCTTCCGCCGCCAGACCATCCGGCAGTATTTCCCAATTCTGTCCAATCGCTTCTCGTTCACCACGACGTCCACCCTTGCGCTGCTGGCCGACGAGTATCGCGTCGTCTATCACCCCATCGACTACTATGCGCGGGTCGGCCAGTCGAAGATCGTGCCGCGCCACTTCATGGACTTCATCATGCTGGTGTTCCGCATGGCCATGCTCTTCCAGCCGATGAAGATCTTCGTACCGCTGGCGCTGGCCGTCGGCGGCTTCGGCATGTTCAAGGTCATCTTCGACATTCTTTCGTTCTTCCCCCGCACAGGGAAATGGGGCTGGGACATGCTGTTCCAGCCGGTCCTGTCCACTTCGGCGGTGCTCCTGTTGCTGGTCGGCCTGCAACTCCTGCTCATCGGCATGGTGGCAGACGGCACGCTGCGGCGGATCGCGCAACACAACGGCCCGCTGGTTCCTTCATACGGCGCGCGCATCATGGAGCAGAGGCAGCTTGCTGAACCGGTCTTGCAGGAGGAACCGGCAGGATGAAGGTGACATTCAACCGGCCCAATGCCCTCAGGGTGGCGCTGTTCAGCGGACTTGTCCTACATAAAGTCGTCTGGGAAGTACTGCGGCTGCGGGATCAGACGCCCGCCGACGCAGCCGTGCCGGCGGCTGCACGGGCGCCCGCCCAATCCGGCACAGCACAACCGGCCATGAAGCAGATTGCCAAGAAGGCGAAAGGGGCCTTCCTGCTGGGGCTGCTGGGACAGACCCTCTTTGTCACCGCATTTCCGATCTCGGCCCGACCCGCCCGGATTCGGGCCGCGGGCGGGCTGCTCTTCCTGGCCGGCCTGGCAACGGCCATTGCGGGGCGGGTTGCGCTCGGTCGGAGCTGGAGCAACATCGAAGACGCCACGGTCAAGGCCGACCATGCCCTGGTCTCGCAGGGCGTCTACCGTTTCATCCGTCATCCGATCTACACAGGCGACAGCCTCCTGCTGCTCGGCCTCCAGCTTGCGCTCAACTCGTGGCTGGCCGTCGCGATGCTGGCGCCGCTGGCCGTCTTCGCCCGTCGCGCTATCGCAGAGGAGACACGCCTGGCACAGGTCATCCCGGGCTACGAGGCTTATTGCCGCCGCACGAAGCGTTTCGTGCCCTTCATCTACTGATGGGAAATACGAATGTGACACGACCGCACGTCGTCGTTCTCGGCGCAGGCCCGGCCGGGCTGGCTGCCGCGTTTGCACTTGCGCGCGAGGGCAAGGCGCGCGTCACCGTGCTGGAGCGCAACGCGCAGGTCGGCGGGAACGCGGGCAGCTTCGAACTGGCGGGCGTGCATGTGGATTATGGCAGCCACCGCCTGCACCCGG
>DAOUGK010000243.1:0-2583 GCA_034429055.1 Anaerolineae bacterium | reverse complement strand
TCCACGATGCCGCGGCCGCCGTGGCCCAGCACGCCCTCGCCGTGCGCATCATCCACCATCGTCAGCACGCCGTACCGCTCTGCGACCTCGCTGAGCCTGTCCAGCGGCGCGATGTCGCCGTCCATGCTGAACACGCCGTCGGTGATGAGCAGGCCGCGGCGGTAGTTGGGCAGGTGCTCCCGGATCTTGGCCTCGGCGTCCGCCACATCGCAGTGCTCGTAGACGATGATCTTCGCGCCGCTCAGCCGCGCGCCGTCGATGATGCTGGCGTGGTTAAGCCGGTCGGAGAAGATGACGTCCTCCTTGCCGACGAGCGGGCCGATAGCCGCCTGGTTGGCGACGAAGCCGCTCTGCAGGTAGAGCGCATCCTCTACGTGCTTGAACTCGGCCAGCCGGCGCTCCAGCTCGACGTGAAGGGCCTGGGTGCCCGCGATGCTGCGCACCGCGGCCGGGCCGACGCCCCACTGCTCGACGGCCTTGACAGCCGCGTCCTTGAGCCGCGGGTGATTGGCGAGGCCAAGATAATTGTTCGTGCAGAAGTTGAGCACGCGGCGGCCGTCCACCACCATCCACGCGTCCGCGGGCGAACCCATCGTGCGCAGGGTGATGAGCAGGTTGCTTTCGCGCAGGGCCGCCATGTCCGCGCGGATGAAGTCGAGTTTGTCGTTGGGCATAGGGGTGTCTCCTTTTCTACTCTGAGAGTAGCCGTAACAGATTGGCCCTGGTCAGCAGCGCAGAATCCGTCGCGACATCTAGGAAGGGTCGCACGTCTGCCATCACATGATCCCAGTCGAGCACCGACAGTCGTTCACGCACGGCTGCGCGCCAGCTATCTTCTGTCAATGCCGAACCAGACCACGCCGTCTGGTTAAGCGCATTGTTGAGCAGGGTCAGGTTGGGAGCGGGCCAGTTCGGGTCGCTAAGATACCAGAGCAGGTCATAGATGTCGCGCCCCTTCGTATACGGACGCTGCAAGAGCGCGTGCAGCTTGCCCGCCAGCAGCGATGCGCGGTCGTGGTGATGAAGTTGCAGCGGCAGAAAACGCCGGACGACCGTTGTTGCCAGTCCTGCGCCTGCTGGCGGATTCGTATCTACTTCGATTTTTACAGCCAACACCTCATCGCGGAACGGCGAGAGCCCAAGCTGGTAAGGCAATCCCGCAAATCGGACGAACGCGCTGTGCACCACCTTTTGGTCGCTGACCTTAATCTCAACGGAGTAGCCTTCCGCAGAGAAAGTGGCGCGAATCGTTTTCAGAAAGCTGCGGAAATCATAGGTTTCACGGGCGCGTTCCAACGCGAAATCCAGGTCTTCCGAATAACGTTGCGTGCTATACAGGAAGCGCAAAGCCGTACCGCCATGAAACGCCAACGGAATCATGGCTCCGGCCTGCTGAAGCGCGGCCAGAATCCTGGCTTGCAGGTACTCGCGCGCCACGTTGCGGGCCTGGATGGGAGTGGGCGCGGCCTGCACAAGTTCACTAAGGTATTCCTTCATACGACTTCAAATGCCTCGGCCTCTTCACGGGCCAGGTTCCGCACGTGGACCACAGCACGGGACAGCTTGGAACTATCTGTCTCGACCGCAAGTCGTTCCAGTTGGGCCATGTCCAGGGTCTCCAGGTTTTGCAGGCGCAGTTCTCGAAGATATGTGGGTGTATCGCCGCCGGGTTGCAGATATACCAGATCCAGCAACGCTTTCTCGGGTAAGGCAACGAAGGCTTTCTGACCGCTGCTCACTTCGATAAAACGGTAGCCACGAAACCATTTGGACTGGATACGCCGATAGGTGTAGATGCCCAGCGGTGTCTGCCATTCGGCTGCGCGTCCTGTTGTGACGCTGGTTGTAACCGGCGCGTAGTCGGGAATCAGGCCATAGTAAGCCAGTGCCGATTGAAGGCTGACATAAGAACCTCGTAGCACATTGTTGGCAACCAGGAAGGGGTGCGGCTTAACCCGTTGAAAAGGGGGCGCAAGCGCATATACCCCCCGGCGCAACTGATAAATCCGCCCTGCCGCCGTCCAGCGAGATAGCTGCTTCTGTACCCCGGTCGCGCTCACATTCCCAGCCAGTAGCAGCCCTGTCTGGAAAACGGGCTCATCTTGAACAAGTTGCAGCAATTCAGTAAATTCCATGCGATTAACTTACCATTAAAGGCAAGTTATTGCAACGAAAGAATACCTGCAGCCGGTTTGGGCGTGGATAAGGGCGGACAACGTAACCGGCTGAAGCCTCGACTCCAGTCACCCCTGCGCAAGGCGCGGCGTCAGCTTCGCCAGCATGTCCGCCACCATGCCCGCCAGGTCGTACTCCGGCTGCCAGCCCCACTCCGCGCGGGCGGCGGAGTCATCGATGGTCTGCGGCCAGGAGTCCGCAATCTGCTGGCGGAAGTCGGGCCGGTATTCGCAGACGAAGTCAGGAAGTCGGTCGGTAATCGCCGCGGCCAGTTCGGCGGCGGAGAAGCTCAGCGACGCGAGGTTGTACTCCGCCGCGTGGACGAGGTTGGCCGCGTCCGCCTCCATCAGCATCAACGTTGCGCGGATGCAGTCGGGCATGTAGATCATCGGCAGCACCGTGTCGGCC
>DAOUGK010000242.1:0-20165 GCA_034429055.1 Anaerolineae bacterium | reverse complement strand
CGAGCCGGCTGGGCGAAGTCCACCTGGTTCGTTGCCAGCGTGAACTCGCGGCCGATGGCGCTCCACACCTGCACGTCGATCTTCGGGCCGTAGAACGCGGCCTCGTCGGCCTGCTCCACGAACGGGATCCCGCCGTTCGACATCGCCCGGCGCACCATATCTTCCGTCTTGAGCCACAGCCGCTCGTTGTCGATGTACTTCTTGCCCAGGCCGCGCTTGTGGTGCGTGCTGAAGCGCATCACATACTTGTCGATGTCGAAGAGCTTGAAGTAATGCAGGTACAGGTCGATGACGGCCATGAACTCCCGCTCGAACTGGTCTTCGGCGCAGTAGATGTGCGCGTCGTTCATCTGCATCGAGCGCACGCGCATCAGGCCGAACAGCTCACCGCTCTTCTCGTACCGGTAGCACGTGCCGTACTCCGCGAACCGCAAGGGCAGGTCGCGGTAGCTGTGCGGCCGGGCCGCGAAAATCTTGTGGTGGAAGGGGCAGTTCATTGGCTTGACGTAATAGCGCACCCCTTCCAACTCCATCGCGGGGTACATGCTCTCTTCATAGTAGGGCAGGTGGCCGCTGTGGAGGAACAGGTCCTCCTTCGCCAGGTGGGGCGAGCGCACGCGCACGTAACCCGCCTGCTCCTCGACCTCCTTCGCCAGCCGCTCCAACTCCTCGATGAGCACGCCGCCGCGCGGCAGCCAGAGCGGCAGCCCCGGTCCCACTTCCTCGTCGAAG
Organism: Anaerolineae bacterium; assembly: GCA_034429055.1. Lineage (GTDB taxonomy): Bacteria > Chloroflexota > Anaerolineae > CG2-30-64-16 > CG2-30-64-16 > MWBF01. The sequence goes on along the minus strand of DAOUGK010000242.1, from coordinate 19,433 downwards.
ACGAAGATTTCCAGGTCCTTGCCGAGCTTGCGATGGTCGCGCTTCTTGGCCTCCTCCAGCATCGCCAGGTGCGCGGCCAGGTCCTTCTTGTTCTGCCAGACCGTGCCGTAGACGCGCTGGAGCATCGGGTTGTGCTCGTCCCCGCGCCAGTACGCGCCTGCGACGTTCATCAGCTTGAACGCATCCGGCGGAATCTGCCCCGTGTGCTCCAGGTGCGGCCCGCGGCAGAGGTCCTCGAAGTTGCCGTGCCGGTACGTGCTCATCGGCACCGGCCCCTCGATTTCGTTGCCGTCCTCGTCCAGCCCGCCCTTCGCGAGGCCGTCGATGAGCTCCTGCTTATAGGGCTGGCCCTGGAAGAGCTGCCGCGCCTCGTCCGCCGAGACTTCTCGATACTGGAACGGCTTCTTCGCCGCGATAGACTGGCGCATGCGCTTCTCGATTTCGGCCAGGTCCTCGGGCGTGAACGTCTTCGGGCGGCCCTGCTCATCCTTACCCAGGTCGAAGTCATAGTAGAACCCGGCGTCGATCGCCGGCCCGATGGCGAGCTTGGCGTCCGGGTAGAGCTGCAACACCGCCTCGGCCATGATGTGCGCCGTCGAGTGCCGCAAGCGGTGCATAAAGTCCTTATCTCCGTCGTGATTGTGTTGCCCGGCCATGGTGGCCTCCATTTCTCCACTTCAGAATGACACGAATACCGGTTATATACAGGGCGGCGCGATGCGCCGCGCCCATGCGGGAGCACATAGCAGTGTCACCCGCAGTTGTCGTGCCCGACACGGCGATCACCCCCTTTCAGACTATAGACCTTCGAGGTCTCGTGCCAACCTTCGATTGGTCTGACCTCGAAGGTCTCAACTCCTGGCCCCGGGAAAACAAAAAACCCCAACGCCCACCATTGGGGCGAGGGGTTCCCGCGGTTCCACCCAAGTTAGCGTGCAATCTGGGGATTGCCCTGCAATCGCAGATTGCCGCTGTCTCGTAAGGCCGGTAACGGGGCCAGCCGTGAACCCATACTGTCAGTTCCGGGTTCCGCTCTCGGGGGGTTTTCCGTGTCGCTGTGCAAGGCAGGCTTCCAGCAGTCGGCCAATTGGCCGCGCCCGCCATCTCTGATGCCGGCGCTTCACGTACTCGTCCCGATCAACGCTTTGATTATGGTGGGCGGTAGAGGGCTTGAACCTCTGACCTCAGCGATGTCAACGCTGCGCTCTAGCCAACTGAGCTAACCGCCCGAACAGTGTCATATTATAGCCAAGTGGCTGCGAATTGGCAAATTGGCGATGGACGAAGGACAAATGACGAAGGAGGTCGGGCGAGTGCTTCGTCTTTCGTCTCTCGTCGTTCGTCACTCGTCTTTCGTCGCCTGCGGCTTGTCCAGGTGCAGGATGGCGTACAGCCGATCGCGCGCCTCCTCAGGCACCTCTTCATGGCCGTGCTCGCGGTAGAGATAGACCGTCTTGCGCAGCGTGTCCACGACCGCACGGCAGTTGCCGCAGGTTGCCATGTGCCGCTCGATCTCCGCGCAGAACTGCGCCTCCAACTCACCATCCACATAGTCCGAGAGCGTACCAAGCATGTCTTTGCAGTGCATCTCCCATCCCCCATCACCGGTCTGCGACCGCGGGTGCAAAGTAGCCGCTCAGCTTCTCGCGCAGCGCCAGCCGCGCCCGGTGCAGCCGCACCTTCACGTTGGTCTCGGTCAGGCCCAGCGCCTCCGCCGTCTCCGCAGTGGAAAGCCCCTCGATATCCCGCAGGACGAAGACGCTCCGCAGCGTATCCGGCAGCGCGGCCAGCGCCTTTTCGAGGACTCCGTGAAACTCCTTGCCCAACAACTGCTCGTCGGGCAACGCGCTCCAGTCCACGAACTGCCGCGGCAGCATGTCGCCGTCGTCCGTGACCGCCGGCTCATCCAGCGACTCGGTTGCCACCCGCCGCCGCCTGAGCCGCATCAGCGCCGCGTTGTACGCGATGCGATACAGCCACGTGCCGAGCTGGCTGCGGCCCTCGAACCGGTCCAACGCCTGGAAGGCGCTGATGAAGGTCTCTTGCAAGACCTCCTCTGCCTCCTGCGGGTTGTTGACCAGGCGCAGCGCCAGGTTGTAGACCGTGCCGGAATGCCGTTCGACGATTTCAGCGAACGCATCCTGGCGGCCCGCCCTGGCCGCGGCAATCAACTCAGCCTCGGTGGCGTACACGGCGTTCGTTGTTACTCCTATGATGAGGATTGGAGAGGATAAGTTACACGCAAGCATTCTCACGCAAAGACGCCAAGACCGCAAAAGATGATCTTGCGACTTTGCGGCTTTGCGTGAGCTTTCGTCACTGGTTCAGGCGAGCACGCGCTCCAGCTTGTTCTTCAACGTGCCGTAGTTGTTCAGGCCGACGACACGCTCGACCTCTTTCCCGCCCTTGAAATAGATCAGGGTGGGGATGCCCATGATGCCGTAGTTCATCAGAATCTCGGGGTAGTCGTCTGCGTTGACCTTCGTCACCAGGACGCGGCCCTCATACTCACGCGCAAGTTGGGCAACGGCCGGCGCAATCGCGTGGCACGGCCCGCACCACTCCGCCCAAAAGTCCACGACCACCGGCAGTTCCGCCTGCAGGACCACCGATTCGAATTCCTCACCTGTCACATGGCGCGGCTCAACCGCGGCCTGACCGGCTGCCTGTGTCTCTGCGGGCTTATTGCCCTCGGTGCGCTTGAAGAAACCCATGCTGAATACTCCTTATCAAGAATCAGTCTGCGGGGCCGTCGTCCCCGTCTCGTTATCGTTGTCGCCTTGACGGCCCTCACGGGGCCGCTGTGTGCTGGCCTGTCGCGGCTGGCACACGCCTGAGCTGGCTCAGCCGCCGCCGCGGAACATAATCACCGCTGCCCACACGAGCAGCAAAACCAGGAACAGGTCTCCGTAGTTCATGTCACTCCGTTTCTGCTATTCCAGCTTGCGCAGCGTGGCCATCAACTGGTCGAGCATCATGTCCGTGTCGCCGGGCGCAGGCTCCTGCAGGCAGCGCGCGGCATAGGCGCGCGCCAGCACCAGGCTGGCCTGATGTACCGCCGACCGGATGGCCGTCATCTGCTGCAGAATCGCGGCGCAATCGCGCTCCTCGTCCACCATCCGCTCTACCCCGCGCACCTGCCCCTCGATCCGCTTGAGGCGATTCGTCAGGTCCTGCTTGACCTCAGTTGATGTGAGTTCCATCTTTTCCTCGGCGCGACTTGACAGCCCATGCCTGGTACACTATACTGGGGTATAGTATATGCGCTCAGGCAAAGAACGTCAAATCCGGAGGACATGGTTATGGCGCAAAGCGGCGGCAAGGGGTTCGGGCTGGGGCTATCACTATCGGCGGAAGAGATCGTCGAGCTCAAGATGATCGTGCAGGATGAAGACGAAGCCGCCGCACTGGATTACCTGCGGCGACTCCGGCGCAAGGTGCTGGAACTAGAACGCCGTCACTGCGGCGACCCGGATAAGCTGCCGGGACTGGCATGACAATCCAGAAAACGGGTTTCTGTGCGAAACTTCGTTTCGCCGAGAACCCCGTTTTCTGCAAGCGGTGTCTGAAAGCTATAGCAGCTCCGCCAGCCGCTGCTTCGACTGCTCGTACATCTGCTCGTGCAGGCTGACGCCGTGCGAGTCCATCGTCACCACGGCTGGGAAGCCCTCCACGCGGATGACCCAGAATGCCTCCGGGACGCCCAGCTCGTCCTTCTTGAAGACGTCCAGAACTTCCTTGACATAACTGGCAATCAACGTGGCCGCGCCGCCGATGGCGTGCAGGTACACTGCGCCGTGCTCCTGGCAGGCGGCCAGCGTCTTAGGCCCCATTCCGCCCTTACCGATGACCGCACGCAAGCCAAAGTGGGCGATGACGTCCGCCTCATACGGCTCCTCGCGCGTGCTGGTCGTCGGCCCGGCAGAGACGAAGCGCCAGCGGCCGTCGGCATCCCGGCTGACCACCGGCCCGCAGTGATACATCACCCCACCCTGCCAGAGCTCACGCAGCCGGGCATACACCGCGGCCTCGCTCTCCGGGATGGCCGGTCCGTGGAAGAAGGTGTCCTTCATGTACTTGTGCGCTGCGTCGCGCGCCGTGACAATGGTCCCATAGATGCGCACCTGGTCACCGACGTGCAGCGCCCGGATCGCTGCCTCTGTAATCGGTGTGTGCAGTTCGACAATAGCCATACGAACCCGCTCCTTATTCGATCGTCACCGCACCATCCCGGTAGGTCAGCGTACGCCGCCGGTCGGCCCAGCACATATAAGAGGCCGTAACGAAATAGGACGCCGGCAGCCGTTCCAGCGAGTCGATTTTGACGTTCAACACCGTGGTCTTGCCCCCGAAGCCCATCGGCCCGATGCCCAGGGTGTTCGCCTCGCGGGTGAGCCGGCCTTCCAGCTCGGCCAGCTTCGGATCAGGGTTAACATCGTCCAGCGGCCGGTAGAACTGCTCCTTCGACTTGATGTAGCTCGACCCCCGGTCGCCGCCCACCGCGACGCCGATCACCGCAGGCGCGCAGCCCATCCCCTGGGCCTGCTGGACGGCGTCCAGCACCGCGCGGCGCACCCCCTCCAGGTCACGGTTCGCGTCCAACCGGCTGTCGGGCAGGCTGTACTGCGCGCCGACATTCTCGCAGCCGCCGCCCTTGAGCATCAGGTCGACCTTGAGATAGTCCTCCTCCCACTCCTCGAAGTGGAAGTAGGGGAAGTCATCGCCCAGGTTGGTGCCGGGGTTCTTGCCCGTCAGCGTATCGACGGAGTTGGGCCGCAGGTAGGAACGGGCGGTCGCCTCGGCCACGGCCTCGCGAATCTGCCGCTTGAGTTCCAGGGTAGACCAGCCGGTGGGATAATAGACGTAGAAGATAGGCGTGCCGGTGTCCTGGCAGATGGGCGTAGATTGCGCGCGCGAGAGCCGCACGTTTTCCAGGATGGAATCCAGCGACGTCTGCGCGGCAGACCCTGCCTCTTCCTCCTCGCGCGCCCGGCGCAACGCCGCCTCGACATCCGCGGGCAGATCCGTCGCGGACCGGCGAATCAATTCGATGAAATGTGGAACCAGGTTTTCCATGACGCCTCCTATCGGGTAGGCGGGCAACCCTTACGGTTGCCTCGGCCTGCTCGCGGAGCAAATATAGCACAAAGGCCTCTGTTGCGTCAATGACCGCCGCGCAGGGGAGAGACATACGGCAGTATTATAGACAAACGCACACACCCGCGCTATACTGCGGCAGGAGTTGAGCTCTATGCGCCCGATTCTGTACGTCGAAGTAAACGCCTGCCAGACCTGCGACACCTGCAGAGCGCGCAGCGCGTGCAAGACCCGCGCGCTCCACCAACTCGAACGCGGTGACCTACCGACCATCGAAATCGACCGCTGCCTCGGCTGTCTCCTGTGCATCCCCGCCTGCCCGCACGGCGCCGTCCGCCGCATCGAAAACCGCACGCCGCACCATCCCCGCAACAGATAACTGACTGCACTCTCTTACTATTATGAGTAATGCTAAACACACTCATAACAATACCTGATTATGCAATCTGATGTAAATCATAAGTCATTCGAGGGATTGATGCAATAATGTCTGTGAAGAGAAGCGCAATCCCGCGCTCGCTTCTATCGCGCTACCCCTTAGGAGTTACACGAATGTCTCGCAAGTACTTCTTCGTTTTCCTGGCCCTCGTGCTCATCCTGAGCACCTTTGCCATGCCCGCGCTGGCCGCTCCGGTCAGCCAGACTGCCGGCCCCATTCAGGCCGCGGCCGAACAGTATTTCTCCGGCGGAACCAAAAACATAAAGGCCGCCGACCTGTTCGCCACCCTGAATGATGGCGATGATTCCAATGACCCGATGCTGATCGACATCCGCAAGGCGGAGGATTACGCGAACGGCCATATCCCGGGCGCGGTCAACATGAATGCCGCCACGCTGTTCACTGCAGCCGAGCTCGCTAAGCTCCCGCAGGATAAGCCCATCGTCGTCAACTGCTACACCGGCCAGACCTCGAGCCAGACCGTTGCCGGCCTCCGCATGCTCGGCTACGACGCCTACAGCCTGCTGTACGGCATCCCGAGCTGGGGCGTGAACGATAAGATCAAGTACCTCTTCCTCGCCAGTCAAAGCGGCGGTTACGCGGTCTCGCAGGAACCGGCGCAATTCGAGGACGAGTTCGAGGCCCCGGCTCCGCTAGCCGCCACGGTTGCGGCTGCGGCTGAGACCTATTATGCGGGTGGGTTCAAGGCCACCAAGGCTGCCGATGTCTTCGCCAACCTGAATGACGGCGACGACTCCAACAACCCGATGATCCTGGACATGCGCAGCGCGGACGACTATGCGCTCGGCCATATCCCCGGCGCGATCAACGTTGCAGCGAAAGACCTGTTCAAGGCCGACATGCTGGCGAAGCTGCCCGCCGACCGGCAGATTGTGTCCTACTGCTACTCCGGTCAGACTGCCAGCCAGGCCACCGCGGCGCTGCGCTTGCTCGGCTACGATGCGTACAATATGCAATTCGGCATGCCCTCCTGGGCCATCGTCGAAGGCGTTTCCACCGGTGTGTGGGATGACAGCAAGAGCGGCAACTACACGCTCGAAGGCGCCGCCGCAGCCGCAGCACCCGTCGCCGCAGCCGCGGCTGCACCTGCGGCCGCCGCGACGCCCGCGACCCTGCCCGTAACCGGCGCGCCGGTTGCCGGCTTGATGCTGCTGGGCCTGGCGTTGGCTGGCGCCGGTGCGGCTCTGCGCCGCCGCTAAACCGACAGCCGTCCCTTCAGGGGACAAATCCAGCCTGTGCGACGGGTGTGGAGCTTCCGCTCGTGCACACCCGTCGCACAGTATCTACTCTTGGAGGAACCCCATGTCCCACTCCTGGCGAGGATGGGCAGCAGCCGCAGCCGCGCTCCTGCTGTGCATCATCCTCCTGGCAGCCTGTGGCGCCAGCGCCACACCTGCGCCGACGCCGGAGCCCCCACCGCCCACCGAGGCCCCGACCGAGGCGCCTACCGCCGTCCCGCCGACCGAACCTCCGCCGACGGCCACCGTGGCTCCGACTGAAGCACCGACTGAAGCACCCACTGAGGCGCCGACCGCCGAGCCGGCGGCTTCCACTGACGCCACCAACTGTATCGAGTGCCACACCAGCGAGGAAACCCTCCAGCAGTTAGCCGTCGAGGACGAGCCCGCAGAGGAACTCTCCGAAGGCGAAGGCTGAGGGGGCGATGTGCCTCCGTTGGAGGCATGGCAAAAGGTGTATGTAGACGCCGAGAAATTCGTTGCATCTGACCCGCACGCCCAGGCTGCGACCTGCATCGACTGCCACGGCGGCGTAGGCGAAACCGACGATATGACCGCTGCGCATGAGGGCGTGGTCGTCGATCCCACCAGCAACATTGAATCCGTCCAAAGACTGTGTGGCGCCTGCCACGCGGACATCAGCGAAGCGCAAGTGGTGAGCCTGCACTTCGACTCACACGGCTATGACACCATCATCGGCCAACGCCTGGGCGATGCACCCGAATCACACGCCGCGTGGGAAGAGGCGGAGGCCAATCACTGCAGCTCCTGCCACACGACCTGCGGCCAATGCCATATCAGCCAGCCGACGAGCGTAGGCGGCGGGCTCATCAGCGGCCACCAGTTCAAGAGCGTCCAGGCCTTCACCCGCACGTGCACGGGCTGTCACGGCTCGCGCATCAACAGCGAGTACACCGGCCTCAATGAGGGCATCCCGGCGGATATCCACTGGACCAAAGGTGGGATGGCTTGCTTCAAGTGCCACACCGGCCCTGAACTGCACGGCATGAATTCAGACGGCGAGCCTAGCGGAAAGACAGAGCGCTACGACGGCGCACCGTCGCCCGCCTGCACGAACTGTCACCCGGACGCGGTGGCGGGGCAGAGCGAGATCGTGCAGCACAATATCCACGGCGAGAAGCTGGCCTGCCAGGTGTGTCATAGCGTGGAGAACAAGAGCTGCTATTCCTGCCACGTCCAGAAGAACGAAGAGGGCGCGCCCTTCTACAAGATCGAGCCGTCGGTCATGGATTTCAAGATCGGGCTCAACCCCAAGAAGAGCGAGGACCGGCCGTGGGACTACGTGGTCTTACGACATGCGCCGATCGACCCGGATAACTTCGACTTCTATGGAGAGGATATCCTGGGGAACTTCGACGCCCTGCCGACGTGGAAGTACGCGACGCCGCACAACATCCAGCGCAACACGCCGCAGACTGCGACGTGCGATAGCTGCCACGGCAACGCGGACATCTTCCTGAGCGAGGCAGACCTCCTGCCCTACGAGGTCGAGGCGAACCAGGGTGTGATTCCGACGAAGCTGCCCGCGCCCATCGGGCAGTAGCAGCCATAGAGTAGGGGCAGGCCGAAAGCCTGCCCCTATCTTATCAACCTTCCGCGCAAGGCCTGACCCCTACACAGCGTAGGACAACTGACGCAACTCCTCGTGTTCCTCCGCAAACACGAAGCTCCAGAAGGCCTGCTCCAGGGGCGTGATGGCATGGCGCACATTGCGCACCATGTAGATGCGCCGCGTCAGAGGCATATCCGCGACCGGAACATGCACGACCTTCCCCAGGGCCAGGCCGCGGCTGGCCGCCATGCGCGACACGAACGCCACGCCGATGCCCGCCTCCACCGACATTTCGATGGCCTCTGCATTGGCGAGCGTCAGCGCGACGGGCAACTGGCCGATGTCGAGGCCGTGCTGGTTCAGCCCCTCGAGCAACAACTCGTAGGTGCCGGCGCTCGGTTCGCGCAGGATGAAGGGGACGGTCAACAGGTCAGCCGGGGCGACCGTGCGGCCGTCGGCCCACGGATGATCCGCCGGCGCAATCAGGATGATCTCATCTTCCAGGAACTCCTGGTACTCCAGCTCCGCGCCGTGGTTCAGCCGGGCTGATACGACCGCCATATCCGCGCGACCGGCCAGCAGCCATTCAATGGCTGCACGGCGGCTCATGATGTTGACGGTGACACGGACATCAGGATGCTTGCGCCGGAAGCCCGCCACCAGGCGCGGCAGAACATACTTCCCGACCGTCGTGCTGCACGCGATGGATAGCTCACCGATCAGCACACCCTTGAGGCTCCACATGGTTTCCTCGATGTGCTTGACCTGGCGCATGGCCTCCTGTGCGAGGGGCAGCAGCACCTGGCCCGCCGCACTGAGCTGGATCGAGCGCCCGTTGCGGCGGAACAGCTCCAGGCCAAGCTGCTTCTCGAGATTGCTGATGTGCAGGCTGACTGCGGGCTGGCTGAGATACAGCCGCCGCGCCGCGACAGAGAAGTTCTGCGCCAGTGCAGCCTCGATGAATACGTTGAGTTCATGGATGTTGAGCATACGTGCGGCCTCCATCAGCGGGCCGCCTGGGCCTGCTGCCACAAGAAGTCATAGGCGCGGCGACCGCTGATCTGGTGACGGCCCTCGAACTCGTCCAGCTCGACATCCTGCTGTCTGTCACCGCCCAGCACTGCGCAGATTTCGCGCGCCCGGGCCACGCTTGCGCGCACGGTCGCGATGGGGAAGATGGGATCGCGCGTGCCCGCCTCAACCAGCATGGGCCGCGGCAGAATCAGGCCTACCAGGTCGGCCATCTCGCCGAGCTTGAGCAGCCCGGGCACGAAGTTGCACGTGCAGTGATCCATCGCGAGGATGCTGTCGCGGAAGCTGCTGTAGTAGCCGCTGATGACGCAGGCGCGGATGCGCGTGTCGAGCATGGTGTGGAAGAAGGTCAACATGCCGCCGCCGGAAATGCCCATCGCGACCGTCCGGCTCGCGTCCGCCTCCGGCAGCGTCGCCAGGTAATCCAGCAGCCGCATCCCGTCGCGCACGCGCATCCCCACGACGGATTTGCCGAGCATGAAGGCATAGGTCGCCGCGTTGTGACAGGTCGAGGGCTGCGGCTCGCCCAGCTTCGTGTCCAGGTAGCCGTAGTCCGTCTGCCGCTCGCCAAAGCAGGCGATTTCCGGCGCGGCCACCACGAACCCCCGGCGGCACAGCTCGATCGCGAAGTCCTTATGGTAGCCGTCCGGCGTCAGCCGCTCTGTGCCGTCTTCCCACAAGCCCACGATGTCCTTGACGCCGTAGCCGTGGCCCGCATAAGCCACGGCCACGGGACGTGGACCGGCCACGGGACGTGGGCCGGCCGTATCCTTCGGCAGTAGCAGGTAGACCGGCATGAGCGTGTGCTTTCCCGTACGGATGACCACCTTGCGCCGGATGAAATCTCCGCGGTCCACCTCTTCGATGAGCTGCGAGTCGGCCGGGACGGCGGGGTCATCGAGGAAGCCGACCGTTTCCGAGAGCGCAGCGCGACAGGCCTGCTGCCAGGCTTCGGCTTCGGTGCGCGTGGTCGCGGTGAACGGGAAACGGGCTGCGCCGGCGGCTCGCGCGTGCAGCTCACAGGTCGGTTGCAGTTCGGGCAGGTCTGAGGGATGCAGGATGCGACTGGTCATAAGGGCAGGCTCACAATGATGGGATGATGCAACAGAAGAACTAATATGCCAATGTACCAGAAGATTCTTTGCCCGCCTATGACTATTGTCATGACCGGCAGGCGAAACTGTAATCTGATGATCCATCAACCTGACGGCACATCAGCAGGAATTCCAAATGGACGACAGAGTGCCGGCATTCTGAGAAACTGTTTGAAAAGCTCACGCAAAGCCGCTAAGAACGCTAAGAATTTACAGGACGAAGCGTTTCTGGCGCTCTTTGCGCCCTTGGCGCCTTAGCGTGAGTATGGGTTCGGACTTTTCAAACGCCCTCTGAGCGGAACGCAGCGCAGTCGAAGAACGCCGGCACGGCCTACATCCTTCGACTACGGCCCTCCGGGCCTCCACGCGCAAGCAAAGCTTGCCCAGGATGCTTTGCCGCCTGCATTTGGAATTCCTGGCACATCAGCAGGCGCGTTGACTTTCCAGGCACAGCAGGGTAAAATGGCCCCACTGAACATTCTAAGCGGAGTCTGGACCATGCCCGAACAGCCCTTTACCTGGCAACCTTCTGAAATCTACACGGTCACGAACGCGACCCGTGAGAACTTCCTGCTCGAACTGGAAAGCGGGCGGCTGCGGCTCGACGCAGGCCATTCCATCCGGCTCACCGGCGATGCGCTGCAACATCCGCAGGTGATGGAGCTCTCCAAGGCCGGTAAGCTCCAGGTCGAGAAATTCAACTGGCGCAAGAGGAAGGATGCCAGGCGATAGTGCGGCTGCCATGCAGCCTGCATCCGGCGCCGACAAGCGGGCCCCAAGGCTCGTGCTCATCGATGGGCACAGCCTCGCGTTCCGCGCCTTCCATGCGCTGCCGCCCAATCTGACCTCTCCCGGCGGCGAGCTCACCAACGCCGTCTACGGCTTCACTTCTATGCTGCTCAACGTCCTGCGCGAGCAGCAGCCGGATTATGTGGCCGTCGCGTTCGACCTGGGCCGCACGTTCCGGCATGACATGTACGAGGGCTACAAAGGCCATCGCGCGCGGATGCCGGACGAGCTAATCTCGCAGGTCGAACGCATCAAGCAAATCGTCACCGCGCTGAACATCCCCATCTTCACCGCGGAGAACTTCGAGGCGGACGATGTGCTGGCGACGCTGGCGAAGCAGGCCGCGGCAGAGGGCGTCCACAGCCTGATTGTCACGGGCGACCGCGACATCCTGCAGATCGTCGACGACCACATCCGCGTGCTGACCTCCGGCCGCGTCTTCTCCGATACGATTATTTACGACCCGCAGAGCGTCGAAGCGAAGTATGAGCTCAGGCCCGACCAACTGCTGGACCTGAAGGCGCTCCTGGGCGACAAGTCGGACAACATCCCCGGCGTCAAGGGCATCGGTGAAAAAGGCGCGACCGAACTGCTCAGGAAGTATGGCTCGCTCGACGCCGCGTACGCGCACATCGACGAGGTCACGCCCGCGCGGCTCAAGGCTGCGCTGGAAGCGGGCCGCGCCGACGCCGGGCTGAGCCGCAATCTCGGCCGCATCATTACGGACGTGCCCATCCGGCTGGACCTCGACGCGTGCCAGACGCAGGACTATGACCGCGACCAGGTCATCGCTCTGTTCCAGGACCTCGCGTTCCGGTCGCTGGTGGAGAAGCTGCCGCCGTCGACCCCGCGGCCGGCGAGCGCGCGGCCGCTCGACGCGCGCGCGACCGAGGAAGGTGAGCCGGCTCCCGCGGGCAGCGAGACCGAGCAGATGGCGCTCTTCGAGATGACGCCCGACCTGATGGCGCAGCCCGCCAGCGTGACCCCCTCCGACGCCGCCGGTGTTTCCGATGTGTTGATGGTCGTCACTCCGGCTGCACTGGCGGAGGTGGCGGAGCAGCTCGCGGCCAGCCGGCAGTTTGCCTTCGACACCGAGACTACCGGCACCGACCCGTACTCCGCCGACCTGGTAGGCGTGTCCGTCGCGTGGGGGCCGAGCCTGGGTCAGGCCGCCTATATCCCGCTGCGCCATTTCGACACGCCCGGATTGCCGTGGGAGACCGTCGCCGCCGCGCTGCAACCCGCGTTCGCCAACCCGGACATCGACAAGATTGCCCACAACATCAGCTATGACCTGGGCATTCTCAACCGCGCAGGGCTGCAAGTTGCCAATCCCATCGTGGATACGATGGTTGCGGCCTGGCTGATTGACCCCGGCATGCGCGGGCTGGGGTTGAAGGACCTGGCCTGGACGCGACTGCGGACGGAGATGACGCGCATCACCGACCTGCTGGGGACGGGCAAGACGCAAATCACGATGGACCAGGTGCCCGCGGCCGCGGCCACGGCCTACGCCGGCGCAGACGCCGCCGTCACGCTCCAGCTGGCGCAGGTCCTCCTGCCCGAGGTGGAGGAAAAGGGGCTGGCCCATCTGTTCCGCGACATCGAGATGCCGTTGGCGCCGGTCCTCGTGGCGATGGAGGCGGCCGGCGTCAAGGTGGATGTACCGTTCCTGCGCCAGATGTCTGTGGATCTGACCGCGCGGCAGCAGAAGCTGGAGCGCAGCATCCAGGAAATGGCCGGCTTCGCGTTCAACGTCAACTCAACGCAGCAGCTCTCTGACGTGCTGTTCGGCAAACTGGGCCTGCCGACCGAGGGACTCAAAAAGACGCAGGCGGGCGGTTACTCCACCGCGGCGGACGTGCTGGAAGGGCTGCGCGGGCGGCACGAGATCATCGACCTCATCCTCGAACAGCGGGTGCTCAGCAAGCTCCTGGGCACTTACGTGGACGCGCTGCCCAGCCTGGTCAACCCGCGTACCGGCAGAATCCATACGTCGTTTAATCAGGCAGGCGCAGAGACGGGCCGCCTGAGCTCGACGAACCCGAATCTCCAGAACATCCCCATCCGCAGCGACCTGGGCCGGGAGATCCGGCGGGCATTTATCGCGGAAGAGGGCAATGTCATCCTCTCGGCAGATTACTCGCAGGTCGAGCTGCGCATCCTGGCCCACATCACGCAGGACGAATACCTGCTGGCGGCCTTCGCACGGGGCGAGGACATCCACGCCAGCGCGGCCTCGAAGGTCTACGGCGTGCCGCTCAACCAGGTCAACAAGGAGCAGCGCGCGGTCGCCAAGATGATGAACTTTGCCACATCATACGGCGTGACCGCGTTCGGCCTGGCGCAGCGCACCGGCCTGAGCCGCCATGACGCCGAGCAGTTCATGAACCGCTATTTCGGGACGTACCCCGGCGTGAAGCGCTACATCGAGGAAACGAAGGAACTGGCGCGGCGCCTGGGTTATGTCGAGACGCTGCTGGGCCGCCGCCGCTACTTCCCCGTGCTCAAGACGACCGCGACCACCCAGCAGGCCTACAACATGCGCCAGGCCGCAGAGCGCGCGGCCATAAACCACCCGATTCAGGGCACGGCCGCGGACATCATCAAGATTGCCATGATCGCGCTGCACCGGCATTTGCAGGAGGGCGGCTACCGCGCGCGGCTGACGCTCCAGGTACACGACGAGCTTGTGCTCGAGGTGCCGCGCGAGGAACTGGCGGCTGTCGCCCGGCTGGTCGAAACGACGATGGAAGGCGCGTATGAGCTGCGCGCCGCGCTCAAGGTAGACCTCGAAGCCGGACCCAACTGGTACGAACAGGAGCCGATCCACGCATAGACCCGGGAGGTTTCGTCAAACCTCCCGGGTCTGGCGCCAATGAACAGGAGCCATTGTGATTCGCAACGACATCGCGGAAGTTGTGCGACAGGGCATCGCGGCCGCGCAAGCGAGCGGGAGCCTGCCCGCCTTCGAAATTCCCACCGTCGAGATCGGGCGACCCAAAGACCCGAAGCACGGTGACTATGCGGCCAACATTGCCATGCAGCTTGCCAAGCCCGCGCGCATGGCGCCCCTGGCGGTTGCCCAGGCCATCGCAGCGCACCTCCCGGCCCATCCGGCGCTCGGAGAGGCGCAGGTGCTCGCGCCCGGCTTCATCAATTTCCGGCTGAGCGATGCCTGGCTGGCCGGCCAGGTGGCCGAAATCGAGGCCAGCGGCGGGCAGTATGGCGACATCGACCTGGGCCGCGGCCAGACCTGCCAGGTGGAGTTCATCAGCGCGAATCCGACCGGGCAGTTGCACATGGGCTCCGCCCGTAACGCCGTGCTGGGCGACAGCCTGGGCAACCTGCTCGCGGCTGCGGGCTGGCAGGTGCAGCGCGAGTATTACGTCAACGACGCGGGTACGCAGATGCGCACTTTTGCGGAGACGGTGCTCCTGCGTTACAAGCAGGCCCTCGGCCTCGATGCGCCGCTGGACAAGCAGCACTACCAGGGCGTGGAAATCATCGACCTGGCGCGCGAGATTGTGGCCGAATACGGCGCCCGCTTCCTGCATATGCCGGAGGAGGAAGCCATCACCGAACTGCGCGAGATCGGGCTGGCAAAGGTGCTGGCCGGCATCCGGCAGACGGTGGAGCGGCTGCGCATCCACTTCGACTGCTGGTATTCGGAGGCCAGTCTCTATGAGCCCGGTGGCAGGTTCGAGCATGTGCTCAACCACCTGCGCAACATCGGCATGACGACGCGCCGCGACGGCGCGGAGTGGCTGCTGACCAGCGAGATGGGCTCCGACCGGGATGAGGTCATCGTCCGGTCGACCGGCCAGCCGGGCTACTACGCCTCCGACATCGCCTATCATTATGACAAGTTCGTCTTGCGCGGCTTCGACCGGGTCATCGATGTATGGGCGGTGGACCACCAGAACCAGGCCCGCCGGATGCCCTACCTGATGAAGGCGCTCGGCCTGGACCCGCAGCGGCTGGACATCCTGCTCTACGATATCGTGCGCCTCTACCGCGACGGCCAGGAAGTCAAGCTGTCCAAGCGGTCGGGCAATGTCATTACCATCGACGAAGTTGTGGACGAAGTCGGCGTAGATGCAGTGCGCTTCCTGCTGCTGACCCGGTCCAACCAGGCGGTCATGGACTTCGACCTGAACCTGGCCGTGGCGCAGAAGGACGAGAATCGGGCCTTCTATGTCCAGTATGCGCACGCGCGTATGGCGAGCATCCTGCGCAAGGCCGCCGAACGCGGCTTCCCGGCCGCGCGCTGGGCCAACGGCAACCTCGACCTGCTGCGCCATCCCGCTGAACTAACGCTGCTCCGCAAGATGGCCGACCTGTCCGAGGTCATCGAACGGGCCGTGCTGGACCTCGCGCCGCACAACCTGGCCTTCTATGCACAAGACCTGGCAAAGCTGTTCCACGCCTTCTACCGCGATTGCCGGGTGCTGCCGGGCCGGGAAGATGACGCGGCCGGCGAGGACGCCGCTGCGCCGGAGACCGAAGTCACTGCCGAGCTGAGCGAGGCGCGGCTGCGCCTCGTCGCGGCCACCAAATCGGTCTTCGCGCGGGTCCTCGGTCTGCTCGGCGTCAACGCGCCGGAAAGCATGTGACGGCTGGAAGCTGGATGCTAGAAGCTGGATGAAGCGCGCGCGGCATCCTGAGCGGGTGGACGGCGCAACGCCGGCCGCAACATGCAGCCAGTCGAAGGAGCCAGCTTCCAGCATCCAGCTTCCGATCTCCGACTCTGACTCTAAAGGTGCGATATGCAAGGCAAACATGTGCCTTTTGTGGCGCTGGCAGTGCTGCTGCTTGCCACCCTGGCGTGCGGCGGGTTCCAGGTGCGCGTGACGCCCACGCCCGCCCCGCCGACGACTGCGGCTGAAGCCGAACTGAACCGTGCCACCGGCACGCCGGCGGTCCAGGGTGAAGGCAGCGAGCCGGCCGGCACGCCCGTCCCCTCCGACGGGCTGGCGACGCCGACCAACACGCCCACGGTTGCCCCCGTAGTTGCGGGCATGGCCCCGGGTGCCAATGTGCGCGTGACAGCGTCGGGCGGTGTCAACGTGCGCGCCGAGCCGAACGCCAGGGCGCAACAACTGGGCCGCTTCAACGTCAACACGAATCTGACGATTCTCGAAGGGCCGCAGCAGGCCGACAACTACACCTGGTGGCGTGTAGATAACGGGGCCGGTCTGGTCGGTTGGGTCGCCAGCGGGCCGGAGAATGACCCGTGGCTCGTGCCAGCAGTGGCGGCCGCGACGGCGGCCCCCGCGCCGACGGTTGAGACGCCGGGCGCACCGAAGCCGGTCAACCGTGATATCAAGGTAGGTGACCGCGTGCAGGTGACAACGGAGCAAGGCCAGGTGCTCACCGTGCGCAACGACGCCGGTACGAGCGCCGCGCCGGTCGCGCGCGTGCTGCGCGGCACGCTCTTCACCGTCAAGAGCGGTCCTATCAAGCAGGACAACTTCACATGGTGGGAGTTGGAAGGCGACAAGCTCAAGGGCTGGGCTGCCGAGGGTGACGGCACCACGCGCTGGCTGACGCCGGTGGAGTAAGGAGTAACGAGTAATAAGTAACGAGTAAGAGAGCAGAACACGTCTTACTCGTTACTCCTTACTCGTCACTCATCAGAACTCAAAACTCTGTCCTAGCTCAGGCACATCGACCTGCTTGAACCCGCTTTGGCGCAGCTTCTCGGCCAGCGTGAAGGCGCCGTTCGTCTCGCCGTGGACCAGGAAGGTGTGCTGCAGCCGCGGGCTGTTGGCGGGTTGCGCCCAGGTAATCAGCTCGCGCTGGTCTGCATGGGCGCTGTAACCTTCGATGGACGCCACGCGCGCCCGCACATCGTACTCCTCACCGAAGATCTTCACCCGGCGCTCACCCTCCTGGATGCGCCGGCCCAGCGTGTTCTCCGCCTGGAAGCTGACGATCAGGATCGTGTTATCGCTGTCCTCGATATTGTTCTTCAGGTGATGGAGGATGCGCCCGTTCTCCGCCATGCCGTTCGCGCTGATGATGACCATCGGCCCGTTCATGTAGTTCAACTGCTTGCTGCGGACCGCCTCGCGCACATACTCGATGTTGGGCGCATCGAAGGGATTGCGGCGCCGGCCTTCTTCCAGGAATTGCCGCGTCTCGTCGTCCCATTCCTCGGGGTGCATGCGGAAGACCTCGGTCGCACTGACAGCCAGCGGGCTGTCCACGAAGATGGGCACGGTCGGGATATCACCGTCCGCCTCCAGGTCGTTGAGCGTGTAGACCAGCTCCTGGGTGCGGCCAACCGCAAAACTGGGAATGATGACCTTGCTGCGGCGCTTGGCCGCGTCCCGCACAATATCGCGCAGCTTCTTACGCGCTTCCTCGCGGGCCTGGTGCAGCCGGTCGCCGTACGTGCTCTCCAGGATGAGAATGTCCGCGGGTTCGGGCAGCTCCGGGTCATTGAGAATCGCCATACCCGTCCGGCCCACATCGCCGCTGAAGACGAGCCGCCATTCCTTACCCGTCGCGAACTCCTTGATGTCCAGGGTCACGAATGTGGAGCCGAGGATATGGCCCGCATTGGAGAAGGTCGCCTTCACGCCATCCGCCACGGTGATGGGCCGGTGCAGCCCGACGCCCACAAACTGCTCGAGGGACCTCTGGGCATCGGCCTTTGTGTACAGGGGTGCAATAGGCGGCTGGCCGTCGCGACGGCGCTTCTTGTTGACGAAATCGGCATCGCTTTCCTGGATGTGGCCGCTGTCGAGCAGCATGTAGACGCTCAGATTGCGCGTGGCCGCAGTACACCAGATGTTGCCCTGGAACCCCTGCTTGACGAGGTTGGGGATATTGCCGGAATGGTCGATGTGGGCGTGGCTCAGGACCAGTGCGTCGATGGTCTTGGGGTCGAATGGGAATTCAAGGTTGCGGCGGTAAGTTTCGTCGCGGCGGCCCTGATACAGGCCGGTGTCCAACAGAATACGCTGGTCATTCACCTCGATGAGGTGCATGGAGCCCGTAACTTCGCGGGCCGCGCCATGGAATGTAATACGCAAGATCATCCCTCCTTCAATGCAAAAAACAAGCCCAATGCACAATGGGGCAGGCGCAAGACCTGCCCCGACAGCACACATGGTGGCCGGTCTCGGCAACCGAAGGTTGCACAACCGGGCTACAGCACACCGTGCCACCCGCTGCCGTGGCCGGTGTCCTCACCGTGCCACCACGAATTATCGCTGTACGAGCAGCCTGTCCACCGCCGCGGCCAACTCCGCCAGCGTGCCCACCTGCAAGATGGTACTACAGTAGGGTGCATACTTGAGCATGTCGCTGTCGCCGGTCGTCCACAGCATCGGCGGCTCCGGGTTGAGCCAGATCATCTGCCGCGAACGCCGCGCCAGGCTGCCGAAGAGGTCCAGCCGCGGGTCGTTGTAGTTGTTGCGCCCATCGCCAACCACGATGAAGGTGGTACGGCTGTCCACCGTGTCGAGGTAGTCGTGCGTGAATTCCTCGAGGCTGTGCCCCAGATCCGTATTGTAATAGCCAGACGGCAAACGCAGCAAAACGTCGGACACTGCCTCGCGCGCCTCCTTGCTCTCGAAGTCAGGCGAGATGAATTCGAGCCGGTCGATGAATGCGAAGGCGTGCGTCTTGCTGATCTGGTCCTGCATGGCATAGATGAGGCTCAGCATTAGCTCGCTGGCCGGGCGCATGGAGGTGCTGATATCGCAGACGACGACGAGCTTGGGCTTGAGGTGGCGGTCGCGGTGCTTGAGGTCAATCGGCACGCTGCCGTGCTTGAGGTTCGCCCGGATGGTGGCCTTCGCGTCAAGCTGGCCGGTCTTCGCCCGCTTCTGGCGCAGCGCAACGCGACTGCGCAGCATCTGGGCCAGGCGACGCACTTCCTTGCGTAGCAGGTCCATGTCCCGGTCGGAGAGCGCGTTGAAGGGACGGTTGAGCAGCCCTTCGAGCTGATCGTCGGGCCGCTGCTGGGCCATGTTCTCCGCGATTTTCTGCCCGGCGAACTGGCGCACCTGCTCCTGCATCGCCTGCTGGTTGGCCTGGAGAATCTGGCGCATCTGGTCGAGCCGCTGCTTGTTCATGCCCATCTGCGCGAGGAGCTCCTGGAGCTTTTGCAGCGCCTCCTGCACTTCCTTGAACTT
>DAOUGK010000241.1:0-25297 GCA_034429055.1 Anaerolineae bacterium | reverse complement strand
CGTCCGGCGGGTTCTGGATAGTCATACTTGTGAATCATCATCCGGCCGGCCGCGGCGCAGCCATGCTGCACCCCACAGGTCGGCCATGGCGTCCACCCGTGCGCGCCACTCTGTCAGGTTCTCTGCGGTGCCGGGCGTGCTGCCTTCGCCGTAGCTGAGACGGTCGAGGAAACTGAGCACATCCTTATAGCGGCCCTCGATGAGGTTGACGGCCACGGCGCGCGTGGCGCCGAAGCGCCCGTTCCAGTGGAACCCGTGGAGCAGTCGGTCGATCAGGAGCATTTTGTGGCGCGGGTGTTTGGCACGCCGGAATCCCTCGATGTAGCCCCGGAACAACTCCAGCACCGGGTCGGCGCCGCTCAACTGCTTGTGCTGGATGGTCTTGAAGTACTCGCTCCACGGCAGCTCCCAGCCGCAGCCTGTGCAGCGGAGCACTTCGTCCGGCACTTTGGCTCGCAGAATCGTCGCGCCGCAGCCGGGGCACCTGACCTGCCCCCGCGTTGCGTCCACCGCTTCGATGAAGCTCTCGCAGCGCGCCAGCAGGCTCCACCCGACTTCATCGATCAGTTCCTCGTCGCAGATGCCCTGCGCATCCAGCTCGTAGAGCCGGCGGATGTGCGCCTGCTTGGCGCGCGGGGCCCACTGAGGCAGGACGGGCTCAGTCACTACCGGGTGTCTCGGGTGCGCCCTGGGGCGCCTCCGGCCTGCGCCGGGCGAGCCGCTCGCGCGGGGCCAGCGCGGTCACGCCGAGCGCCAGCACCGATGCAACAAGCGCGGCAATAAAGACCCGGCTGATGGCGCCGGCCAGGGCGTCCTGTACTGTGAGATCGAGTGCGCCCGCCGCTGCCTGGGCAGCATCCGGGTTAATCAGCTCGCCGAGTGCGACACTGTTCGCGTCCACCCCGCCCGCGGCCAAGTTGGCGGACAGCGCGACGGCCAGGATGACGCCCATGATGCTGACGCCCAGCGTGCCGCCGATGCTGCGGCTGAACTGGACGCCCGCGGTGGCCGTGCCGAGTTGCCGCCGTGGCACGCTGCTCTGCACGGCAATCAGGAACGCGGGGACGGACAGCCCCATGCCCACGCCCATCAGTCCCAGGCTGAACATGATGAGCGGCAGCGCCGTCGCCGAATGCGCCGTCGCGGTCAGGGTGACCATCAGCAGGCTGCCCGCGGTCAGGGAGACCATGCCCGCCAGCGCGATGACGCGGTAGCCGAAGTGGAGCAGGAGACGGCTGCCGATGATGCTGGCGGCTACCCAGCTCAACGTCATCGGCGTCAGGGTTGCGCCCGCGGCGGTCGCGCTGACGCCCAGGACGGCCTGCCCGAACAGCGGGACGTAGTTCGTGCTGCCGAACATGGCCCAGCCGGCAAGAAGCCCCTGCGCGGTCGCGACGGCGAACAGGCGCTCGCGGAACAGCGGCAGCGGCAGGACGGGGTCCGCCGCGCGGCGCTCGACCACCATCAGGGCCACGAACAACACTGCCGCCGCGCCGAGCAGCAGCGGCCCGCGCGGCGTGCCGAGCTCGAACAGGCCGAGCAGGAGCGCCACGACCGCCGCGGTCAGGAGCGCCGCGCCGGCATAATCCACCGCAGGCCGCGCAACGCCCGGGTGCCCGTGGACGCCCTCGCGCCACGCGACCCCCACCAGCAGTGCGGCCAGGATGCCGGGCAGCACATTCACATAGAACACCCAGTGCCACGAGAGGTTGTCGACCAGGAAGCCGCCGAGCAGGGGGCCGATGACCGACGCGACGCCCCACACGCCGGAGAAGAAGCCCTGCATCCGCGCGCGCTGCTCGAAGGTGAACATGTCGCCGATCATGATGAAGGCCAGCGGCATCAGCCCGCCCGCGCCCAGCCCCTGCAGCACGCGGAACCCGATGAGCTGAC
Organism: Anaerolineae bacterium; assembly: GCA_034429055.1. Lineage (GTDB taxonomy): Bacteria > Chloroflexota > Anaerolineae > CG2-30-64-16 > CG2-30-64-16 > MWBF01. The sequence goes on along the minus strand of DAOUGK010000241.1, from coordinate 23,404 downwards.
CCATGTTTGCGGACAGCCCGCTCAGCATGGAGCCGATGAGGAAGAGCGTCATGGCGATGAAGAAGATGGGGCGGCGGCCGTACAGGTCCGACAGCTTGCCGTAGAGCGGGACGGTCGTCGTGGAGGTCAGCATGTAGGCGGAGAAGACCCAGCTGTAGTTCGCCAGGCCGCCCAATTCCGCCACGATGGTGGGCATGGCTGTGGCGACGACCGTGCCTTCGATGGCAGCCATGAACAGGCTTAACATGACGCCGAGCGTCACGACTTTCGTGCGTTTCGATGACATCGCATACCCGTGCCCATGCCGGTGGGAGTCTGGTGGCCGGCGGGTCCACAAGGTCCCATGATACCGCCAACGCGCGGATTCTGCCAGTGCGGGGAGGTGCTGCAATTTGCACGTTGAGCACTTTGGGGGCGGAAACTGGAGTCGAGGCTTCAGCCGGTTTGGGTGTGTGGGTGCATAGCCAGCGGGCCTGCGGTTGCAAACCGCAGGCTGCTAAGCGAAGTGTGCCGAGGCACACTTCGATCCCTGATGAGCCAACCTGCTTCAGCAGGTTTCGTATGTTAGGCTGCGGTTTGCAACCGCAGCAACCGTTTACGGCTGGTAGTCCTCCACGACCTCCATCGCAATGCGCGCCCAGTCCCACAGGCGGCGCGGGTCGTAGCGGACGGTGGAGATGTCCTTGAGGATGATTTCGACGTGGCAGCCGCGCGCGCGGTCGAGGAAGTCGACGAGGTCCTGCCGCGCCTGTTCGGGCCGCCAGGTGTCCTCTGCGAGCACGGCGGGGTTGGGCTTGCGAGACATGACATAATCCGTGCCGACGTTGCGCACCGCGCGCTCGGTGTTGATCCACGGGCTCATGGACAGCTTACGGAGGTTGGGCACGTGGCGCAGGATGCCCATTTTGACATCGAGCGGCTCGCAGCAGCCGTAGTAGGTCAGGCCCCAGCGCTCCAGCCAACGCATTTCGTGCTTCAGTGCGAACTCCCAATGCATCCGGGGCGAGACGGACCCGAAAATCTGCGCGGTCGCGCAGCCCCACAAGTTGTGCGGCCGGGGGTGCTGCGGGTCATACGGCTCGCCGGGCAGGGCGTTGGTGTACCCGTAGCCGCCCGACCCGATGCGCGTGTTATCGTCGTTGCGGGTGAGCAGGTTGAGGGCCTCCCACTGGTCCAGCATGGCGATATACCCGTCCACCAGGCGGGTCATGGCCGCGTCGACCATTTCGGGCCGGTCCACCAGGTCCTTCATCGCGGCCTCGACGCCCCACCAGCGAATCAGCTCGTCCCACGGCGCGAACCAGCTCCCCTTGATGCCGACCTTGACCACCGGCAGGATGTCGCCAAAGATATCGCACATGGCCCCGTAGCGCGCCTCGGTGAGTTCCGCGTCGTAGGTGATGACCGGCGCCTGGATCTTCTCGATGTCCGCCGGCTCGACAATCTGCGGGTGGAAGTGGCGCGAGACGACGCCGCTGGTCTCATCGGTCCTGACGATGTCCACATCCTCGCGCAGGCCGAAGCCGCTGTTGTGGATGACGAGCGGGCAGGGGATGTACGGGTCAACGACCATGTCGGCGGGGAGATGCCGCCACTGGTAGAGCAGGGTGCGCAGTCCGAACTCGACCTCGCGCAGCCACGGGTCCGCGCAGCGCAGCGTCAGTTCGTCGTCGACGTTCACTTCGTTCCAGCAGATTTCGTTGATCCACACCATCGGCCGCACGGGCTCCAGGTCGTTGAGCCGCCGCCACATCTCGGCCTTGACCTGGTGGACGGGGAGTTGGGCGATCTCCGCCTGTGCGGCGGCGAGGCGACGGAGAATGTCGCGATCGTGGGGTGAGACGGGCATGGGAACCTCCTGTAACCGCGAAGGCGTGATGAGAAACCCGTTTCCGTGTGAAGCTGCGCTTCACCTGAGGAAACGGGTTTCTGCGCGTCTTCGCGGTTCAAACGTTGTTGGATGGACCACCTGGCGCTGCGGTGATCTCATCGAATTCGCGTACGGTCCACTGGTTCTGGATACGCTCCAACTCATCGAGCACGTACAATCGTGATTCTGCGTCCTCGAAAGCCGGCGTATTTTCCGCATACTTGTGGAGTTCTGCCAGCTTCTCGAGCGCACGACGCTTTTGCCGATCCTGCCATTGCGCGGCTTGAGCCGGCTCACGGGGCGGCGGCTCAAGCCATTCCGGGGGTATCTTCTCGGTATCGAGGATCGTCTCCATCGCCTGGTGCGTGGCATACACCTTCCGGCCCATGATGCGTCCCGCGAACACCGCGCCGTAGCGCACGGCGAGCGTGAACAGGATGATGAAGGCCAGGAATCCCACGACTGCAAGCAGAACGTTGTCCATGAGCCGTTACGCCGGTACCCCTCTCAGATTCAACTGCCCGGCAAACAGACACTTGGCAAAGTGGCCGGGCCGAACCTCAGTCCAGGCGGGTTCGGTTCGGCTGCACTCCGGCTGCGCGTACCGGCAGCGCGGGTGGAAATAGCAACCTGACGGCGGATTGGCCGGGTTGGCGACTTCACCCTGCAGAATGATGCGGTCACGCTTGATATCGGGGTCCGTGGTGGAGACCGCAGACATCAGTGCCTCGGTGTATGGATGCAGCGGCGCGAGGTACAGCTCTTCAGTCTCCGCCATCTCGATCATTTTGCCCACATACATGACGGCAACCCGGTCGGAGACGTGCTCGATGACGCTCAGGTCATGCGCCACGAACAGGGTCGATAGCTGGAACTCGCGCTGTAAGTCTTGCAGCAGGTTGAGGATCTGCGCCTGGACGGACACATCGAGCGCGGAAACCGGCTCGTCTGCGATGATGAGCCGCGGGTTGGTCGCCAATGCACGCGCGATGCCGATGCGCTGCCGCTGTCCGCCGGAGAAGGCGTGCGGGTAGCGTTTCAACGTCTCGATACTCAACCCGACCCGGGTGATGAGGTCGCGGACGCGATCCTCCAGTTCCGAACCCGTGGCGATGCCGGTTGCGCGCAGCGGTTCGCCCACGATGTCAAGTACGGTCATGCGCGGGTCGAGCGATGAGTAGGGGTCCTGGAAGATCATCTGCATGTACCGGCGCTTCTGACGCAGTTGCTCCTGGTCCAGCGCCATCAGATTGATCATCTTGTCCCCTTCGAGACGGGCGTGGATGCTGCCGGCGGTCGGCTCGATCGCGCGGAGGATGCACCGGCCCAGCGTGGTTTTGCCGCAGCCGGATTCGCCCACCAAGCCCAGGGTTTCGCCTTCCTTGATATACAGGTCCACGTCGTCAACGGCCTTGACATAGCCAACGACCTTGCGGAAGAACCCTTTTTCGATAGGGAAATATCGTTTGAGCCCGCTCACCTGGAGAATGGGCTGTTGACCGTTGCTACTGCTCATCGCCGACCCCCGAATCGCGGTAGAGGAAGCATCGTACATGATGCCCTGGTCTGGGTTGGTATAGCTGCGGCACTGCCGATTGGCACACACCCGGGATCGCCTGCGGACAGCGGTCCACGAACGGACACTGTTCGGGGAGGTTCAGCGGGATGGGCACGTTGCCTTCGATGGCATCGAGGCGGACCCGCGCCTTCCGACCGACCCGTGGAATCGACTTGAGCAGGAGTTGCGTGTAGGGGTGCAAGGGCTCGCGGAAGATTGAGCGCACATCGGCGTACTCGGCGACCATCCCCAGGTACATGACCGCGACTTCGTCGGCCACGTCTGCAATAACACCCAGGTCATGGGTGATGTACATCATCGCCATGCCCAGCTCGGCCTGCATCGAACTCATGAGCTCGATAATCTGAGCCTGCACTGTCACATCCAGTGCGGTCGTCGGCTCATCGGCAATCAAGAGCGTCGGATTGCACGACAGGGCCATGGCGATCATCGCGCGCTGGCGCATGCCGCCCGAGAACTGGTGCGGATACTCGTTATAGCGTTGAGAGGCGTTGGAGATGCCCACCTTATTGAGCATGTCGAGCGTGATTTCCTTCGCCTCGCGCTTGCTCTTCGTGCGGTGCAGCAGGACAACTTCGCTGACCTGGTCCCCGATGGTATGCACGGGGGACAGGCTGGTCATCGGCTCCTGGAAGATCATCGAGATTTCGCGCCCGCGAATCGCGCGGATTTCTTCGCCGTCCGGGTGCAGCTCGAGGAGGTTGACCGAGCGGCCATCCTTGCGCCAGAACATGATCTCACCGCCAACCGTCTTGCCCGGGTGCGGCACAATCCGCAGGATCGATTGGGCCGTGACGCTCTTGCCACAGCCGCTCTCACCGATCACGCCCAGGGTTTTCTGCGCCGCGATCTTGAAGCTAACCCCGTTGAGCGCCTTCAGCACGCCCTCGTCCAGGAAGAAGTGGGTGGCAACATTCCTGAGTTCAACCACGCTATCATGCATCGTCATGTCATCGCACTCCTGCTTATCGGTAGGGGTCTGCTGCATCGCGCAGGCCGTCGCCCAGGAAGTTGAACGCCAGCACGGTCAGGATCACGAATGCGCCCGGCCAGAGCAGCCACGGATACAGCATCACGACCGCGACCTGCTGCGCTTCGTAGAGCAGCACGCCCCAACTGACCGCCGGCGGGCGGAGGCCCAAGCCGAGGAAGCTCAGTGCGGTCTCGCCCAGGATCATGCCCGGGACGGCCAGCGTCAGGTTGACGATGAGGTAGCTCATGAACGCGGGCAGCAGGTGGCCCACGATGATGCGCATGTCCTTCTGGCCGGACAGCCGGGCGGCCAGCACGTAATCCTCCTCGCGCAGGCTGATGAGCTTGCCGCGCACGACGCGTGCCAGGCCGCACCAGCCGACCAGCGAGAGGATGATGGTGATGGCGAAGTAGACCTGGTACTGCGGCCAGTTGCGCGGGATGGCAGCCGCCAGCGCCATCCACAGGGGGATGGTAGGTATCGAAATCAAGTACTCGATGACACGCTGTACCAGCGTATCGATCGTCCCGCCGTAGTACCCGGAGATGCCGCCGATGAGACAGCCGAGGATGAAGCTCAGCGCCACGCCGATCAGGCCGATGGTGAGCGACACGCGGGCGCCATACCAGATGCGCGAGAAGATGTCGCGGCCCAGCTTGTCGGTTCCCATGAGGTAGAGATAGCCCGGCGCCTCGACGCCGAAGAGGTGCACGTCGGCTTGAATGCCCAGGATCTTGTACGGCTCTCCCTTGACGAAGAAGCGGACCGGGAACCGCTTTTCCTCGTTGACGGTCAGCTCCAGCTTGAGGGTCTTCGGGTTGCGCTCACGGTCGAAGCCGAAGGTGTAAGGCTGCAAGCCAAATCTGCCTTCTGCATTGCGGAAGGTGATGCCCTGGGGGGGCGCGTACAGGTAGTCGGAATCCCGTTTGTCCGTGCTGTACGGCGCGATGAAGCCGCAGAAGATGGCCCCGAGATAGAGCAGTATGAGGACCACCAGGCTGACATTGGCAAGCTTGTGCTTCCTGAACTTGCGGCGCATGAGCTCCCACTGGGAGGCCATGTAGTAGCGTTCTTCGGCGCTCGGCTTGCGCCGCGGCACGCTGGGGGTGAGTGCTGTGTCCGTCATGGTTTACCTCGCCCGCTCGAATCGGATTCTCGGGTCCACCACCATCAGCAGCATATCAGAGATGAAGGTGCCGATGATGGTGAGCAGCCCCAGGAACAGCACCAGGGTGCCCGCCAGATACATATCCTGGCTGCTCAGGGCAAAGTAGAGCAGGGGGCCCACCGTTGGAAGCGAAAGGACGATCTCGACGATGGTTCCGCCGGAAACAAGGGCAGGCAGGAGCCAGCCGACCGTGCTGATGACGGGGTTGAGCGCCACGCGCACGGGGTATTTGAAGAGGACCTTGCTCTGGGGCAGGCCCTTCGTGCGCGCGGTGATGACGTACTGCTTGCGCAGCTCGTCCAGGAGGGTGCCGCGCACGACGCGAATCAGGCCCGCGGTCTGGCCGAACGCGATGATCACGATGGGCACGATCATATGTTTGAGCAGGTCAATGACCTTATCCATGCTCCACGGCGCCATCGCGTACTGTTGGGAGAAAAGGCCCCCTACGCTGAAGCCAAAGACCTGGTTGAAGAACACCATGACGACGAGCGCCAGCAGGAAGCCTGGCGTTGCCAGGCCGATAAAACCCAGCGTGGTGAAAGCGTAGTCACCCGCTGAGTACTGGTGCGTCGCCGAATAGATGCCGATGGCAATGGCCACTATGTATGTAAAGCCCAGCGAAAAGACGTTGAGGATCATTGTAAGATAGAGCCGGTCGCCGATGATCTCGGCCACGGGACGGCGCCACTGCAACGAAGTCCCAAAGCGGCCCTCGAACATGCCTGTGAACCAGCGGAGGAACTGCACGGTCATGGGCTGGTCCAGCCCGTACTGTCGCTTGAGAGAGGCCACCTCGGATGCATCCACCCTCTGGCCGCTTTGCTCCAGGCTCTGAATATACTGCGTCAGGTAGTCCCCAGGCGGCAACTGGATAATGATAAAAGTCGTGACTGCCAGCAGCAAGAGGAGCACGATCATGTAGAGGAAACGTCTCACGATATATGCGAACATGGCAATTCCTCAGTAAGGGGGTGCCGGGCAGCGCAAGGCCACCCGGCACATGGTCAGCGGAGTATCTATCCGAAAAGCCCGTCAGGGCCAGAGCCGTTTTTCGGATCGATGCTCGGGTTTACTTCCAGTAGAACTGCTCGGCGAGCTCCATCGTGGAGATGCTGTAGTAGCCGCGCTCGCCAGCGATTTCGACATTGCCCAGGTTCTTGTCATAGACAAACGGGATGGGAGTGTCCGCCACCGTGCCGATGACCCAGACGTTCTCGGAATGGAGCTTGAAGATCTCGTCGCCGATCCGCAGGCGCTCCTCGTCAGAGGTGGCCGCGCGGATTTGCTTGTAGAGGTCGAACAGCTTGATGACCTCAGGATCGCTCGGCTCGGTGCCGGTTGTGCCGTCGGAGTTCTGCCAGCTCCACCAGGTGGTGGTCATCAGGAAGCCGCCGACGAAGACCTGGTCCGCAGGGGAGAGGCCGTTGGCCCACCAGATGGTGCCGCCGTTGTCGGATGCGCCCTGCATCTCCCAGTACAACTGGCCGCTGACCTGCTTGACCTGCGCGTCGACGCCGATGACCTTCCAGAACTCGCGGACAAGCTCGCCGCCGGGGGTCGCGGGCGGGGTGACGTCGTAGTAGTCGATGGGCAGGATCACGCGCGAGCCGTCCTCGAAGGTGCGGAACTCGTTGTTGGCATCCCACTTCAGGCCCATCTCGTCCAGGAGTGCGTTCGCCTGGTCCACGTCGAATTGCGCGAAGGCGTCGCGGTACTCGTCCTTGTACCACGGGCTGCCGGAGACCGGCGCGAAGGCGCTGGGCGTGCCGAAGTCGAGGAAGATGGACTTCTTGACTTCCTCACGATCGATCGCCAGCGACAACGCCTGGCGGAACCGCTTGTCATTGATGGCCTTCTGCAGGTTCTCGTCCTTCGGCTGCATGTTGAAGGGGAAGATCAACATCTGGTCCTGCCAGGCAGGCAGGGCCATCAGCGAGAAGCCGGCCTTATCCGCGTTCTCAGCGAACATGGGGTAGTCGGACAGGCGGGTGAACTGGCACTGGAGATCGGTCTCACCCGAGATGATCTTCAGGTTTTCAGCCTGCAGGTCTGCGACCAGGCTGCGTGAGATGGTGTCGATGTACGGCAACTGGTTGCCGGCCGGGTCCACCTTGTAGAAGTACGGGTTGCGCTCCATCAGCATGTCGCCCTGCTGGGGTTCGCTCTTCCAGACAAAGGGCTGGAGCACGGGCGCGTCACGATACTCCTTGAGCCGGCCGAAGTACTCACCGTTGGTCCAGTCGGTGTCGATGTTCAGATACCAGCGGGCCCAGTCTTCACTCGTCAGGCCGGCTGCTTCGATGGCGGGCACCAGTTCCGCCAGGTCGGTATATGCGGTGTGGTATTGCTTCAGGTAGTGCGACGGCCGGACCATCTGCGGCCATGACCAGCCCACCATCTGCGGCAGGAAGAAGCCGTAGGGCTGGGCGAAGGTGAGGGCGACCTTGCGGTCATCCAGGACTTCGAACTTGGTCGGCGAGCCGCCCCAGTTGAGCCACTGCGGGATGACGGGGGTGAGGTCCGTGTTCAGAAGCACGTCTTCGATGGTGTAGCGGATGTCTTCGCTGGTCACCGGCTCGCCGTCCGACCATTTCAGACCCTCACGCAGGGTGAAGGTGAACTTGGTGGCATCGTCGCTGACGGTCCAGGCTTCGAAGACGCCCGGCATAATCTTGCCGCCGATCCACTTGTAGATGGCGATGCCCTTCTCGGGGACCAGCTCAAGCAGATGGACGTCGTTGATGTGACGAATGTAGTGGTCGTAGTCGATGGTGTACTCGACCCAGTGCAGGTCGCCGCCGTACTTGCCGATTTCCATCAGTGGGATGGAGACGACGGGGTTCTTCGGCAGGCGTTCCTCGACGGGCGGCAGAGTGCCCGCGGCAACCTGCTCGGCCAGCATCGGGGCTTCGTTGTACTTCTCGATCGTGACGCCGTACTCCGACACGAAATCGGCCAGGTTGTAGTCACGGCCGGAGTTCGGGTCGTTGACAAAGGCGCCGGGGGCGGCGAAGTCGCCGGCGGGAGCTGCGGCTGGCGCTTCGGCCGGGGCTTCGGCGGCCGGGGCTTCTTCAGCAGGAGCTGCTTCCTCGGCGGCTGGCGCTTCTTCGGCAGGCGCTGCTTCTTCAGCAGGCGCTGCTTCTTCGGCAGGCGCTGCTTCCTCGGCGGGGGCTGCTTCCTCAGCGGCCGGGGCCGCGGTGGCGACGGGGGCCGGCGCAGGGGCCGGAGCGGCGCCACCGGAGCATCCGCTGAGCACAAAGACGGGGATCAGTACGAGCAGGAGCAGCAGATACACGCGTTTCATGAACTATCTCCTTTGGTGTGAACGATGTGCGATGTTCGGAGTTTTGACTTTGGGCAATGGTGGAGCATCAATTTGCGTTGTGACACCTCCTGTGGCCGTTTAGCAGCACCGGCCTTTTTTGAGTCGAAGGTTGTACCGCTGGGGATCCGACAGGGAAAGGCGGAACAACGGTTGGGACGCGAATATGCGTTCGCACAGACGGAGAGTTATGCGTAACAGGAACGCGTGTTACACTATCACAAGCCTGCACCCTTGTCAAATCCATTTTGAGAAGGTCGATACTGCTTTTAACTGATTCCACGATGGAATCTACATGGCAGACCTTCGAGGTCTCGCAGACCTCGAAGGTCTTGCCTGTCGGATTCACCCTGGAAGCGGTTCAAAAGCCGTTCGGCTTGGGCGGGCAGGCAGCAGGGTCGCTGCGGCCCAGGGCGGACAGGGGCCGGGTGTCGAACAACTCGCTCAGCCGTTTGCGGAGCGTCGCCTGATCCTTGAAGCGGAGTACCGCTGCGCCGCCCTTCGTCACGAACTGCTCGACCACATCGCGGTCGAGCGCCGCGCCGTGGACGTTCTCGGCCTTGAGCTCCAGCCCCAGCCGGGCCAGCCCGATCACCTCCAGCAGGTTCAGGTCCGTCTCGAACGTGCCGGAGAGCGCGTTCCACAGCTCGGGGAGGCGGGGCAGGATGTCCAGGCTGCTCGCGCGGTCGCGGATGGCCCAGATGAGCTGCTGCTGGCGCTGCGCACGGCCAAAGTCCGTCGTCAGGTAACGGTAGGTGGCGAACTTGCGCGCGGTCGCGCCGTCAAGCTGGACATCGCCCGCGGGCAGCGTCCAGTTGACCATCTTGTTGGGGTCCTTCGGGTCAGGTGTCTGCTCGTAGAGGGGGCAGTCCAGATGGACCGTGATTCCGCCCAGCGCATCCACCAGCTTCGCCAGCCCGTCCATCTTGATGAGCACGACATGATCCACCGGCACGCCCAGCGCCTCTTCGACCACGCGCTCGGCCAGCGCGGGGCCGCCGCCGGGATAGTCCTTGTAGCCGCCCACGAAATAGGCCGAGTTCAGCCGATCGGCGCCCCAGGTCGGGATCTCCACCCACAGGTCGCGCGGGATGCTCAACACGCCGACCTCGCCCGCAGCCTTGTCGATGGCGACGAGCATGATCGAATCCGTGTGCATCATCCACGGCCCTGGCCGCACGTCCGCGCCGAGGACGAGGATGTTCTGCGTTTGCTCCAGCCGCAGCGGGGCCGAAGCATCGAAGGTGGGCGTGGCGGTTGCGGTGCCGGTCACTTCGACGGTCGGCGTCAGGGTGGCGGTGGCCGTCGCAGTGGGGGGCGGCGTGTGCGTGGCCGTTGCGGCGGGCGTCGCCGTGGCAGGAATAGCCGTGGGCGCAGGCTCGCGCGTGGCCGTGGGTGCAGGTTCAGCGGTTGCGGTGGGTTCGGCGGTCGCGGTCACGGCCACCGCAGCGGGCGTCACTGCCGGCTGGGGGTTGCGCGGCCCGCAGCCCGCGAGCAGAATCAGCGCGAGCAAAACCAGCACCGGTCGTTTGATGGGAGGTTGTGTCATTGGCATAGCTTTACGGCTGCGGTTGCAAACCGCAGCCTGATACGTCAAACCTGCTGAAGCAGGTCGGCTCAGCGGAGATCGTAGCGTGCCTCGGCACGCTTGGGCCTGCGGTTGCAAACCGCAGGCCCAAGCGTCGGCGGCGCGACGCAGTTACCTGACTATTTGGTTAATCGCCATGTAACCGCAGCCGTGGGGCTTGCAGCAGCCCGTCGGGGAGTGTACGTGTCCAGCCAGCCAACCCGGCTAAAGCCCCTCGACTCCGATTTATGTTCCGCTCAGGCGGCCGGAACCTTGATGGTAGACGTCCACCCGTACGGATCAGCGGCGCGGCCGTACTGGATGTCGGTGAGCGCCTGGTACAGGTGGCGGGCGACCGGCCCCGCCTCGCCGTCGTGGATGGTAACGCTCTCGCGGTCGTCGCCGAGTTTGCCGACCGGCGCGATGACTGCGGCGGTCCCGATGCCGAACGCTTCGGTGATGCGGCCCGCGTGAATGTCGTCCCACACCTGGCCGATGTCGATGCGGTCTTCGCTGATGGTGTAGCCCAGGTCGGGCGCGAGGCGGAGGACCGAGTCGCGCGTGATGCCCGGCAGGATGCTGCCGGAGAGGGCGGGCGTGCTGATGTGCTTGCCCTCGTACACGAACGCGATGTTCATCGCGCCGACTTCCTCGACATAGCGCCGCTCGACCGCATCCAGCCACAGCACCTGCTGATAACCCTGGGCCGCGACCTTCTCTGCGACGTACAGGCTGGCGGCATAGTTCCCGCCGGTCTTGGCGGAGCCGGTGCCGCCGCGCACCGCGCGCACGTGGTCGCGCGAGACATAGACGGCGACGGGCTTGAAGCCGGTGGCGAAGTACGGCCCGACGGGCCCGACGATGATGTAGTGGATGTAGTCGTGGCTGGCATGGACGCCCAGCCCGATATCCGCGGCGATCAACGTGGGCCGGATGTAGAGCGATGCGCCGTCCTGCGCGGGCACCCACGCGTGTTCCAGCCGCACCAGCTCGGCAATAGCCTCGACGTGATCCTCGGGGTCCACCTGCGCCATCGCCATCCGCTCGGCGGAGCGGTTGAAGCGCAGCGCGTTCTCCCACGGGCGGAACAGGTTGATGTGGCCGTCGGGCCGGCGGTAGGCCTTCAGGCCCTCGAAGATCTCCTGGCCGTAGTGCAGCACGGCGGCCGCAGGGTCCATGCTGAAAGGCCGGTAGGGGCCGATGACCGCGTCGTGCCAGCCCAGGGCCGGCGTGTAACGCTGGCTGAACATCCGGTTGCTGAACGTCTTGCCGAAGACGAGTTCCTTCGGCATCGGCTTCATCTGCTCCGGCGCCAGCGGCTCGATGGTGATTTTCATGGTTGTCCTCCCAGTGCTATGGAGACCCGCCTCCGCGGACTTGCGGCAGCGTGTCTCATCAAAGTGTTATCATTCATGATTCGCGGAATGCAGCCACCGCCTCGTCCAGCTTCTCCGGCAAGCCCATCAGAATCAGCTCGTCCCCCGGCAGGAGGTGCTCGTCGCCGCCCGGGTTGGCGATCATCTCGGCGTCCCGCCGGATGGCCAACACCGTCACATCGTAACGCTGCCGCAGGTCAATCTGGGCGAGGGTGCTGCCTGCGACCGGCGACGCCGGCGGCAGCAGGAACTTCCGCATATCCATGTCGGGCAGGTGCTCTTCGAGGTCAGGGAAGTCGATGGACTCCAACTGGTGCGTGCCCATATCGTAATGGCCGCGCAGTTGATCGGTGACCGTGCCTTCCCAGAGCGGGACCCTGGCGAAATAGGCGGCCCGGCCGATGATGTGGGCGGAGACGGGCGCACTCAGGAACACGAACAGGATGGTAGCAACCGCGTGGGAGGTTGCCACCAGGTCCTCAAAGTAGATGACGACGGCCAGCATGATCGTGCCCAGCCCCAGCGTGGCGACTTTGGTGGTGGCGGACATTCGCAGGAAGAGGTCCGGCATGCGCGTGATGCCCAGCCCCGCCAGAAACATCAGGATGGCGCCCACCAGGATCAGGATGGCCGTAACGGCTTCCAGCATGGTCAGGCCCGCCTTTCGATGTAGTGTGCGAAGGCCACGGTGCCCAGGAACGAAATCAGCGCCAGCACGATGGCCAGGTCCAGCAATACCGGCTCGTCTGTTGCGATAGCATAGATGGCGATGATGCCGATCATCAGCGTGGCAATCAGGTCCAGTGCGACGACGCGATCGGGCAGAGTCGGCCCGCGCACCAGCCGCACGAACGCGAGGATCACCGCGATGGTCAGCAGCGGAAACGCCACGTACACCACCAGGTCCTGCACGGTCATCGGAGCACCTCCAGAACACGGCGCTCGAAGCCGTCTTTGATCTGGCGCCGGAACTGCTCGGTGTCGTCGCCCAGGGTCATGGAGTGAATGTACATCACGCGGCGGTCAGCCGACACGTCGAGGCTGAGCGTGCCCGGGGTCAGCGTGATCATGTTCGCCAGCAGCGTAATCTCCATGTCGGTGCGCACGTCCAGCGGCACCGCGATGACGCCGGGGCGCATCTTGCGGTGGGGCGCCAGGATGTAGTAGGTGACCTGCAGGTTAGCCTGAATCATCTCCCAAATGAAGAAGGCGGCGAAGCCCACCACCTGGCGCGCCTTGGTGAAATAGCTTAGCGGCTTCCTGGCGCGCTGCGCCACCCACAGCATGATATAGCCGAGCGCAAAGCCGAGGGCCAGGTTGGCGGGCGTGAACTGCCCCGTCAACGCAACCCAGGCCAGGGCCAGCAAGACATTCAAGAGCAACATGGCTATGGCTCTCCCAGCACGGTCTGGATGTACAGATCCGGATTCAGCAACTGTTCGGCTGCCCGCGTGGCGAGGGCGAAGAACGGCTCCACTGTCAGCCCGATGACTGCGGTGATGAGCGCGAGCACCACGATGGGCAGCAGCAGCGCGAGCGGGCCCGGGCCGCGGGACGCCGGATCGGCTGTCTCCGGGACTTCCGGCGCCGGCTTCCAGAAGACCTCGCCCCAGATCTTGGTCATGGAAAACAACGTGAGCAGGCTGACGGCCAGGGCAACCCCCACAATGACGTACTCCTGGACGCTTAGCGCGGCCTGAATCAGCACGAGCTTGGCCCAGAAGCCGGAGAGGGGCGGAATGCCGGCCAGCGACAGGGCCGGAATCAGAAAGAGCACCGCCAGGCCGGGATAGGCCGCATACACGCCGCCCAGCTTCTTGAGCTGGTCGGTGCCGTACATGCGCTGCGTTACGCCGCTGATCAAAAACAGGTTGGTTTTCACGATGATGTGGTGCATGATGTAGAAGATGGAACCTGCCAGCGCCAGGGGCGTAAAGAGGCCCAGCCCCATCATCATGTAGCCGATCTGGCTGACGATGTGGAAGGATAGAATGCGCCGGAAGCTGTTCTGGGCGACCGCACCAAGCACGCCGGTGACCATTGTCAGGCCGGCCAGGACCAGGATCACGGTGTGCGTGAAACCGGTGTCCCGGACAAAGATGAGCGTGAAGACGCGAATCAGCGCGTAGACGCCGACTTTGGTGAGCAGCCCGGCGAAAATGGCGGAGACAGCCACCGGCGGCGTGTGATAGGACGCCGGCAGCCAGAAGAAGAGCGGGAACATCGCGGCCTTGATGCCGAACGCCACGAGAAACAGCATACTCAGGGCCGTGAGCAGGCCCGGATGCGCGAAGCTCCTGACCTGGACGGCCAGGTCGGCCATGTTGAGCGTGCCGACAACGCCGTAAAGGATGCCGATGGCTGCCAGGAAGAGCGCGGAGGAGATCAGGTTGAGGGTGACGTACTTGACCGCGCCCTCGAGCTGAGCCCGCTCGCCGCCCAGCGCGACCAGCACGAACGAGGACAGGAGCATCACCTCGAACCAGACGTAGAGATTGAAGATGTCGCCGGTGAGAAACGCGCCGCACACGCCCATCAGCAGGATGTGCAGGAGCGGGTAGTAACCGAAGTGTTCGCGCTGCGCATCGATGTCGGCCAGCGAATAGACCGCCACCGCCAGGCCCATCAACCCGGCCAGCACGACCATAATCGCGCTGAAGAGGTCCGCGACGAGGGTGATGCCGTAGGGTGCGGGCCAGTTGCCGACCTGCGCCACCTGGATGCCGCTGCGCGAGACGAAAGACAGCAGCGCCAGGCCCGTAGCCAGCAGCGCGGCCGCGCCCAGGACACTGAGCCAGCGCTGGGCGCGCAGCGACGACCGGACCAGCAGTGCGAGAATCGCGGTGAGCAACGGGATAATCAGCGGCAGGACCAGGGTTAGCGTCATCAGTTCGTGTCCGTGCTCTTCAGATCATCGAGGTCATCCGTGCCCAGGGTCTGATAGACGCGCTTGAACAACACCAGGGCGAATGCCTGGACACCGAAGCCGATGACGATGGCGGTCAGAATCAGCGCCTGGGGCAAGGGATCGGCAAAAGGACCTTCGATACTGGCGCGGCCGGAAGGAATCAGGGCCGGCTCGCCGCGGGTCAGGCGGCCCAGCGTGAAGATGAGCAGATTCGCGGCCTGACCGAGCAGCGCGAGGCCGATAATCAGGCGCACCAGGTTGCGCCGCATCATCATGTACAGGCCTGCGGCGTAGAGGCCGCCGATGACAAAGGCCAGGAAGGTCTCCATGTTACGCCTCCGCCAGGCCGAAGATGATGGTGAGCGTCACACCGATGACGACCAGGTAGACGCCGATGTCGAATAACAGCGGCGTGCCCACTTTGCCCAGCAGGGGCACTGCGTACTCGCTCCACAGGCCGGTCATGAACGGCTGTCCCGCGATCAAGCTGATCACTCCGCTGGTCAGGGCCACCAGCAGCCCCAACCCGATGAGGGTGCGTGAGTCAATCCCGAGCGTCCGCCGCGCCGTGGCCACATCGTACGCGATGGCGTAAAGCGCGAAAGCGGCCGCGGCCACCAGGCCGCCCACAAACCCGCCTCCCGGCTCGTTGTGCCCGCGCAGCAGCAGGAAGATGGAGAACAGCAGCAGCAGCGGCAGCATGTAGCGCGTCGCAGTGGAGAGAATCAAAGACGTCATGTGCTTGTCCCGTTCACTTGTCCGAACGCAGCTTCAACAGGGCAAACACCCCGATTGCGGCGACGGACAGGACTGTGATTTCGCCCAGGGTGTCCAGGCCCCGAAAGTCGACCAGGATCACATTGTCGATGTTGCGGCCGCGCGCGAGCGGCACCGCATTCTCGGCAAAGAAGGGCGACAGCCGTGATTCCATCGGCATCGCCGTCGTCACCAGCACCAGGACGGTCATCAGGGCGCCGGCGGACAGGGCCACCACCGCGTCGCGCACCCGTGCGGGCCGCGCGGTCAAGCGCGCGAACCGGGGCAGGCGGTAGAGCACCAGCACGAACAGGAACACGGTCAGCGTCTCGATGGCAAACTGCGTCATCGCAAGGTCCGGCGCACCGAACAGGGTATAGATGAGCGCCACACCGTAGCCGACGACGCCGAGCGCGGCCACCGCGGTCAGCCGGGACGAGGATGAGATGGCCACCACCGTGGCCGCCAGGATGAGCAGGCCGACCAGTACCTCATAGAAGCGCACGTCGGTGTTGGCTTCGGGCGTCCAGATGACGCCGCCGCGGGTGACCAGGGCGAAGGCGGCCAACCCCACCGTCGTCAGGATGGTGATAATCAGGTAATAGCGCAGATAGCCGCTCTGCAGGATACGCGTCTGCGCGCCGGCCACGCGGTTCAGGCCGCGCAATGCCAGGTCGTACCCGCGCTGCGGCCCCCAGTGGCCCGCATGGCGCAGCACCGAGATGACCCAGGGCGCAAAACGCGTGAGCGCACGGTAGAGGGCCTCTCGTCCCACGTAGATGGCCGCGCCCACCACGACGGTGAGGATGCTCAAGGCGAGGATGGGGCTGACGCCATGCCAGAGAGCCAGTTCGATCTCGGTGGGCTGTGCGCGCACTGCGCTCGCCGCCGCGGACACCAGCGTGCTGGGCAGGGCTTCCGGCAGCAGGCCGTTCAGCAGGCCCAGCCCGGCCAGCACGACCGGCCCCAACCACAGGGCGAGCGGCGCTTCGTGGGGCTGCTTGGGGGGGTCCCCGCGCCGTCCGAAGAAGGGACGCAGGCTGACCATCCCGGCCACGGCGACCAGCGCCATGTTGGCTGCCACGCCCGCCACGGTGACCAGAAGCGCCGCGCGTGGGGCTTGCAGCTTGGCCTCGTAGAGCAGTTCCTTGTTGATGAACCCGAGCATGGGCGGCAGGCCGGCCATGGAGAGCGCGGCGAACACGGCCGCGGCTGCGGTGATAGGCATGGCCCTTGCGAGCCCGCCCAGCCGCCGGATGTCCCGGGTGCCTGTCTCGTGGTCGAGGATGCCTGCCACCAGGAACAGCGCCCCCTTGTACAGCGCGTGCACCAGCAGGAAGAGCATGGCCGCCTTCACCGAGAGGGTCGTGTCCAGCCCGAGGAGCAGCACGAGCATGCCCAACGTGCTGACGGTCGAGTAGGCGAGGATGCGCTTGAGGTCCGTCTGGACGAGCGCCAGGAGCGCGGCCAGGAGCATCGTCGCCAGCCCCGCGCCGGTGACGAGGTAGTGCCACTCATCGGTGCCGCCGAGCAGCGGGCTCAGCCGCGCCAGCAGGTAGACGCCGGCCTTGACCATCGTGGCCGAGTGGAGGTAGGCGCTGACGGGCGTGGGCGCTTCCATGGCGTTCGGGAGCCAGAAGTGGAAGGGCGCCTGGGCCGACTTCGTGAACGCGCCGAGGAGGATCAGCAGCAGGGCGGGCACGTAAAGGGCATGTTCGCGGATTGCGTTGCCGTTGCTGAGGAGCGCCGCCAGTTCCAGGCTGCCGCCAATCTGCCCCAGGAGGAGCAGCCCGGCCATCAAGGCGAGCCCGCCCCCGCCTGTAACCAACAACGCCTGCAATGCGGCGGCGCGGGCCCCCGGCCGGTCATGGTCCAGGCCGATGAGCAGGAAGGAGGTCAGGCTGGTCAGCTCCCAGAAGACGAAGATCGTGATCAGGTTGCCGGCCAGGACGACGCCGAGCATGGAGGCCATGAACATCAGCACCAGCGTGTAGAAGCGGGTGAGCTGCGGTTTGCCGGCCAGGTAGCTGCCGGCATAGATGATGACGAGCGCGCCGATGCCGGTGATCATGAGCGCGAACAGCAGGCTCAAGCCGTCGATATAGAATGACAGGTTGATGCCCAGCCCCGTGGCCCAGGGCCGGGAGATGGTGATGGCCTCCCCGTTGGCAACGGACCCGAGCAGGCTGGCAAAGTAGACCGCCAGCCCGGCGGGCAGCAGCGCGAGCAGCCAGCCGGTGGCCCCGCGCGCAATGCGGTGCAGCCACGGCGCGATGACGGCCAGCACAAAGCCCGCTAAGACTGCGAAGATGATGACCATGGCACTCTCACGGTTTCCAGACCCTATCGTTGAGCCGCGTTGTCCCGGCGCGGCCCTTGCTCGATGGCCGCCAGGTCATCGCGAATGGCGTGTTTCATCGGGATACCGATGCGGTGGGCGGCCGAGCCGATGGCGTGGGAGGTGACCGGCCCGCCGATGACCAGGAGCACGATGAGCACCAACCCCTTGCCGAACTCCAGCGGCGTGAGCGCGACCGTGGCGAGCAGGAGCAGCGCGACCCCGAACACGCTCACCTTGCCGGTCGCGTGCAGCCGCGTGTAGACATCCGGCAGGCGGACGAAGCCTACCACGCCGACGATCGAGAATGCGGTGCCGATGATTACAGCGATGATGGCGATGAGTTGGAAGAGTGTGTCCATTGCCTCCAGCCCGGTGCGGGTTCCATCTAAAACATCTGCTGATCCGAGATGTATTTCGCCAGCGCGATCGTGCCGACGAAGCCCAGGGCGGCCAGGCCCAGCGCCACATCGATATAGGTCGAGTTGACCAGGATCAGCGCGATCAGCACCAGCACGGCCAATATCAGCGTGCCCACCAGGTCGCTGCCGATCAGGCGGTCGATGACGTTCTCCCCGCGCCACACGCGCCAGACGCATACCGCGATCAGGGCGACGTGGATCGCCAGGGCGATATCAAGGACGCTGGAAAGGATTTGGCTCATCTTCTCTCGGTCCAGGCAGCGCATGCCGGGCAGGTCAGGCGAAAATCTTGCTCAACAGGTTGCGGCGCAGGGCCTGCGCCTCGGTCGCGTATTGGGCCGCGTGCGTCGCATCCAGGCAGTGCGTGTACAGGACGCCCTTATCGTCGATGCCGAGCACCAGCTCACCCGGCGTAATAGAGATCGCATGGGCGCTGAGCGCGGTCGCCAGCTCGCTCTTGCAGCCCGAATGAATCGCCACGATGCCGGGCTGGATCGGCAGCTTGGGGTCGAGCACGATGCGCGCCACACCGATGCCGCTCCTGACCACATCGGCCGCCAGGATCGCGATATAGCGGATGGTGGCCCAGAGTGCGGCCGGCAGTCTACGCACGTCGATGCGGCCCGGTCGGGGCGGCAACAGCAGCGCTGCAACCGCGGCTACCAGGATGCCCAGCACGATGTTGCTGAGTTGCAGGTTGCCGGTCAACGCCAGGTAGATGACCAGCAGGATGAGAATGGTGCGGATATAGTGCATAGTTGTCTGCCTTAGCGCCCCAGCACGGCCGTGATATACAGGGTCGGATCGCCCAGCCAGGCCGCTGTGGCGTTCGCCAGGCGCAGGAGCGGCTCGGCCCACAGCCCGAGCAGCAGGCACAGGCCAATCAGCAGGGTCGGGGCCAGCAGGTTGTCACCGCCCGCCTTGGCTTTGACCCCCTCCGCAGGCGGCGTCCACCAGATGAGCTGGAAGGCCCGCACCACATAGACCAGCGTCAGGATGCCGGCCACGCCGATGATCGCGAGCGCGGGGTACTCCCCGGCCAGCACGCCGCTGCGGAACAGGGCCAGCTTGCCGACAAAGCCGTTGGTGGGCGGGATGCCGGCCAGCGCCAGGCCGCCCAGCAGGAACAGCCCGCCCATGTAGGGCAGCGTCTTGCCAACGCCGGTGATATTCGCAAATGCGGCGGATTTGATGGGCGCGCGGCTGGCAACTGCGCCGGCCAGCATCAGCAGGGCGGCCTTGATGAGGCTGTGATTGACCGTCAGCACGAGCGCCGCGGCCAGCGCAACCGGCGTGCCCCAGCCGATGCCGGCCAGGATCAGGCCGATCTGCGCCAGGGTCGAGTAAGCCAGCATGCGTTTGGCGTTGTGCGTGCCCAACGCGGCCAACCCCCCGAACAGGATGCCGGCGATGCCCAGGACGACCAGCAGCCCCTTCAGGGGGGCGGCCTGGGGCAGGAAGAGCAGCGTGGTCATGCGCAGGAAGCCGTAGACGCCCAGCTTCACCACCACGGACGAGAGCATCGCGCTGATCGGTGTCGGCGAGGCGGTGTGGAAGTCGGGCTGCCAGAAGTGCAGCGGCACGACGGCGCTCTTCGCCATGAAGAACACGAACATCAGCACCACGGCCATCGAGTGTAAGGGCGGCAGCGCGGCCCCCGCCTGAGCCTGCAGCAGGATGCGCTGGGCCAGGTCGGCCAGGTTCAGGGTGCCGTAGGAGACGTACAGCGCGCCCACCGCACTGAGCAGGAAGATGGCCGCGAACAGGCTGATGAAGAAGTATTTGTACGCGGCCTCCGCGCCGTAGCGGTCGTCGGAGATAGCCGTCAGCACCGCGCCCGACACCACCAGCAGCTCGGCGAATACGAACAGGTTGAAGATGTCGCCGGTCAGGAACGTGCCCGTCAGGCCGGTGGTCAGGGTCAGGAAGAGCGGGAAGAACGCGGGGTAGGTGACGCACTTATCGCGACAACCCAGCGCGTAGAGCATGCCCGTCACCATGACCCCCTGGGCCATGACGACCATGCTCGCACCCAACAGGTCGCCCACTAACCCGATGCCGAACGGCGCAACCCAGCCGCCCAACTGAAACACGACCGGCCCGCGCACCCACACGGTCTGCAACAACACGACGGCCGCGGCGAATGAGGTGAGCAGCGTGCCGAACGACCACGCGCGCTGGATGCGCGGCCAGCGCCAGACCAGCAGCCCAACGGCTGCGCCGGTCAGCGGGATGAGGATCGGGAGCAAAACGAGGTGTTCGTTCACAGTGTCAGGGCCTCACCGATCCTGCGAGCCGTGTCACACGCCAGGGGCTGCTGCGTTCGTCGCTCAATTTCTCAACTCCGAGATCTCATCCGAGTCCGCGGTATGATAGCGCGTCGAGAGCACATAGAGCAGCGCCAGCACCAGCGAGAATCCGGCCATGCTGATGACGATCGCAGTGAGCACCAACGCCTGGGGCAGCGCGTCGCTGCGCTGGCCGGTCTCGTTGACGTAGGCTGCGACCAGGCCCTGGTACGCGCCGGTGGACAGCAGGAACAGGTTCACCGCATTCGAGATGATGATCAGCCCGATGGTGGAGCGGATCACGTTGCGGCGCAACATCTGGAAGATGCCCACCCCGAACATCGCGCCGATGGTCAGCGCCTTGAGCAGATCCATAGTGCTTCCTGGTCTTCCTGTATCAACAAAGCTGGATGGCCGGCCTACTGCTCTGCCGGCGCATCCTTCGGATGGCCCAACGCGCCCAGGGTCATGGACGCGCCGCCGAGCACCGTCAGGCAGATGGCCGCCTCGAAGATGAACGAAGTGCTGAGTGCGAAGCCCCTCGGCAGCGGCAGCCCGAGCATCTTACCGTAGTCGAGGTTGGCGAAGAACGAGCCGGTCAGTACGGCGGCCAGGACGGCATCCAGGATGACGAGCAGCAGCCCCGCACCGATGAGATTGAAGGGCCGCAACCACGGCAGCTGTCGCCGTGTTTCTTCGTAGCCGAACACCACATACCAGAACGCGATGGCCAGGCTGATGATGACGCCCGCGGTGAAGCCGTCGCCGGCCTGGTCATGGCCGTACATCATCTGCACTGAGCCCAGAATCAGCGTCACCGGCAGCAAGACATGCGCCAGGACGCGTACGAACGGTGAGGGCCGGAGCCCGCCGATGCCCATGATGCGATGATCGTGTTCTTCGTCGCCCAGGCCATACTCGTGTTCCGGGCCGTGGGCGACGGGTTGGTCAGCGAGGATTGCAGCCGCCGGGGTCCCGGTCGCCGCGGCTGCCGGTTTGCCTTTCCCCCAATCCGCGCGGGCGGCATAGCGGAGCAGCGTATAGACGCCCAACCCTGCCAGCCCGAAGACGGCGATTTCGATGAGGGTGTCGAAGCCGCGAAAGTCGATCACGATGGCGCCGACGATATCGGCCGCGCCGGTGAGGGGCTTGGCATTGGCTTCGAAATACGGGGTGACGACGCTCACGCGCGGCCGGGAGGTCAGCGCGACGAAGGTCAGGATCATCACGGCGAACCCGCCCGCGGCCGCAAGGATGGCATCGCGCACCAGGCCGGCCCGGCTCTGCTTGAAGGTCAGCTCCCAGGCGCGACGGCGCTGTTCGCGCGGCAGGCTCGTCAGCGCCAGCACGAGGATCACCACGCTGAGGATGTCGACCACGATCTGGACGAGCGCCACGTCAGGCGCAGGCTCCAGGACCATGATGACGGCCACGCTCAACCCCGACGCACCTAACGCCAGGATGGCGTTGAAATCGCGGCGGAGGAAGATGCTGAGCGCGGCGGCGGCGGTCGCGAGGCCCAGGGTGAAGACGCGCAGGATCGTGAGCTCATCCAGGGTGAACGGCGGGATGGTCGTAGGCAGCGGCATGCGGCCGAACAGCAACATCAGCACGACGAGGCTGCCCAGCATCGTCGCGAGGTAGCGGCGGAGCTGGCCCGACTGGGTGCGCGTCGCGATGTAGGCGCCGCGCTCCAGCAGCCGGAGCGCGGCGGCATACCAGGCGTTGAAGCTGATGCGCTCAGGCACGCGCTGCTGCAGGGCACGCGCACGGGCGCGGAAGGTCCATAGTACCAGGCCCAGCGAGACGGCCACGATGCTCAGGATCAGCGGTGGGTTGATGCCCGTCCAGAGCGCCAAGGATACCTTGACGGTGTCGCCATACGCGGCGGCCGCGGCGTTCGCGAAGAAGGTTGCCAGCCCCTCCGGCTCGGGCAGCAGGCCCAACGCCAGCGACAGCAGCGCCGGCACCGCGGGCATGGCGATCATCCAGCGGGGCGCTTCATGCGCGTGCACGTGGGGATCGCGCGGCCCGCCCATGAATGCCTCCCAGATCAACGTGCCGGCCTGGGCCAGGATCAGCGCGCCCGCGGCCACGGCGGCAGCCGCCAGCAATGCGACGCCGGCCGGGGGGAGGCTGGGATGGGTCACGGAGGCCAGCAGCGTCTCTTTGGCCAGGAAGCCGAACATGGGCGGCAGGCCGGCCATCGAGAGGCCGGCGACGGCGCCCACGGCGAAGGTGAAGGGCATGGCGCGGCGCAGGCCGCCCAGGCGGTCGAGGTCGCGCGTGCCGGCCTCGTGGTCCACGATGCCGGCGACGAGGAAGAGGGCCGACTTGTACAGCGCGTGCGCGACCACGCTGATGACCAGCGCCTTGAACGCGTTGGAGGTGTCGTCGCCGATCAACATGACCAGGACGCCGAGCTGGCTGACGGTGGAGTAGGCCAGCAGGCTCTTCATGTCGCGCTTCTTGAGCCCGAGGTAGGCGCCGGTCAGCATCGTGAGCAGGCCGAAGCTGGTGAGGAGCCAGAACCAGGCCTCGGTGAGACCCAGCGCGGGGTTCATGCGCGCCAGCAGGTAGATGCCGGCCTTGACCATCGTCGCGGAGTGCAGATACGCGCTGGCGGGGGTTGGCGCAGTCATGGCGTCGGGCAGCCAGATGTGCGCAGGGACCTGCGCGCTCTTGGTGAAGGCCCCGAACGCGACCAAGACGAGCATCACGCCGTAGACCGGGCTGCTGCGCAGGATGTCGCCGCTGCGGAGGATGGTGGCGTAGTCGGTGCCGCCCGCGACGGCGCTGACGAAGAGCAGGCCCGCGAGCAGCGCCACGCCGCC
>DAOUGK010000240.1:0-3438 GCA_034429055.1 Anaerolineae bacterium | reverse complement strand
TAACCGACCAGCCTATCAGGGGCTTAAAAGAAGAGGCCCCAAGCAACCGTCTGGCTTTCCCGATCTCTTGCTCGCTTTTTATTCTCGTGGAGGTCTCGTTCTGAACTTCGCCTTACGCAGACGTTACCCTTACTACAGACCTGCGAGAATGCCAGTTTCCTGGTCAGCTTCGAGCTTAGAATCGCCGTTCGATTTCTCGGGGCTCTCTTACCACTTGTTCCGTAACCGATTTCTCAGCTGTACCTCTGTTTCCCTGCCAGTCCCGCTTTGGATCCTATCCCTCTACGGCTTTGCGGTCGATTCATGAGTTTACACTGCTATTTTCGATGTCCTTCTCAAGTGGCAGATTCAATATAGCAGAGTTACCGCGGTCTGTCAATAGATTTGCGCTAATATTAAGGTTGACAAATCCAGGCCGCAGGGCTTGTCACATGAACATATTTCTCAGAAGGTTATGAAAGGTTAATCGTTGTAGTAGAGCCTGGGGATATGTGTACAACTTGAGCAGTATGCGCGGAACTGCACCAGCCCACCCCGATTGGTGGGTTTGGTCGCGGGAGGAGGCACTACATATCGCCTGCTCGTTTCGCAGCGGCGTGTGTGTCGCCTGTGAGTAACCTGCCGCCCGCAGGTGGCATCGAATCCGGTGCGGGCGATGTCCATGCGCTCTCTATCTCGCGTGTGAAATCGGGCACGCGCCCAGATGTAGTGTCCAGCGTACGCGACGGCTGCCGCGGCCGGTTACATGGCCAGACGCTGCCTGTGGATAGATGTGGGTAAGGCGTAATGCTATTCACAAGGTTGTTCACTTAAGCTGTGGATGACGGTTTTGAAGTATCTCGGAAATGTGCTAGACTAGGCCAGTGTGCAGCGTCGGAGCCACCACGGGTTCGGCGCTGCTATTCATGTGTGGAGAATCCTTCTTGCGGACATCCAGACTCCCCGAGAATCGTCGGGACACGGCCCCGGTGCGCCTGATGACTTATAACATCCACCGGTGGGCCGGACGAGATCAACGCCTTGATCTGGACCGTTTGGCGAGCGTTATTTGCGATGCCGGCGCGGATGTCGTCGGGCTGAACGAGGTCCTGCATCCTGTGACCATGAACGGGCGGACGTACGCGCCGCTGGCCGAACTGGCGGAGAAGCTGGGCATGCGGTATGCCTTCGGGCCGAGCGGCTGGCTCGACCACGGTCCCGACTGGCAGGGGCCGGTGGGCAACGCGCTGTTGAGCCGTTTCCCTCTGCGCGACGTGACCAATACGCTGCTGCCCCGCCTGCCGAGCAGTAAACAGCGCTCGCTGCTCGGCGCTACACTCGCCGGCGGCGCGGCCCGCGACCTGACCGCCTTCGTCACCCACCTGGATCACGCCTTCGAGGGCACGCGGCTGCTGCAGATCCAGGGCGTGCTGAAGCGCATGGCGCAGCACGGCCCCCACTTCCTCGTCGGTGACTTCAACACGCCGGGATTTCTGGGACGCAATACGCGCCTTTTGCTGCCGCCGGTGCTGCGGATGCTGGCCGCGGCCGGCTATCAGGATGCCTTCCACGCGGTAGGCAACGGTTCTGGCCGCACCTTCCCGTCGCACTCCCCGCTGGTGCGCATCGATTTCCTGTTCCTGCCGCTGCGCTGGGCCCACGGACTGCGCTCCGCACATGCGTTGGGCGGCGATGTGATGCACCAGGCCTCTGACCACCGTCCGTTGATCGTAGAATGGGCGTGGCCGCAGGGCGAGGCCCTGCCCGCATAGGTATCCTGGAAACGCAAAATTCATCTTCGATTACGTGAGGCCCAAACTGCGGGTTGCCCTGCCCTGCAAACGGGCTTGTAGCACGGGTTGGCAACCCGTCCTACGTTTCTGCTCAGGATGCTCCGCGAGGCGCAGGGGAGTGATGTCATGAAGGTCCTGACCTACAATGTCCACGGCTGGCGTACCGCGGAAGGCGCACCGAATGTCGCGCAGGTGGCGGAGGTCATCGCGGACAGCGGCGCGGACCTGGTGGGGCTGAACGAGGTGTTCCACCCCCAGCCGGTCGGCACACCGGCCCTGCTTGACCTGGCCGCCCGGTTGGGGATGCACTGGGCCTTCGGCCCTACGCAGCCTGCGCAGGGCCGGCCCGATAGCCCCCACGACCATCCGCCCTACGGCAATGCGCTGCTCTCGCGCTGGCCGGTCCTGGCCTTTGCCGCGCACCATCTTGCGCCCATGACTTCCTACGGCAAGCGCGGGCTGTTGGAGGTGCGGGTCCTCATGCCCTCCGGCCGGCCCCTGACGGTCTACGTTATTCACCTGGATCACCGCGTCGAGGCGCTGCGGCTGGAGCAGTGGTCTGCGGCGCTGACCTGGCTGCAGCGAGACCGGGCGCGACCGCACCTGCTGCTGGGCGATTTCAATGCGCTGGCGGCTGCCGACTACCCGTCTGCCGTGGCGCGTGAGCGGCTGGCGGCATACCAGCAGGCGCAGAACTGGCCCGTCCCGGCCTTTGATCTGATCGACCAGGTCCAGAAGGCCGGATATACGGATGCCTACGGCCGCTTCCGGCAGGCTGCCGGCGCACCGGCTGGGGCCACCTTCCCGGCTGCGGACCCTGAGCGCCGTATCGATTACATCTTCGCCTCGGCCGCGGCCGCGGAGCGCCTGCTGGCGTGCCGGCCCTTCGATGACCCGATCGCCCGCACTGCCTCGGATCACCTCCCCGTGCTGGCTGAGTTTGCCTCGCCCGATGGCTGAGCTCGACCCCACAGGCCCGGAACATGGTTCGCCCGCGTGGTGGGATGCTCGTTACGACAGCGGTGAGACGCCCTGGGACACGGGCATCGTGCCGCCGGAAGTCGTGGCGCTCGTTGCGTCGGGGCGGCTGACGCCGGGTTGGGCGCTGGACCTGGGCTGCGGCAGCGGGGTCAGCAGCCGCTATCTTGCCCGGCACGGCTTCCGGGTCGCCGGTGTGGACATCGCCCAGCGTGCGCTGGCCCGCGCGGCCGCACAGGCGCACGCAGAGGCGCTGCCCGCTTACTTTCTGCGCGGCGACGTGGCCGACCTGAGTTTCCTGCGCCTGACCGCGACCTTCGCACTCGATGTGGGCTGCTTTCACAGCCTGCCTGTCGAGCGCAGGCCCCGCTATGTCGCTTCCCTGGCGCGTCACCTGGCGCCGGGCGCTTACTATTTGCTCTATGCCTTCTGCCGTGACGCACACGCGGAAGGCGGGGCCGCGGGTGTGGGGGCGGCGGATCTTGTCCTGTTTACCCCTGGGTTCCAGCTCTGCGCCGTGGAACACGGCACGGACCGCGACCGCGCCTCCGCCTGGTATCTGTGGCAGCGGTCCGGTGACGGGGTGGGGCGCTGCGCCGGGCCTACGACTTCGGCGACTTGCAAAGCTTTCTCGACCTGTACTACCAGGGCGCGGGCGTGCTGCAAGCCGAGCAGGATTTTTACGATC
>DAOUGK010000239.1:0-4895 GCA_034429055.1 Anaerolineae bacterium | reverse complement strand
CGCCGGCCGCGACCCAGGCCGGGCCGGCGGCTGTCGCGCCTATGGCTGGGGAAGCCGCGCCGGCAGCCCTCGAGTCGCCCGCCGAAGCTGAAACCGAGAGCGCGGGAGCTGCGGCTGCGGTGTTGGAAGCGCCCGCGCCCGCGACAGAGGATGCGCCGGCGGCTGCCCTGGCCCAGGAAAGCGCACCCGCGGATGCGGGTGTCCCCACTACTGAGCCGACGGAGGACGTATCGACGCCTGAGGCGCCTGCCGCGATGGCGGCTGCGGCCGCTGAAGGGCCGCCCAGCGGCACGCCGACCGGCACGCCGGCAGACGCAGCCGCACCGGATGCCGGCCGCATGGCGGTGGCCCCGACGACTGCGCCGGAACAACCGGCTGCGAAGGCCGGGCCGGTGGGCGCTGCCGAAAGTCAGGCGCCGCTGGGCATGGGCGGCGGCGGGTTTGGCGGCGGCGCAGGCGACGAGCCTGTTGTGCCGGGCGCAGTCCTGACGCCTGCACCGTTGCCCGAGACGGCCGCCGTGCGGGATGCCTTGCCCGCGGGCGCGCGGGTCGCCTTTACCGATTTTGCATCCGTGTGGGCTGTTGACCGGGCCGGGGGCGCGCGCAAGCTGCTCGACGCGAAGATGGCCGTGACGCCCGTCATTTCGTCCGATGGCGCCTGGATTGCCTACAAGGATGCCAGCGAGGGTTATGCCGAACTGTGGGTCGTACGCTGGGATGGCTCCGAGCCGCGGCAGCTGCTGGATGAGCGCGTGCTGCCCCAGGAGAACCTCGGCGCGGGCTACACTGCGCGCATGTTGCAGAGTTACCGCTGGATACCCCGGCAGGCGGCCCTGGCCGTCAACCTGGTGGCTGTACCCGTGGAAGGCGCGCTGCCGCGCACCGAGCTCTGGCGGCTGGACGTCGCAACCGGTGACCTGACTTATGTGACCGACATGGGCCGCGCATACATGCCGCTCTACTCGCCGGATGGCACGCGCTTCGCCCTGCTGCAATACGGCACGGAAGCGGAGCCGCAGGGTACGCTGACGCTGCTGAGCGCGGATGGCCGCGAGCGACGAGTGGCGCTGACCTTCCCGGCCAGCCCTGCCAAGCCGATGTATGACAGCCAGGTGCAGTGGATGTCCAACAGCCGCAGCCTGTGGGTTGCCATTCCGGCTGCGGATCCGACCGGCCCCACCGTGGTCAGCGCAATGAACGGTGCGACGCTCTATCGCGTCCCCGTGAACGGGGAGGCGGTCGTGGCCGGCGAGGTGGATGCAATCCAGGTACACTGGTCTGCGGATGGCTCCCGGCTGGCCTACACGCGGGCAGTCGGTGATGCCGGCGAAGCCTATGAACTGTATCTGGCCGGCCCGGATGGCGCCGCCGCGCAGCTCTACGGAACGCTGATGAACGGCATGTTCCTGAGCTGGTCGCCGGATAGCCTGAGCTTCCTCTATCAGGATGGTTACCAGGTTTACGTCGGCAATGCGAGCCGCAAGCCGCAGCTTCTCGGCAACATGGTCAGCGTATACGACCCGCGCTGGGTCTCGAACCGGCAGATCATCAGCCGCCACGACACCGGCTCCGGCTGGCTGCTGACGCTGCGCGGGGTGGATGGCTCGGCCTACGGGCTGCTGCCCCTGCCGCGTGAGGCTGAACTGGACGTCGTGCGGCGGTAGGAGAATGATCTTCAGCCCGTAGTCCTGGCTGTGGCGGTACGATTACTAAACCGATTCCAGAATGGAATCCGCTTGGCAGACCTTCGAGGTCTCGCAGACCTCGAAGGTCTCGGCCGTAGTTATCAAGGTGGAACCAGTTTAGCCACAGAGTACACAGAGGATAGAGAGCGATCCTGAGCCGCAGATGCTCAACTCTCGGTGTCCTCGGTGTCCTCTGTGGCTTATGTTGTCTTGAGGAACCATGCCTGAACTCCCCGAAGTCGAGACCGTGGCCCGCGAGCTGCGGCCGCAGTTGGTGGGGCGGCGGTTTGCCGGCGCATCCATCGGTTGGCCGCGCACGCTTGCGACCCCCGACCCCGACACGCTGGCGGCGCGGCTGGCCGGTCAGACGGTCGTAGAAGTAGGCCGCCGCGGCAAGTACATCCTGATCTTGCTGGATTCCGGCGACACGCTCATCGTCCACCTGCGCATGACGGGCAACCTGACCGTAGTCCCTCACGCCGACCCGGCAGGAGAGAACGATCATGTGCGCGCCCGCTTCGATCTGGCAGACGGCGACCGGCTGGTGTTCACCGATGCGCGCAAGTTCGGCCGCGTCTGGCTGGTCGGCGACACGAGCGCCGTGACCGGCAAGCTGGGCCCGGAGCCGCTGGCCTGGGACTTCACCCCGGAGGTGCTCGCGGCCCGGCTGCGCAGGCGGCGCACCGCGATCAAGGCGCTGCTGCTGGACCAGACGGCGGTGGCCGGCATCGGCAATATCTATGCGGACGAAGCCTTGTTTCGCGCGGGCATTCACCCCCTGCGCAACAGCGCGTCGCTCACGGACGATGAGATCGTCGCGCTGCACGCCGCGCTTCAGGCCGTGTTGAACGAGTCCATCGACAAGAACGGGACTCTCCTGCGCGACTATCGCACGCCCTACGGCACAGAGGGCGCGTTTCGCGAACAGTTGCGCGTTTACCAGCAGACGGGCCGGCCGTGCCCGCGCTGCGGCGCACCGATCGAGCGCATCCGCGTCACGCAGCGCAGCACGCACTTCTGCCCGCAGTGCCAGCGATAGTGAAGACGTTCCACATCGACCAATTCACCTATCCGCTGCCGGAGGGCCACCGCTTCCCCATCCCGAAGTATGCCCTGCTCCGCCAGCGGGTGCAGCGCGAGTTTGTGCCGCCGTGCGAGCTGGCCGTCCCGGAAGCCGCCACCATCGACCAGTTGTGTCTGATCCACGACGCAGCCTACATTGATAAGGTGACGAACGGCACGCTGAGCCAGCGCGAGGTACGGCGCATCGGATTTCCCTGGTCGCCGCAACTGGTGGAGCGGAGCCGCCGCTCGGTGGGCAGCACCATCGCCGCATGTCGGGCCGCGCTGGACGCCCCCGTGAACGGCAGCACTGGCGTGGCCGTCAGCCTGACCGGCGGCACGCACCATGCCTTTGCGGATCACGGCGAGGGGTTCTGTGTCTTCAACGATGTCGCAGTCGCCGCGCGGGTCGTGCAGAGCGAGCGCAGAGCGGAGCACGTCGTCATCATCGATTGCGACGTTCACCAGGGCAACGGCACGGCCGCGCTCCTCGCCGCGGACCCGACCGTCTTCACCTTCTCCATCCACGGCGCAAAGAACTTTCCGTTCCACAAGGAACAGAGCGACCTGGATGTCGAGCTGCCGGACGGCACGGGGGATGCGGCCTATCTGGCCGCGCTGGAGGATGCGCTGGATTATGTGCTGCCCGCGGCGCAGGCCGACCTGGCGATCTACCTGGCCGGGGCAGACCCTTACGAGGGCGATACGCTGGGCCGCCTCGCGCTGAGCAAGGCCGGGCTGGCCGCGCGGGACCGGCTCGTGTTCGACCGCTGCCGGCACTGGCGGCTGCCCGTTGCAGTGGTGATGGGCGGCGGCTACGCGCGCAACATCGAGGACACCGTGGATATCCAGTTCGCGACGGTGCGCCTGGCTGCGGAGCTGGCGTAGACGATGCATATGGTGAAGCACCCTGAGCGGATGAGGGTTGCGCAGCAACGCACGCAGTCGAAGGGGCGGTTGGGGCTGCACCTCTTTATCTCCGCGCTCATCTGGCTGCTCGCCAGCGCGTCGCTCTATCTCTACATCCTCAACCGCCGCCTCATCCAGGCGCGCGACGGGCCATACAAGAGCCCCGGCATCCGCATCGGCGCGCTGGCGACGGGCGCGGCCGCTGCGTACACGGGCTACCGCGCTGCCGGAACTCGTTGGCTGGCCGCGCCGGTGGCGGTGCTGGCCGTCGCGGCTGTGGGCGAGGTGCGGCGCTGGCGGCTGCGGCGTCACAGCCGGGGCGCGCCGCCGGTGCATGAAGAGAACGTCCGTGTTGCGTTCGCACGGCCGGACACGACCACCGACCTGGCGCTTCGCCGCTACGAACTGCCGGTCGCGGGCTGGCAGGGACCGCGGCTGCGCATCGCTCACGTCAGCGACTTCCATGTCAACAGCCACCTGCCGCTGAGCTACTTCGAGTCCGCCATGCGGCAGGTCGCCGCGCAGGAGCCGGACCTCCTGTTCATCACCGGCGATTTCGTGAGCTATCCGCAGTATGCGCCGCTGCTGCCGGGGGTCCTGGAGCTGGCGCGCGGGCGCTACGGCACATTCGCGGTGCTGGGCAACCACGATGACTGGGCCGGGGCCGAGATTGTAGCAGAGACGGTGCGCTCGGCGGGCGTGCTTCTGCTCGGCAACGGGAGTGCGCGGCTGGAGATCGCGGGCCGGCCCGTCCTCGTTGCCGGTTGCGAGCTGCCGTGGACCCGTGCGGCGTGGCAGCCTGTGGCTCCCGCGACCGGGGAGTTGGCGCTGATGCTGACGCACACGCCCGATAACATCTACCGGTTGAGCGGCCGCGGCTACGCAGCCATCTTTGCGGGGCACTATCACGGCGGGCAGATGCGCCTGCCGCTGCTCGGTCCGCTCGTGGTCCCTTCCAACTACGGCCGCCGGTTCGATCACGGCCGCTTCGTCATCAACGGCACGCACCTGTTCGTCACCGCGGGCGTCGGCTCCGCAGAGCCGCCGGTGCGCCTCTGGTGCCAGCCGGACGTGCTCGTGGTGGACATCCTGCCGGAGCGTGCGTAGATGCCTGCCCGACCTGCTGTGCTGATTGTGGCTGATGATGCGCTGGCCCGTGCCGGGCTGGCCGCTCTGCTGGCGGATGAGTCTGCCGTTACGGTAGCCGGTCGCATCAGCGCGGGAGAGGACCTCTCTGCC
>DAOUGK010000238.1:0-6118 GCA_034429055.1 Anaerolineae bacterium | reverse complement strand
TGGTCAGTCCGCTGACCGGGAAGCCGAAGACCACCCCCTCGAAGATGTTCCAGCCGATGTGCGCGCCGACCGGCAGCCACAGCCCGCGGGATGCAAAGGCCGTGTACGCGAACCAGAGTCCGCTGACGAACAGGCCCGCAGTGCTGGCATAGGACGCCGACGGGTTGTTGGCGTGCAGCAGGGCAAAGGCCAGGCTGGTGATGAGTGCAGCAAGGACCCGGTTAAGCCCCTCCGACAGGTTAACCAGCCAGTAGCCCCGGTTGAGCAGTTCCTCGTACCAGCCCACCATCAGGAAGACGGCCACCCAACCAAGGATGTCGGGCACCCAGTCGGTTGCGGGTACATGCCACGCATATCCCTCAAAGCGTATCCACCCGAGCGCCAGCTCGCTGATATAGATGAACGCCATCATTGCGCCCGCGATGCCGATGCCGAACAGCAGGTCGCGGCCCGCCCGTTCGCGCTGCAAGCCCAGCCCGGCCAGGCTCCGCCGGTCGACAAGGCGCCGCGCCAGTTGCACAGAGAACGTCGTCGCTAACAGCACAGACGCGGCCTGAAGCACCTGGCCCTGCATACTCTCGACGCCGCCGCGCGTCGCGACGATAAGCAGGACCGCAGCGAACTCGAAGAGCAACACGAACGCGACCAGCAGGATGAGGTGCAGCGCCAGGCGCACGCCAGCCCGCGGCCGCTGCTCCGCAGAGTTGATCAGGACGTCTCGCAGCTTCATAGTTACACCTTCATCCTCAAACCTTGATCTTGGCCCACCTGCCGCTGCGAAAGCGCAGGAAGACGGCTGTGCCGCGCAGCTGCAGGTCGAGCCCCATTGCAATCCATGCGCCGAGCAAACCGAGGGGCCCGGTCAGCAGCATGGCCAGCGGCAGCCGGACGAACCACAGGCCCACCGTGGTGATGACCATCGTGGCGCGCGTGTCGCCGGCCCCACGCAGGCCGCCGGAGAGCACCATACTGGTTGCCAGGGCGGGCTGGGAGAACGCGACCAGCCGCAACGGCCAGATACCCAGTTGTACGACTTCCGGGTCGTCGATAAACAGGTCGAGGATCGGCGCGGCGAAGATGAAGAAGAGGACGCCCATTGCGCTCATGAACAGGATTGCCATGCGCTGGGCCAGATAGCCGTCGGCCCGCGCCTGCTCAGGCCGTCCCGCGCCCAGGCCCTGGCCCACCATCGTCGTGGCTGCAATCGCAAATCCGAACCCGGGCATGAAGGCGATGGACTCACCCTGGAGCGCCAACTGGTGCGCAGCGTAGGCCTTCGTGCCGAGCGCGGCGACGGTGGTCACGTACGCGGTCATGCCGAAGCGCATCAGCAATTGCTCTGCGCCCGCAGGGATGCCGATGTTGGCGATGCGCTTCATCTGCAGCATATCGGGCAACAGGTCGCGGAGCCGGAGCCGCAGGCCATCCCGGCCACGCAGCAGCAGCGCCAGCACCAACAGACCGCCCACCCCGCGGCCCGCAGCCGCGCCCATCGCTGACCCGGCGACGCCCATCTCGGGCAGCGGTCCGACGCCATAGATGAAGGCATAGGCCACAACGATGTTGACGATGTTGACGAAGAACATGACCATCATGGGCGAGCGGGTGTCGCCTGCCCCGCGCAGCGCCGCATTGCCGATGAAAAGCCACGAAGTGAGGATGAAGGGGACCGCGGCAATGCGCAGGTAGGCCGTGCCGGGGGCCACAACATCCGCCGGTGCGCGCAGGAGGTGCATCATCGGTTCCGCGAACGCGATGCTCAGGACCGTTCCGGCAATGCCCATAATCGCCCCGAGCAGATAGCCCTGGTGCAGGATGTGGTTGGCCTCCTCCGGCTCGCGCGCGCCGGTGTGTCGCGCCACGAGGGCAGTGACGCCCGTCGCGACCGCGGCGAAGAAGGTCGTCACGATCATAACAGCCTGGTTGGACAGACCGACGGCCGCGACAGCGCTTGCACCGATATGGCCGACCATGAACGTGTCGACCAGCCCGACGGTCATGTTGAGCAATTGTTCACCGACGGCAGGCAGAGCAAGGGCGAAGACGCGGCGGTAGTCGCCTGCGCCCAGCAGCCTTTTGAGACCTTTTGCGGCCACAGACGTATAG
This sequence comes from Anaerolineae bacterium, assembly GCA_034429055.1. Lineage (GTDB taxonomy): Bacteria > Chloroflexota > Anaerolineae > CG2-30-64-16 > CG2-30-64-16 > MWBF01. The sequence goes on along the minus strand of DAOUGK010000238.1, from coordinate 4,012 downwards.
GACATGGGACTCGTTTTCTGGCGTAGTACCCAGTTGCAAACTGGGGAGAGTTCATTATAGGCCCGATGAGATTGTACGGCAAGTCACGATGATACTGGACCAGGAATTCCAGATGTACGACAGAGTCCGGCATTCTGAGCGGAGCGCAGCGCAGTCGAAGAACGCCGGCACGGCCTACATCCTTCGACTACGGCCCTCCGGGCCTCCACGCGCAAGCAAAGCTTGCCCAGGATGCTTTGCCGCCTACATTTGGAATTCCTGGATACTGTAAGTCAAGGCTTCACCCTTCTATAGAGCACGGGTGTCTACGTACGGTTCCGTGACTGGCCGCAGCGCTCAATAAAATCAATCCAGATATGAAATACCACAAAATCAGGATTGACAATATTGATGCCAGGTGCTATTGTATCGGTGAAATCGGCTGTTCGGAGGATCGATGGCTACACTCGAGGATAATCAATCGCGTGGGTGGGCGCGCAAGTTCTTCACCATCTGGGGCGGCCAGAGCGTCTCGCTGCTGGGCAGCAGTTTGGTCCAATTCGCACTCGTCTGGTGGCTGACCAGCACGACCGGCTCGGCGACCGTGCTCGCCACGGCCAGCCTGGCTGGCATCCTGCCCCAGGTGATCGTCGGTCCGTTCGCCGGCGCGCTGGTCGACCGCTGGAACCGCCGGCTCGTGATGATCGTCGCGGACGCACTCATCGCTCTGTCCACACTGGGGCTGATCGTGCTGTTCATGCTGGGGCAGATGGAAGTCTGGCACATCTATGTCGTCATGTTCTGGCGCTCTGCGCTCGGGGCCTTCCACTGGACCGCGATGCAGGCCTCCACGTCGTTGATGGTGCCGCATGCCCAGCTCTCACGCGTGGCCGGGCTGAACCAGATGCTCCACGGCGCGATGGGCATCATTGCGCCGCCGCTCGGTGCGCTGCTGATGGCCGTGCTGCCCCTGCATCTCATCCTATCCCTCGACATCGTGACTGCCAGTGTCGCGGTCCTGCCGCTGCTCTTCATCGGCATCCCACAGCCGGATCGGAGCCACGAACTGGCCCACCCGGACGCGGCGCCGCCTTCGATGCTGGCCGACATGCGCGCGGGCCTGCGTTACGTGCGACACTGGCCCGGCCTGCTGATGATCCTGGTGCTGGCGATGATCCTAAACTTCGTCATCAGCCCCGCCTTCTCGCTCATGCCCATCCTGGTGACCAAGCACTTCGGCGGCGGCGCGCTGCAGCTCGGCACGCTCCAATCGGCCTGGGCCATCGGCATTGTCGTCGGCGGGCTGGTGCTCGGCGCGTGGGGCGGCTTCAAGAAGCGCGCCATAACCTCCATGCTGGGCATTGTGGGCATGGGCATAGGCATCCTCGGCATCGCGGCCGCGCCGTCCAATCTGTTCGGGTTGGCTGTTGCAGGGATGCTCTTCGGCGGGTTCATGAACCCCATGGCGAACGGTCCGCTCTTCGCCATGCTGCAGACGATCGTGGCGCCTGAGATGCAGGGCCGCGTCATGTCGCTGGTGGGCAGCGGCTCCGCCGCGATGATGCCGCTGAGCCTGCTGGTGGCCGGCCCGATCGCGGACCTGGTCGGCGTGCGTGTCTGGTATGTGGCAGCCGGCATCACGTGCGTCTTCATGGGGCTGCTGGCGCTCAACATTCCGGCGATCATGAATGCCGAGCACAACGGCCGGCACAAGCCGCAGACCGTGCCCGTCGCGGTACAGGATGCAACGGAGGCCGTCGCTCCGGCCACCTTGGAATAATCAACACGCTTGCCCGGCAAGCTGAGTGGTGCTACGATAGGGACAGGCCCGCGGGGGCCTGTCCCTTTTTATTGGAGGCATACCACGATTCAGCGTTTGCGCCGCACAAGCGCGGCATACCCGCGCCAGTTCTGGATTCTCATCTTTGCCCTGTTAATCAACGGCATCGGCAGCAGCATGGTCTGGCCGTTCCTGACCATCTTCATGCGCGAGCGGCTAGACGTCCCGCTGACGCTTGTCACGCTGCTCTTCAGTCTTAACTCGATTGCCACGCTGATCGCCGTCTCGGTCGTCGGCCCCCTCGTGGACCGGTTCGGCCGCAAGCGCGCCATGCTGTTCGGCCTGGTGCTGCACAGTTTCACGCTCGTCGGGATGGTCTTCGCGACCGGGCTGCCTGCCTGGGCGCTCATCATGATCCTGCAGGGCATCTCCACCCCGGTCTATCGCGTCGCAGTCGATGCGATGGTGGCAGACCTCATCGAGCCGCAGCGCCGCGTCGATGCCTACGCCGCCCTGCGCATGAGCAGCAACCTGGCGTTGACCATCGGCCCGGCAGTCGGCGGCTTCGTCAGCGCCATCTCCTACAGCCTGGCCTTCTTTGCGGCCGCGGGAGCCAACCTCTTCTTTGCGTTCCTGGTCGTCGTGGCCGTGCGGGAAACGCTGCAACGTGCAGCGCAGAATATTCAGGCCCCGGTCGCGGCCGGCTACGGCCCTGTCCTGCGCGACCGCCGCTTTATGGCCTTCTCGCTCATCACCATCATTGCGACCATGCCCGCGGCGTTGATGATGATGCTGCTGCCTGTCTACGCGAAGGAAAACTTCGGCGTCGTGGAGGCGCAGTACGGCTTCATCATGGCGACCAACGCAGCCATGGTCGTGCTCTTTCAGATGGCCGTCACGCGCGTGAGCCAACGGTTTGCACCGCTCCTGGTGATGACGCTGGGCGGAGTGCTGTATGCGATCGGCACCGGCAGCGTCGCGCTGGGCCAGGGGTTCTGGGCCTTCTGGCTCAGCATGGTCGTGATGACGTCGGGCGAACTTCTGCTCGTACCGACAGCCACGGCCTTCGCCGCCAACATGGCCCCCGCCGATATGCGCGGCCGCTACATGGGCGTCTACAGCCTCGGCTGGGGGATCGCCTCCGGCATCGGGCCGGTCATCGGCGGGATGCTCAATGACTCGGTTGCCCCCGCAGCGACCTGGCTGGCAGGGCTGGGCTTCGGGCTGCTCTCCGCCGCAGGCTTCCTGTGGATGACCGTGCGGCATCCTGCGCCCGCCGCAGGACACACGGGACGAGTCACCACGGACTACGCGGAGCACGCGGAATAGCTGACGCAGTTTCGACGCGTGGGAGCTTCCGTGTGCTCCGTGTGTTCCGTGGTTAGCAATCTGGAGCAATCATGCCTGAGTTGAAGGCAGTGTTCTTCGATGGCGGCGACACGCTCATGCGCGTCTTCCCCTACACCGGGCGCATGGTGGACTGGCCCGAAGTCGCCGCGATGGAGGGCGCAGCAGAGGCCCTGATGCAGCTTCGCCGCCGATATGGGCTGGCCGTGCTGACCAACGCACAGGAGAGCAGCGCGGGCGACGTGGCCGCGGCCATGCGCCGCGTGGGGCTGGACGTCTACATCGCGACCTACATCACGTCGCGCGACATCGGCGTGCTCAAGCCGGACCTTGCCTTCTTTCATGCAGGCCTGAGGGCCCTCGATGTGGACGCGCACCAGGCGGTCATGGTCGGTGACTCCTATGAGGCCGATGTATTGGGCGCGCGGCGCGCCGGGCTGCATGCGGTCTGGTACAACCCGCACGGCGCACCCTGCCCATCTGCACACCCGGCGTATGACGCGACAGTGGCTGACCTGCGTGCCCTGCCGGCGATCCTGGCCGCGCCGTTCCTGCCCGATGTGCCGACATGCCTCGCCTGGCTGGCCGAGCAGGATGCGACGGGGGACTTGCTTCCGCACGTCCGTCTCGTCGCAGCGGTCGCCTTCCGGCTGGCGGAGCGGCTGGCGGCCGCAGGCGAGGAAGTGAATCCCCTCCTGGCTCATCGCGGCGGGCTGCTGCACGACCTGGCGAAGGTGAGTGCCAGAACGCGAGGCGTCTCACACGATCTGGGGGCGGGTCGCCTGCTGCGCGAACGCGGGCTGCCTGTGCTGGCAAGCATCGCAGAACGCCACCCGGTATGGGCTCCGCTGACGCCAGGCCAGCAGCCCGCAACCTGGGAAGAAAAGCTGGTCTATTACGCCGACC
>DAOUGK010000237.1:0-7815 GCA_034429055.1 Anaerolineae bacterium | reverse complement strand
CGTGCCCTCCTTGCTCGGTAGAATGGGGCACGATCAGAGACCGGCCCCAGCACGACCGGGCCGAGCGGGTGCTCGGCGGTCCGCCTGGCTGTGGATTCCTGGGATTGCGTTCAGGGCGCATAGGGCAACAGGAGGGTCTGGCCGTCCGCCGCGACCAGCGCCGGATCCGCCTCCGTCAGGGGCAGCTTTTCCAGGGTCTCGGCATCATAGACCTGCAGCGCCAGCCGCACCTCCCCGGACGGGGCGAGCTCTGCTGTGCGGGGCGGCAGTTCGCTGTACTCGACAATCGTCTGGCCCAGCCCCCACATCGTCGTCGGCAGGAGGCCGTAGTACGGTTCGCGCTCGGTGTGACCGGCGGCGGCCAACGGTGCGCCGTCCGCGCCTGCCCAGCGCAAGATGTACTTGTAGCGCCGGTCCAGCACCTGCGCGGGCTGCCAGTAGAGGGTCACGGGTGTGACACTCGCCGCGCTCAACGGCTGGCCGATATCGTACCCGCCGAGGCGGACGCGCTCACCGAAGACCGCGCTCACCGGATGCTGCACGGTTGCGGGAAGCGCAGGAAAAACAGGCGCCTGCGGCAGGTACAGCTTGAGCCACAGGATCGTGTTGGAGTCGTAGCCGTTGTCCTGCACCAGGAAGGCATTGGCGGAGAGCCACTCGCGCGCCTCCTGCTGCAGCGGGCTGAGCGGCACCATGCCGGAGGCGACGAGCCAAATGCGCCGGTGACGGCCCAACATCGCCCGCAAGCGCGCCTCAGTGACCTCCCACGGCGCGCCGAGTTGCGGGAGACTCTGCCAGGCATTGCGCGGTTCACCTGCGGCGCGGGCTTGTCCAGAGACGGCGCGTTCGATCAGGTCAAGGGGAAGGTAGTGGCGGTACAGGCGCACCATCTCCGTCGGCACCATGACCAGCCCATCGCCGGGTTGCAGCGCCGCGGCCAGGTCCGCGCCCACGGCCGCGAAGTGGTCTTTGGCATACTCAGGCGAATAGTAATAATTGTAGGTGCTGTATGCGCTGCCCACAAGGAGCAGGGTCCCCAATGCTAACGCGCCCCAGCGCCGGAAGTGCCACACGGCCGCAAGCCCGCCTGCCACGAGCAGCACGAACGCGCCGCTGATCAGGCTCAGGTGCCGCGCGTTCATGTAGGCCGGCTGCACCCACTGGATGACCTGGAGCATCAGGACCGGCAGCAACAGGAACGCGGGCAGAAACCAGGCTTCCGGGTTGGTCAGCCGGCCCCGCCGCAGCGACCAGGCCGCGCCCAGAATCGCCAGCCCCGCAAAGACCAGGTCCAGCCATAGCACCCGCGCCACATCGACGCTCAACCCGAGGCTGAAGGCGTTGAGCAAATCCCGCGCCATGACCGGCAGCGATACGATCGCAAAGTTCGTCCCGGCCCCCGGGCTTTTCAGCACGAGCCGGTCCAACGCCCATGCGGTGAGCCCGCCGCCTGCCAGCAGTCCCGCGATGACCAGGCCCGCCTGGCGGCGGCTGCGTGCGGCCAGCCGCGCCAGCACGATGATGGCATGAACCGGCAGGATCAGGACCGCCAGATAATGGGTGCCCAGCAGCAGCAGCAGGGCCACGAGATAGCCGAGCAGATATCGCCGCGCCGCCGGCCGCGAGTCCTCGGTCCAGCCGCGCAGCAGGAGGTAGGAACTGACCAGCGCCAGCAGAGGCACCAGCGTATACATGCGGACTTCGCGGCCGTACCAGAGATAGAAGGGATTGGCCGCCGCGAGCAGCGCGGCCCATATCGCCGCGCCGGGTGGCAGGACGCGGCGGCGGACCAACAGCCGGGCCAATGCCCAGGCAGCCGGCACGAGCAGCGTGGCCGCGGCGACTGAGGGAAAGCGCAGCACGAAATCGCTCTGCCCGGCCGCGCGCATCAGCCCGCCGAGGACGAGGAAGTAGATGAACGGATGCTGGTCGAACGACAGCGTCTGCGTGATGCCGTCGTCGAAGACGAAGTGCCCCAGCAGCAGGTCGGCCAGCGGCGACTCGGCGCGCTGGAGGCTCAGGCTTTCGTCCCACCAGAGGCTCTTGGCATCCACCCGCCAGAGCAGCCGCGCGAAGGCGACCAGGATCAGCGCGATGAGCAGCCAGCGCACCCAACCCCTGGCCGATACCTGCACATCTCCCATAGAGCCTGAACGGAAAATCTGCTCCGGCCGGTCTCTGACCGTGCCGGGGGCTCGGTCGGAGACCGGCCCCAGCGGGCTTTCGGATAGCGGGTTTTCGGATAGATAATTAACTTATACCCGGGCCTCGCTGTGGCCGGTCTCTGACCTCTCGCTGGGGCCGGTCTCTGACCGAGCCACAGCCGACCGAGCCACAGCCGACCGAGCCACAGCCGACCGAGCCAGGGGTGCCTGCACATCCTCCCTGCGCAACTGACTCCCCGTGTTCATGCCGCTACCGATCCAACTGGCCGTACAGGTCGAGATGCCGCCGCGCGAGGACATCCCAGGCGAACGCGCGCGCCAGCGTGGCTGACGCGGCGCCGAGGCGCGCGGCCAGCCCGTCCTCGGTCATCAGGCGGGTGACTGCGGCGGCCATACCTGCAGGGTCATCCGGCGGGGTCAGCAGCGCGCTCTCGCCGTTGACCGGCAGCGGGAAGAGGCCGGGGTCGGCGCGCACCGCGGCCGGGACTTCGGTGCTCACGATGGGCAGGCCGTGGGCCAGCGCGGCCATGAGGCTGCCGTGGCGGAGCGAGGCGCCCTCACGATAGGGCAGGACCGCGCAGTCTGCCGCGAGCAGGTTGGCCGACACCTCCGGCGGATCGGTAAAGCCGGTCCACTGCACGCGGCCGGCCAGTCCCAGCTCCGCAATCAACGCCTCGACCTTTGCCAGGTATGCAAGGTTGGTCGGGTCGCTCGCGCCGACCTTGCCGCCCACCATGAGCAGCCGCGCAGGACGGCCCGCCCGCACCAACTCCGCAAGGCAGCGGATGAGCGTCTCGCCACCCTTGCCCGCGTTGAGGAAGCCGAAGTAGCCAAGCAGCCAGGCGCCGGGGTTCGCGCCCCAGCGCGCCCGCTGGCGGTCGCGCTCGTAGCCGAGCGGCGGCTCGCACTGGATGTTGCTCCCGATGGGAATCGGGTGGAGCTTGCGGGTGAGGCCCGCGGCCTGCAGGCGCACCCAGTCCGCCGGGTTGGTCACAACACTCGCGTCACTCTGCCGTGCCAGCGCCAGCACAGCCTGGTGGCGCAGCGGGCCGGCCTTCGGGAACAGGTAAGGAAAACGGAGATCGTGGAAGGTGGTCAGAACGCGAGGCCGACCGCGCATCCGGCGCAGCCGCCAGGGCAGCAGGTTGACCGCCGCACGCAGCCCATAGGCCGCGGACTGGTACTGGATATGCACGATGTCGGGTCGCAGTTCGCGGACGGCCTGCGAGACATAACCCCAGAGCGCCCAACCGGTGCTCGTCATCACCGCGTGGACGGTCGGCTCGTATGCTGCGGAGGGCGCGCGCAAATGGTCGCCGCCCGCATCGGCGTGGGTCAGCACGTGGACGTCTGCGCCGAGTTGGCCCAACGCCTGGCCCAGGCGCCGGGTGTAGTCGCCCACACCGCCCTGCATGGCAGGATATTCGCCGGTGATGAAGAGGATGCGCATAGGGCCTCGTATCACAGAGAGTCAGCGCAAGCCGGAGGCCGGCCGGAGGCCGGACTTGAGCAGTTGAGCATATGCGGCCAGCCGTTCACGCCGCAGCGCGCGCCGGGAACCCAACAGCCACTTGCCTGCTTCCAGAAGCCATTCTACGGCAAACATGCCGAGCACAGCAAGCCGCACCGTTTCGGCGGCCGCGCGGCCGTGGAACTTGCGGAAGTAGCGCACCCGGCTCCGGTGAAAGCGGATGTGCCGTGCGGCCACGACCTGTTCCGACGACTTCCCTTCATAATGGATGATCTCCGCCGCGGGCAGGTAGACCGTCTGCCAGCCGGCGAGCGCCGCGCGACGGCACCAGTCCAGCTCCTCGGAGTACATGAAATACCCCTCGTCGAACCCGCCGATTTCGTCCAGCACTGCGCGGCGGGTCAGGAGCGCGGCGCCAACGACCCAATCCACTGGCGATGCAACATTGAAGATTGAAGATTGAAGATTTGCCGCCATCTCGGGGGCAATCTGAATCTTCAATCTTGAATCCTCAATCTTCAATCCCTCGTCTTCCATCCTGTACGCCCGCGCCCAGCGGTTTTCGGGCCAGTGCCAGGCCAGGGGGGTGCTTTCGAGCAGGGCAGTTGCCAGGGTAGGGAAGCGGCGCGCCGAAGACTGGAGGCTGCCGTCGCCGTAGCGCAGCCGCGGTCCGAGCGCACCCACCTTGGGGTGCGCCTCCATGTAAGCAACCATGGTGGACAACGCGCCGGGCGAGACAACGGTGTCGGGATTGAGGAACAGCACGTACCGGCCATGTGCCAGCGCCAACCCCTGGTTGTTGCCGCCGGTGAAGCCGCGGTTCTCCGGATTGGCGATCAACTGCACAGCGGGGAACTCGGCTGCGACCATTGCCGCGCTGCCGTCGGCGGACGCATTATCCACGACGATCACTTCGACGGTCAGCGAGGGACGTTCAGCCGCGGCCGCGGCCCCCGCGGCCAACGAAGCCAGACATGCGCGCAGCAGGTCGCGCACGTTCCAGCTTACGATGATGACGGAGAGGTCAGGGGCTGTCACACGTGTCGGGAAACCACAAAGTCGGCCAGATTCGTCAACGCCCGGCGGTAAACGTTGTCCGGAAACATGGTCAGGTCCCGCTTGGCGCGCTCCGCAAACTCGCGCGCCTCCGCGGCCGACTGCGCCATCGCACCGGACGCGCGCACCTGGGCAATCACATCGGCAATCGCTGCGCCGGCAGCCGCCGGGCCGGCATCCGCGGTGCTGCCGTTGCTGCTCTGCGTGAGCAGCTCGATAACGCGCTCCGGGTGCGGATGGCCCTGCAGGAAGTAGAAGAACGGCAGGGTCACGATGCCCTGGCGCAGGTCGCCGCCCACCGGCTTGCCCAGAGTCGCCTCGTTGCCCTCATAGTCCAGGATGTCATCGACAATCTGGAAGGCCATCCCCAGGTGCTTGCCGTAGTCATCGAGCGCCTGCTCCTGCTCCGGCGTGGCATCCGCCAGCATCGCGCCGGAGCGCGTCGCGGCAGCAAAGAGGGAGGCCGTCTTGGCAAAGATGCGGGGGTAGTAGGCGTCCTTAGGCTGGCTCCACTCGCGGCTGGAGAAGAGCTGGCGCAGCTCGCCGTCGACGATGGTGCGCAGCGTCTCCGCAAAGAGCTGCACCACGCGAATGTTCTCGGTCTCCGCCGCGAAGCCGGCTGCCCGCGCAAAGAGATAGTCGCCTGCCAGCACGGTCGCGCCCTTGTTCCAGACTGCGTTGAGCGTCGTCACCCCGCGGCGCACCAGCGCGTTATCGATCAGGTCATCATGGACAAGCGTGGCGTTGTGCAGCATCTCGACCGCGGCCGCCATCGCGATGACCTTTTCGGGGACCCGGTCGGCAAACAGGCCATGCGCGCCCAATGCCAGCGCAGGCCGCAGCCGCTTGCCGCCGCTCGCCAGCAGTTGCAGGAACGCGTCAGCGAGCGGCGCGTAAGCCCCGGCGCCGATGGACCGCATCTTTTGCTCGACCTTGAGAAGGTCGTCTTGTACCAGCTCGAGCAGTGTCACTTCTTTAATCATGGGTTCCTTACGCCGAGCCACTGACTGCTGACCCGCGCGGGCTGAGAATCTGTCCGGGCCAGCGGCCTGGAGCCTATCCGTATCACCCGTAGCATAGGGCCTTGTGCCCGTCAGCACACCCACAAGGGGCTATGCTACCCACCTTCGGATAAGCGCAGTCAGGCCGCACCTGACTGGGAGAGATTCCTGATCCCGAAGCATTGGCGCGTCGTCGCTTCGGTTACTTGTACTATGTTGTCAATTGTCGTCTCAAAAAGCCGTGCCAGACTCCGGACAACCAAGGGCACATAGGCCGGCTCATTCCGCTGGCCGCGATAGGGGTGCGGCGCCAGATACGGCGCATCCGTCTCCAGCACCAGCCGGTCCAGGCGCAACTGCGGCACCAGGGCGTGCAGACGCCGGGCATTCTGAAACGTCACCGGGCCGCCCAACCCCAGCACCAGCCCGGTCGCGTAGGCCCGCTCCGCCTCATCCAGCGTGCCGGAAAACGCATGCCAAACACCCATCATACCAGACGCCCCCGGCCGTGTCGGTATCTGGCGTACCCATTGTTCAATTTCCCACAGCAGGTCGGCGGTGCACGACGGCACATCGGGCGATGCGGACCCTTGCGCATTGCGCGAGTGCAGGATCACGGGCAGATTGAGCTCCGCCGCCAGCGCCAACTGGCTGCGCAGCGCCCACTGCTGCTGATCGTGCGCCACGCGCTCCCAGTAATAGTCCAGCCCGATCTCCCCGATGGCGACCACCTTCGGATGCTGTGCCAGCTCGCGCAGCGCCCTTGCGGTGTCCTCGGTAAAGTCGCCGCAGTCGTTCGGGTGGACGCCCAGCGCGGCATAGACGCCCGGATAGCGGTCTGCCAGCGCCAACACCCGGCCGCACGATGCCAGGTCGATCGCCGGGTTGATGATGACCCGCACGCCTGCCGCCGCGGCCCGTTCGACCACCGCCTCGCGGTCAGCGTCGAACTGGTGCAGGTCGAGGTGGCAGTGGGTGTCCGTGATCGACGAAGGACGGGGGACGGAGGACGAAGGTGCCTGGGCCGTCAACATCATCTTTCGTCCATTGTCTTTCGTCCGTCGTCCGTCATCGGATTCCCGCGATTTTCAGCCCATCGGCCAGGATCGCAGCCACCAGGTCGCCGTGCGTTGTCTCGCAGTACACGCGAATCAGCGGCTCGGTGCCAGAGAAACGGACGAGCAGCCAGCCGCCATCTTCCAGCGAGAACTTGTAGCCGTCGGTCGTGTTCTTGTCAGTGACCTTCAGCCCGGCAATCTCCGCGGGCTGCGCCCGATCGAGCCGCTCACGCGCGGCCTGCTTCAGCGCATTGTCGGTCAACCGGGTGTCGATGCGGTCATAGTAGTGCGGCCCGCCCACCATGTCGAACAACATGGTCAGCAGCTCGGTCGGCTTCTTGCCCGTCCGGCACAGCAGGTCGAGCAGGTACAGGTTGCCGAGGATGCCGTCGCGCTCCGGCACGTGCCCGCGGAACGCATAGCCGCCGCTCTCCTCGCCGCCGATGAGGCCGTCGTGCTCCACCATCGCAGGTGCAATGTACTTGAAGCCCACGCCCGTGTGCACGACGGGCACGCCGTACCGCTTGCCGAGCTTGTCGAGCATCGAGGTCGTGCTGAGCGACTTGATGATGGGCCCGCGCTCCCCGCGCACTTCCAGCAGGTACATCGCCAGCAGCGCGTACACCCGCAACTGGTCCACGAACGCGCCGTTCTCGTCGCCCATGCCGCAGCGGTCCGCGTCGCCGTCCAGGATGCAGACGACATCCGCGCCCAGCTCGCGCGCCTTCGCCAGCCCGGCATCCACGTTCGGCGGAATCGGCTCGGGCCGCTTCATCTCCGGGAAGACGGGATTACGCTCGGCATGATACTCGATGACGCGCGTCTTGCCGCCGCCGACGAAGCGCGAGATGTAACCCGCGCCGTTGCCCCACATGTTGTCCACCAACACGGTGAAGCCTGCATCCTGGAGCCGCTGCACGTCCACAAGCGAGCGGATGCGCGCATCGTAATTCGGGACCGGGTCATAGGCGCGAATCAGGCCGGCCTTCTGCGCCTTGTCGAAGTCCATGCGCTGCACACCCGCGACCGTGGCCGGGATGCGGGCCTCGATGGCCTTCAGGCCG
>DAOUGK010000236.1:0-4376 GCA_034429055.1 Anaerolineae bacterium | reverse complement strand
TCCACGCTGCGCTACGAAAGCGGCTGGCGTGCCAAGCTCATCATCAACGGCCTGGGAGCTGTCACCACGGCCATCGTGATGTTCGTGTTCGCCACGACGAAATTCCGCGATGGCGCATGGATCATCGTTGTGTTAATTCCTGTACTGGTGTTCATCTTCTTCAGCATCCATCACCACTATCGCAGCCTGGCCCGGCGATTGTCGCTCGATGGCTACGAGCCGGACCTGCCGCCGCGGCGTCATCGGGTCATCATGCCGGTTGGCGGCGTCCACCAGGCGACCCTGCTGGCCCTGCGGTACGCGCTCCTGCTCGGCCCGGACCTGACCGCGGTGCACGTCAGCATCGACCAACAGGAAACCGATAAGGTGCGCCGGAAGTGGCAGATGTATGGCGAGGGCGTGCGCCTGGAAGTTCTGGAGTCACCCTATCGCACGCTCCTGGAGTCGCTGCTTGCCTACATCGAGGAAATCTATGCCGCGCGGCAGCCGGGAGACAAGATCACCATCATCGTGCCGCAATTCGTGTCGCGGCACTGGTGGACCAACCTGCTCCACACGCACACGGCCACCTGGCTGCGGATGGCGCTGCTGTTCAAGCCGGAAATCGTCATCACCGATGTGCCGTATCTGGTCGATTAGGGAATGAGTTGACCGCGACATGCATTTCCGCTACAATCCGCATCGTTGTGCCGATCTTACGGTGCGGATTGGATAACCCGGTGGAACACAAGCCGACCCCAATAGCAGAACTCCGGCCTGACCTGCAGGTCATCGCAGAATTCATCCCCAACGCGACGCGGCTGCTCGACCTGGGGTGCGGCGACGGCGCGCTCCTCGACTATCTGGTGCAGCACAAGGGCGTCAAAGGTCGCGGCATCGAGCTCAGCGAGGCGGGCGTGCTGGCGTGCGTGCGCCGCGGGTTGAGCGTACGCCAGGGGGACCTGTCCGAGGGGCTGCGAGACTACCCGGACCGCAGCTTCGACTATGTGGTGCTCAGCCAGACGCTGCCCTTCGTGGATGACCCGGCGTTCACGCTGGGGGAGATGCTCCGCGTCGGGCAGCGTGCGGTGGTCAGCTTCCCCAACTGGGGTTACTGGCATTGCCGCCTGGAGCTCCTGCTGACGGGGCGGATGCCGCTGGCGCCGGACCTACCGCAGCCGTGGCATGCGGCCCCGCGCTGGCAGGCCTTCACCATCACCGACTTCGCCGCGTTCTGCCGGCAGTCCGGGATCGCGATTGCCCACCAGGCATACCTCGCGCGCGGCCGCCGCGCCCGCATCTTCAAATTCACCAACCTCATGGCGACCACCGGTGTGTTTGTGCTGGAGCGGGCGTAACCCCACTACACGCCTCGCCCCACGCCCAGGCGCAGCATCAGCACGGCACCGGTGAGACGAAGCAGCGTCGCCACGATCAGCAGCGGGGCCAGTCCGACCACGTCGGCCAGGGCGCTGCCGATCAGCGGCGCGGCAAAGGTCGCGACATAAGCCGTAGTATGGTAGAAGCCTATATACGTCGCCTGGTTCTCCGAGGGACTCGTCGCCAGCACCATGTCGAAGAACACCAGGTCCACCCCCGCAAAGAAGAACCCGTGCATCCCCGCCCACAGGGGCAGCAGCAGTGGCGTCTTGGTCAATGCCGTGAGCAGCGGATAGAAGCTGGCCCCGAACGCGGCAATCAGCAGCACGAAACGCGGGCCGCGCTTGCCCGACACCTGCGTCCACACGAAATACGCAATCATCGCGACAAAGGTGGCCGCGGAGTTGATGGCGCTGATCTGCGGGTCGGTCGCGCCAATCTGCTTGACCCAGTAGATCGGCAGGAGGGGCATCGCCAGCGCCAGGCCCCAGCGAAACACGAATTGCGCGATGATGAAGTTCTTGAATGGTCGATGGCGCACTACGTCCTTGCCGTGCTCGCGCAGCGAGCCGAGCACGCCGCCATGCCCCGGCGTTGCCGGCGCCACCTGCTGCGGCGGCAGTTTCAGGCTGGAGGAGAAAATCACGCTGATGAGCGCGCCGATGGCCGACCCGATGAAGATAATCTGATAGTTGAGCGGAAAGTCGAACAGGTTGAGCAGTTGGCCGACGATGACAACGGTCAGTGAATTGGTCAGGCCGAGTGTCGACCAGCGCCGGGACATCAGCGTCAGGCGCCCGCGTGGACCGGCCACGCCGCCCATGACGACGGTGAAGGCCACGCTGACCACCGTCTGCGGCACAGTCGCCAGCGCCCAGATGAGAATGATGATCTCCGGCTGGTTGCTCTTGAAGATGAAGGGTACGAGGCCGGTCAGCACGTAGGATGAGAGGACCCAGAAGCGCGAGCGGGCAAACCAGGGCACGACATTGGGCCGCCGCGCGAGGAACTCCCCCACCGGCATGGCGAGCAACATGCCGGTCAGCGCGGGCATGGCCGTCAGCAGACCGATCAGGAAGCTGGACGCACCGAGCCGCACCAGGAAGACCGAGAGGAAGCTGCCGACTCCGGCGGTGATGCCGACGCCGATGGCATCGATGACGACGTTGCGCTGATTGATCTGTTCCTGGCCCTGCGGGCGCAGGATGACGTTCCACAGCGGGACGTCATGAGCACCGTGGCCGTTCATATGATGAACGTTATGTTGCGTCCCACCCTGGACGGCAGAAGTGTGTTGTGACATGCGCCCATAGTATCAAAAGGATGACAGAACGGCAAACCGTATCAGAAAAACTCCGCAAAGACCTGATTCCCCAACAGCCGCCCCCTGGGGGTGAGACGGATGCGGTCGGGCAGGCGTGCCAGCAGGCCGCGGTCGACCAGACCGGCAATCTGCGGACCGAACGCCTCGGCCAACTCGACGCCGAAGCGCGCGCGAAAGCGCGCATCCGCAACTCCCTCATCCAGCAGCCGCAGCCCCAGCATCAGCATCTCGCCCATCGCCGTGCGTCGGTCCAGCGTCTCACCATCACGTTCGGGGCTGGCTCCGTCGCCCATGCGCTCGATGTACTGCGGCACCGGCCGGACGTTCCACCAGCGGCGGCCGGCCTCGAAGCTGTGCGCGCCCGGCCCGAAGCCCAGGTACGGCTCGTGCCGCCAGTAAACGAGGTTGTGCTGACAGGCGAAGGTTGCGGACACGACTTCAACCACGGAAGACACTGAGCACGCGGAATCTTGAATTGGCTCCTCCTTCCGTGTATTCGGTGTATTCCGTGGTTCTTGTTCGTCCAGTGCCCAATTTGAGATTTCGTAATGGGCGTAGCCCGCGGCGGCGAGCGCGTCGGCGGCCAGGCTGTAGAGGTCGGCGGCGAGGTCGTCATCGGGCGCAGCGGAGAGTCCCCGGCTGACCTGCGTCGCGAGCGGCGTGCCATGCTCGACGGTCAGGCTGTACAGCGAGAGATGCTCCGGTCGGAGGGTCAGCGCACGCGCGAGCGTTGCCTGCCAGGTCGCGGGCGACTGGCCGGGCAGGCCGAACATGAAGTCGAGGTTGATGTTGGTGAAGCCCGCGGCACGCGCGGCATCGTAGGCCGCCGCAGCCTCGTCGGCGCCGTGGATGCGGCCCAGCCATTTGAGCTCCGTGTCATCGAAGCTCTGCACACCCATGCTGAGGCGGTTGACGCCCATCGCGCGCAAGGCAGCAAAGTGCGCGCCGTCCGTCGCGCCGGGATTGGCCTCGCTCGTTACTTCTGCGCCGGGGAGCACGTGGAAGGCCGTGCGGCAGGCGTCGAGCACGCGGGCCAGCTGCGCCGGGGGCAGCACGGTGGGCGTCCCGCCGCCGATGAAGACCGTACGCACGTCGGGACGGCCGCGCGCCGCGCCCGCCCGCTCGATCTCGGCCACCAGCGCATCGGTGAAGGGCGCATACAGCCGCTCCAGACCCGCATAGGTGTTGAAGTCGCAATAGTGACAGCGGACCGCACAGAAGGGGATGTGGACGTACAGGGCCAGGGGCAAGCTCACGGCTTGTTCTCGAAGCGGAAACCGTGCCCGCGCATGGTCACGATGTACTGGTGGTCGGGGTCCAGCTCAGCCAGGCGCTCGCGCAGCCGGCGCACCAGCGCGTCGATGGACTGCTCCGACACGCCGCCTTCGACCACATCGGGCCACACTGCGCGCACGATGTCATCGCGGCCCACGACCTTCGCACTGCCCGCCATCAGCTCCAGCAGGCGGTACTGCTGTGCGGAGAGCGGCGGCTCCAGCAACCGGCCGTTGAGATACACCTGGTGGGCCGGCTTGTCCAGACGCAGGCCACGCTCGGTTGGCCCCTCATCGAACATCAGGGGCGCCGTCGCGCCGGCATCCACGAACGCCAGCTTGAAGCTCAGGGCAATCTGGATTTCATCGCCGTCGCGCAACTGCTGTGCATGGACGACATCGCGACCGTTGAGGTGCGT
>DAOUGK010000235.1:0-16849 GCA_034429055.1 Anaerolineae bacterium | reverse complement strand
GACCCCGACCGCAACTATAGAACGTGATGTGTTCTACTTCGCAGCGGGCTGGGCGCTCTTGGCGGCGACCTTCTTGGGCCGCAGATAAGCGAACCAGTAGACCAAACCCACCATCCCCGCGCCGCCGACGATGTTGCCGAGCGTCACCGGAATCAGGTTGTTGATGAAGAAGGCGCCCCAGGTCAGCTTGCTGAACGTATCGATGGTGATGACCGGGTCGGCCTTCGCCAGTGCATCGGCCAGCCAGAACGTCTGCGGCGCGAACTGCTTGATGAACAGGCCCATCGGGATAAAGTACATGTTGGCGACGCTGTGCTCGAAGCCTGCCGCCACAAACATGCTGATGGGGAAGATGATCGACAGGATCTTATCGGTCGTGGTGCGCGCGCTGTAGCACAGCCAGACGGCCATACAGACCAGCGCATTACACATAATGCCGAGGAAGAAGGCCTGGATCGGGTCCAGTGACACCTTGGCGTTGGCGATGTTCAGCGCGGTGAGCCCCAGCAGGCCCTTGTTGATCATGTAATGCTTGGCCAGCAGCATGATGAGGACAGTGGCGATGGAGCCGACGAAGTTCCCCAGATACACGATGCCCCAGTTGCGCAGCAGCAGGGAGCTGGACACCTTCTTGTTGGCCCACGCCATAACGATCAGGTTGTTGCCGGTGAACAGCTCTGCGCCGGCCACGATCACGAGGATCAGGCCGAGGCAGAACACCAGGCCGCCTAACAGCCGGTTCAGGCCGTAAGGCAGCGCCCCACCGCCCGCCCAGACGGTGGTCGCATAGATGGCTCCGGCCGCGATGAAGGCGCCGGCCAGGACGGCCAGGGCAAACATCGTGCCGAAGTCGAGATTGGCCTTCTTGATGCCGATTGCTTCGGCTTTCGCGGCCATCTCCGGCGGCAGCAGAGCGTCAACGTTAATCTCGCCGTTAGCCATACGATTGTCTCCTTCAAGTGAAATTTGGAGCGGATTTTGACACAATTAAGGAACGTAGCATAGGACCTTGTGCTCGTCCGGGCGCCCACAAGGGGCTACACTACGTCCCTCAAAGTTCTAACAGTTCTCGCACACGCCGTCCGGCGCCAGCTTCGTCACCTTGACGGCACTGACCTTGAAGCCAGGGATCTTGGCGACCGGGTCGAGCACGGCGGCGTTAGTCAGCAGGTTAGCCGCGCTCTCAGCGAAATGGAAGGTCATAAAGACTACGCCGGGCTGCACCTTGTCGGTGATTTGCGTCTTGACGTTGACCTGCCCGCGGCGGCTCTGCACCTGTACCAGTTCATCTGCGGTCACACCCAGGCGGGCGGCATCTTCCGCGTGCATCTCGATGTAGCCTTCCGGCGCAATCGCCGAGAGGCCACTGGAGCGCCGGGTCTGCGTGCCCGTGTGATAGTGCCAGAGTACGCGGCCGGTGGTGAGCAGCAGCGGATACTCTTCGTCCGGCAGCTCCGGCGACGGCAGCCAGTCGACGGGCGTGAACTTGCCCAGCCCACGGGTGAACTTGCCGACGTGGAGGATGGGCGTGCCGGGATGGCTCGCATCGGGGCAGGGCCATTGCAGGCCCTTCGGGCTGTGCGCCAGCCGGCCCTGGCGGATGCCGCCGTAGCTCGGCGTGACGGCCGCGATTTCGTCCAGAATCTCCGCCGGGTTCATGTAGTCCCAGCCGCCATGCGGAGCCGCAGCCAGCGTCTCGGTCTGGCTGGTGAGCGCCAGGGTGCGCGCGCCGAGCTCCGCCAGGATTTCCCAATCGGGCCGGCTCTCACCCAGGGGGGTGAGCGCCCGCTGGATCGGCTGGACACGACGCTCGCTATTCGTGAACGTGCCTTCCTTCTCCGCGAAGGATGCGCCAGGCAGGATGACGTCGGCCAACTGTGCCGTCTCGGTCATGAAGATGTCCTGGACGATCAGGAAGTCGAGCGATTCGAGGCAATGGCGCACGTGGTTGAGGTCGGGGTCGGAGAGCATCGGGTTTTCGCCGAAGACGTACATCGCCCGCACCTTGCCGTGCTCCGCGGCGTTCATCATCTCGACCACGGTCAGCCCCGGCTTGTCGACAGGCGGCACTGCGCCCCACGCAGCCTCGAACTTCTTGTGGCTCGCTTCGAGCGCGACGTTCTGGTAGCCGCTGTAGACGTTGGGCAGGCCGCCCATGTCACACGCACCCTGCACGTTGGACTGCCCGCGCAGCGGGTTGACGCCACCGCCCGGCACGCCCATATTGCCCAGCAACATCTGCAGGTTCGCGCAACTCATGACGTTGCCCACGCCGGAGGTGTGCTGCGTGATGCCCATCGCATACATCAGTGCGCCGGGCTTCGTCGCGGCCATCAGCCGGGCCGCCTGGCGAATTTTATCCGCCGGGACGCCGGTGATGCCCTGCACGTACTCGGGCGTATACTCGGCCAGCCGGGCCTGGAGTTCCTCGAAGCCTTCCGTGCGGGCCGCCACGAACTCCTTGTCGTACAGGTCTTCGGTCAGGAGGACGTTCATCAGGCCGTTCAACAGGGCGGTGTCTGTGCCCGGCCGGTGGCGCAGGTGGATGGTCGCAAACTGTGTGATCGGGATGCGCCGCGGGTCGGCCACGATGAGCGGTACGTTCCGCTGCTTGACCGTCTGCCGCAGTTGCATGCCGAAGACGGGATGCTGCTCGGTGGTGTTGGAGCCGATAATGAACAACAGCTTCGCTTGCTGCGCGATGTCCTCGAAGGTGTTGGTCATGGCCCCGGAGCCGAAGGAGGTCGCCAGACCGGCGACAGTGGAGCTGTGTCACAACCGCGCACAGTGGTCTATGTTGTGCGTCTGGAGCACCTGCCGGGCCAGCTTCATCATGAGGAAGTTCTCCTCATTGGTGCAGCGGGCCGAGCACAGTGCGGCGAACGCATCACCACCGTGCGCCTCCTTGGTCTGTGCGAGCTTGCGGGCCACCGTATCGAGCGCCTGGTCCCAGGACACCTCGACCCAGTCCGCCGCCGGATTGGGCTCCCTGCCGTTCCCGTTATTGGGCTGGTGCAGCGAGGGCTTGGCTCCGCCTTCCACCAGGTAGCGCCGCATCAGCGGCTTGCGCAGCCGGTCGGCGTGGTTGACGTAATCATAACCAAAGCGGCCCTTGACGCAGGTGAACCCGTGGTTGGCTGCGCCGTTCGCGCCCGTGACCTTGACGATCTCGTGGCCCTTGACGTGCAGCGTAACCTTGCACCCGACGCCGCAGTATGAACAGACCGTCTCCACCTGCTTGAGCTGGTATGCGCGGCCCTTGCCGATGCTCTGCTTGGGCCAGAGTGCCGCGACCGGGCAGACCTCGACGCAGCTTCCGCAGAACTCGCACGGGCTGTCCTCCATCGTGGAGTCCATGCCGAACGCGATCTTCGCATTGAAGCCGCGGTAGACCACGCTGATGGCCTCGACACCGTTGATGTAGTTGCAGGCGCGCACGCAGCGCCGACAGAGAATGCACTTGTTGCGGTCCACCTGGATGAACGGGTTGGGGTCATCGATGGGCCATGAATGCTTGCGGCCGCCGGCGAACACATCGTCTCTGACCTGGTATTCGTAGGCGAGATCCTGCAGGCGGCAGTCGCCCGTGGCCTCGCACGTCATGCAGTCGAGCGGGTGATCGGAGACGATCAGCTCCAGCGCAAACTTGCGGGCCTCCAGCACGCGTGGCGTGCGGGTGTTGACGACCATCCCCTCGGTCACGGGATAGGTACAGGCCGGTTGCAGATTGCGTTGTTTTTCGATCTCGACGAGGCAAACACGACAGGCGCCTTCGGGCGGCAGCGCCGGATGGTGACACAAGACGGGAATCTCGATCCCCGCTGCAGTTGCGGCCTCGTAGACCGTTTGCCCTGCCTGTGCTTGGAGCTTGTGTCCGTCAATCGTAATGTTTACAGGCGCCATGGACCTGTTCTCCTGTGGAAAAATCCTGCAAGTGAGGGCTTCGATTGGGGATCATAACACAATCCCCAACTATTGTAAATTACTTCACATGTATACGCAAAATCAGCAACGGGACCAGGGGTTAGGATCGAGGCAGCCTCACGCCGTTGCTGCTCCAGCATACCTGATGTTGCCACACCGGCCTATGATATTCGTCATCTCACTCGCGATAGTGTGCGCCCATGCTGCGCTTGTTCTCCCAAGCGGCCTGGGCGACGATGAGCGCGGTGTGCACGGCGTGGCGCAGCCCAATGAGCTCGTCGGTCAGGCGGCTGCGGCGGTAGAAGTGGACGATTTCCCCTTCGAGATGGCGCAGCTCGCTGAGCGCCCGGTTCAATCGGTTCGTCGTGCGGATGAGCCCGACATAGTTCCACATGATGTGCCTGATGGCGTTCATATCCTGGTGGATCAGCGCAGGGTCGGGCTGCTCCAGCCCGGCGGCCACCCAGGGCGGGATGTCATCAGGTTTGGGCGCGGTCCGGCCCGGCAGGCAGCGGCCGATGTCCTCCGCTGCGCGCACGCCCCACACCAGCCCCTCGAGCAGCGACGTGCTTGCCAGCCGGTTGGCGCCGTGCAGGCCGGTGCAGGCGACCTCACCGACCGCATACAGGTCAGACAGGGTCGTGTGGCCCCAGGCATCGACCCACACGCCGCCGCACGAATAGTGCGCCGCAGGGACCACCGGCACGAGGTCGTCGACGATGTCCACCCCGTAGCGCAGGCAGCTCTCCCGGATGGTGGGAAAATGCGAGAGGATCTCAGCGCGGGGGATGTACGAGCGCAGGTCCAGGTAGACGTGCGTCAGCCCGCGTGCCAGCATCTCCCGGTGGATGCTGCGGCTGACGATGTCGCGGGGGGCCAGGTCCTTCCATTCCGGCGCGTAGTTCTGCATGAACGGCTCGCCGTTCGCCAGCACCAGTCGCGCGCCGGCCCCGCGCACCGCCTCGGAGATGAGGTAATTGGGCGCGCCCTCCTGGTGGAAGGTCGTCGGGTGGAACTGGACGAACTCCATGTTGATCAGCCGCGCGCCGGCCTGCCAGGCCATCGCCACCCCATC
Organism: Anaerolineae bacterium; assembly: GCA_034429055.1. GTDB lineage: Bacteria > Chloroflexota > Anaerolineae > CG2-30-64-16 > CG2-30-64-16 > MWBF01. The sequence goes on along the minus strand of DAOUGK010000235.1, from coordinate 11,850 downwards.
GCCCCGCGCGCCGGTCGGGTTGCTCGTCCGCAGGAAAATCTGGCCCAGCCCGCCCGTCGCCAGCACGGTCTTGCGCGCCAGCCAGCGCTCCACCTCGCCGCTGGCCTGGTTGAACAGGTAGGCGCCGACGCACGATAGCGGATCGTACACCGTCAGCCGGTTCAGAGCATGGTGCGCGGGGGTGAGCAGGTCGACTGCCGTGCAGCCCGTCAGCAGGGTGACGTTCGGGTGCGCCTGCAGCGCGGCGGTGAGCGCGCGCTGGATGGCCTCGCCCGTGTGGTCGGCCACATGGAGGATGCGGGGCAGCGTGTGGCCGCCCTCGCGCACGAGCGACAACGTGCCGTCCACGGCCCGGTCGAAGCCCACGCCGGTCCGGTCCAGCAGCACCTGTTCGACCGCCACCGGCCCTTCCTCGGCCAGCGTCATGACCGCCGGCGGGTTGCAATGGCCGTCGCCCGCGCGCGTGATGTCTTCAGCGAGCGATGCGGGGCTGTCCGGGTTGCCCCGATAGATGATGCCGCCCTGCGCGTAGAAGGTGTTGGTTTCTTCGGGCGTGTCGGCGCGCGTGACCACGGTGACCTGCACGCCCTGGTCTGCGAGGCGGAGAGCAGTGGTCGCGCCGGCGATGCCGCTGCCGATGACGAGGACGTCGGTTTCGTTGAGTTCGGGCATGGAGAATCCTCATCTCAAGGTCTTATGTGTGTGGAGCGACGCTCCGCACACATAAGAGACCCATATACAATCATCCGATGTGCAACATCCGCTCGACCGCCCGGTACGCGCGCACGCGTATTTCCTCCGGCACGTCGATGACATACTGGGTGTGGAGGAGCGAGTCGCGCGTCATCTCCAGCGTGATCTGGCCCATGTGCGGGCAGCGCACGCTGCATAGCCGCAGCATCTCCTTATCGGGATTCGCCGCAGCGACGTTCTCGCCCATCGAGCACTCGGTCAGCAGCAGATAGTGGGGTGCCTTGGTCTGCTCGACGTAGCGGATCATGGCGTTCGTGCTGCCGGAGAAGTCGGAGGCCGCAACGACCTCCGGACTGCACTCCGGGTGGGCCAGGATGACCACGTCGGGGAACTGGGCCCGCACGTTCGCGATATCGGCCACGTTGAACTGCTCGTGGACCTCGCAGCGGCCATGCCAGCCCACCATGTCGTACTGCATCTCGGTGTCCGCATGGAGCTGCCCGCCGGGCAGGCGCGTCGGGAAGATGATGTGCTTGCCCGTCTCCCGGGCCACGTTGCGCGCCAGGTATTCGTCGGGCAGGAAGATGACGGTCTGTGAGCCAAGCGACTCGACGACTGCGGCCGCGTTGCCCGAGGTGCAGCAGATGTCGCTCTCGGCCTTGACGTCGGCATAGGTGTTGACGTAGGTGACGACCGGCACCCCGGGGAAGCGGGCCTTGAGCGCACGCACGTCGTCCGCCGTAATGCTGGCTGCCAGCGAGCAGCCCGCCTTGAGCGAGGGCAGCAGGACCGTGCGCGAGGGGTTGAGGATCTTCGCCGTCTCGGCCATGAACTTGACGCCGCAGAAGACGATGATATCCCGGTCGGTCGCCGCGGCCTTCCGGCTCAGGTCGAGCGAATCGCCCACGTAGTCGGGGATGGTGTGAAACAGGGCCGCTTCCATGTAGTTGTGGCCCAGGATTACGGCGTTGCGCGCCACCTTGAGCTGGTTGATCTCGTAGGCCAGTTCCGCCTTGACGCGCAGCTCGAACGCCGGGGTGTAACCGCCCATGCGAGCGGCGAGGTCCCGGTAGATATCATCAACCGACTGCCCGGTGCGGTCGGTGGGTTGGAGTGTCGGCATGTGTCCTCCGATTGAGGATTGCAGATTGAGGATTGAAGATTGGCCGGCAACCCAGCGGAATCTTCAATTTTCAATCTTCAATCTGTAATCTCAAGTGAAATGTCGAGCGCGACGACCGAATGCGTGAGCGCGCCGACCGAGATGTAGTCTACGCCCGTCCTGGCAATGGCGGCGACGGTGTCGAGGTTGACGCCGCCGGAGGCTTCCAGCGGCACGCGCCCCCCGGCCAGGCGGACGGCGGCAGTCATGGTGTCCAGGTCCATGTTGTCCAGCATGATGCGGTCGACCGGCGGCTGGAGCGCCAGGGCTTCCTCTAGCTGGGCGAGGGTGGTGACCTCCACCTCGATGGGCCGGCCGCGCGTATCCAGGCTGCGCACGCGGCGCACCGCCTCGCTCAGCCCGCCCACGGCCGCGATGTGGTTGTCCTTGATGAGCGCCATGTCGTAGAGCCCGGTCCGGTGGTTGTGCCCGCCGCCGAGCCGTACGGCCCACTTATCGAGCAGGCGCAGGCCGGGCACGGTCTTGCGCGTGTCCAGGATTACCGCACGCGTGCTGCCCACCGCATCGACGTAGCAGCGGGTGGCCGTGGCGATCCCCGACATGCGCTGCATGAAGTTGAGCGCGGTCCGCTCGCCCGTCAGCAGGGCGCGGCCCGGCCCGGCCACCTCTGCAAACCGCTGGCCCCGCCGGAGCGGGTCGCCGTCACGCACGTGCGCCGTGAAGACGACCGCCGGGTCGAGCTGCCGGAACACCTCCCGGGCCACGTCCAGGCCCGCGATGATGCCGCCGGCCTTTGCCAGGAATACGCCGTGGAGTTGCGCATCTGCGGGGATCGTGCTGAGCGTCGTCAGGTCGCCGTCGCCGATGTCCTCGGCCAGCGCCGCCGCAACCATGCGCTCCAGGGCGGTCATGTCGATTTGCTGCATGACTTCTCCGTGTATGCTCACCGCGAAGGCGCGAAGAGCGCGAAGGGTTCGGGAAACTGGGGTCCTTAGGGCACTTCGCGTCGTTGCGGTTCATGTCCGTACTAACGGTCGTTAATCTACCACAAAACCCCCCACGTGCTATAATCCCCACATGTACAATACCACCTATCCGGAAGTGAACAGCCTCCTGGCCGATCTGCTGGCGGAGCACCGCCGCGTGCTAGGCGACCAGTTGACCGGCCTGTACCTGTTCGGCTCGCTGGTCAGCGGCGACTTCGACCCGGCGCGCAGCGATGTCGATTTGCTTGCCGCATTGGCCGATGACTTGGATGCGGACACGCTGGAACGCCTGCGCCTGCTCCATGACGACCTGGCGGCGCGCTATCCGGCCTGGGCCGGGCGCATCGAGGTGCTGTACCTGTCGCTGGAGGGGCTGCGCGTCTGCCAGACGACGCCGCACCTGGGCGCGGTCATCAGCCCGGGCGAGCCGTTCCACCCGCGCGAGCTGAACCGGGATTGGGTCCTTAATTGGTATATGATTCGCGAGGTGGGGGTGACGCTGTACGGCCCGCCGCCGCAGACTGTGATTCCGCCCATCAGCCGGGACGAGTTCATCCAGGTCGTGCGAGAGCACCTGGACTGGTGGCGCGGGGCGATCCTGGAGGGGGATGAAATCGAGGGCCGGCGGGGCGCGCAGGCGTACGTCGTGCTGACGATGTGCCGGGCGCTCTGCTCCATGACCCAGGGCATGCAGGCATCCAAGCCCGCGGCCGCGGGGTGGGCGCGCGCGACGTACCCGCAGTGGGCCGGGTTAATCGAGCGCGCGCAAGGCTGGCGGCTGAGCCGGAGTGACGACCCGCTGGACGCGGCGGACCTGGTGGAGGTGAAGGGATTCGTCGCGTTTACAATCGAACAGGCATGACCCCGCGCAGATTACGCCTGCGCGACCGGGAGTCGCGGCTCAGCATCCGCGCCCATGCGGCGGGCCACCATTTGCAGGCGCTGCTGCGCCACCCTTACCGCCGGGGTATTGCCGTGACGTTCCAGGATGCGAATCGCCTCCGCCAGCGCCGCACTGGCTTCGGCCCATTGTCCCAGTTCTGCGTAGACAGGTCCCATGGCTGACAGGATCGTTCCACACCCGACCTGGTCGCCGTAGCCATCGACCAGCGCCAGTGCGGCCCGGAACCGTTCCAACGCCACTGCCCAGCGGCCCTGCGCACTGGCCGCGTGTCCCAGGAACAGCCGCGCCTTGGCCTGCCAGACAACATCCCCGCTGGCAACCGTGAGCGCGATCGCGCTTTCCAGCCGGCGTTCCGCTTCGGCTGCATGCCCCTGTCCCAGCAACGCCCGCGCCGCATCGATCAGTGCATCCGCCTTCTTCACCGGATCTGCCAGGTGTTCCGCCAGCGCATAGGCTTCCTCCGCACAGTCGAGTGCCAAGTCAAACGCCTCGGCGTTGAGATGCGTCTCGGCCATCTGAATCAAGGCCGCGTATTGCCACCCTCGATGCCCCTCCGCAGTGCCGATCTCATACCAGCGTTGTGCCAGGGCCAGCGCTTCATCCAGCCGGTGGAGCCGGAAACAGATCGTACAGAGCTCCGCATTGAGCCGTACGAGCCGGTCCAGGTCTATCGCAGGCTGGATGCGCGCCACGATGTGCTGCAACAGGTCAACCCACTCATACCATTGGCCCATCCGCATCATGTGCGATTCCAGGGCAAACACCAGGTCGGCTGCCAGCGTCTCGAAGCCGGGGCAATCTGCGCACCACTGCAAGGCTCGCAACGCGTGCCCGCCCGCGCGTTCCCAGGTGGCGAGGTCAGTCGGTCGCCCCCGGAAGTACGCCAGCCAATGGTTGCCGGCCCGTGCTACACCTTCGATGAAGATGCTTGCGGCGTCGTCTGCAGGTGCGATCATGTCAGATGCACCAGGTCTGAGAGCAGGAAGTGCTCGGTCAGCTGGTGAACGGAGTAGACTATCCGGCCCCCGGGGGTGGCGCCGGCGTTGAGGAGGGAGCAGACGACCAGCTCATCCACCGCGCGCCAGAAATCCTCGTCCACGGGGCAGCCGCTGACTGCGGCCAGTTCCTCCCAGCTTGTGCCCCGCGCATCGAGCAGCGGCATGTGCAGGAGCAGGCGTTGGGCATGCGGCGAGAGGTGGAGCCACGAATGGCGGAAGATGAACCGGTAGAAGTCGTGCGCCCCCGCACGCACCTCGGCCAGGTCGGCCAGCACGACGGCGAGCGGCCGAGCGACCATCTGCCCCACCACCAGCTTGATTGCCAGGGGCGATCCGCCCGTGATCGCAACGATGCGTTGCTGCTCGGTGGGTGAGGCAGCGAACGCTGCGGGCACGTTGCGTTCGGAGGCGTGGTAGTGCATGAACGCCAGGGCATCAGCCATCGGCAGCTCGTTTGCAGTCACCGATGTAACGCCTTCGTATGCGCTGACCCGGTGGCGGGTCGTCAGGAGCACCTTGGTCGGCCGAGCCAGGCGATCCAGCCCGGCAGTCAATGCCTGGATATCGGCAGCCGTTTCCAGGTTATCCATGACCAACACGGTGGGTTGGCACGCCAGCGCCTCGCGCACGCGACGCTCAATCCCGCATTCGTTGGGCGCAGGGAACGCGCCCAGGCCCAGGCTGCGCCACAACTCTGACAGCAACTGCGGATAGGTCATGACCGCAGTCGTTTCCTCCTGGATACCCCGCCATGCAAAGAACTGCTGGCGGGCCGTCAGCCAGATGACGCGCGCGAAGCGCCCTGCCCGCAGAAGTTCCCTGACCGCGTCATGCGCAAGGGCCGTCTTGCCCATGCCCCCGAGCCCATCGATCGCCGTGAGCCAGTGTGCATCCTCGCGGGCGAGATACCCGCGCAGGCGCGCCAGGAGCGTATCGACCCCGAAGAGCCGACTGTAGGTCGGCGACGGCAGGTCGGCCAGCGCCCGCGCCTGGGCCTCGGTCAGGGTATGGGAGCGCGCCGCCTCCTCCGCCTGCCAGACCAGGTGTGCCAGGCCAACCAGCGCTTCACGTTGTTTCTTGTAGAGGTAGCTTTCGGAATAATTCGCGCCGCGTGCGATCTCGGCCACAGGCTCACGCCGGACGTAGCGCCGTGTCAGCAGCTCTGCGCCTGCGCGGTCGACCACCGCCAGTTCGTCGAGCGCAGCCTTGAGCACGGCTCGCACCGCTGCGCCGGGATGCAGACCGGGGCATGCGCAGCCCTGGTCACGCACTGCCGCGAGTTCGGCCAATGGCGTCAGCCGCGCCAACTCATCGTCGCTGCAGTAGGCGCGCAACGCCTCGTGGATGAGTGCAGTAAAGGCCTGGCCGGTGCCGGTATTGCTCATGGCAGCAGATGTACAGGAAACATGCAGTTCGGTGCAGGTATTACGAGGGTATAGTTCACACACAGGCGCACGGTTGACAATCCGATTCGGATTGTACGTGACCGGATGAAGGCTGTCAAAACATGGGCTCCACTCACCGCGACCCAGTGCCGCACGAGCTGCCGCCCGGCCGGCTGGCAGGCGCGCGCGAGGCAGCCTTGATTTGGTGGTCGCAGCGGGCCGGCGACGATCCGGCCCTTTGTGACGCCTGCAACCGAGAGTTGTGGTGGGGAGAAGGGTGTCTGGTGGGAGCCGAGGAAGCGGGACGGGCCTGGCGCGCGGAGGGGCGAGCGGATTGGCTGTTGTGTGTGGCGTGCGCGCGCCAGTGCCTGGACCGAGCTGTCTGAGCATCGCAGGAACTTGGGCGGCAGGGCAGTCTGAGCCAGTTCCGCCGTTCGCCAGTGGAGGTCGATTATGAGTTCTCGCAATCGTTTCTCAGTAAAACGCTTCATCATTGTGCTGGCGACTGCCGCACTTTTGGTGGCTTGTCAAAAGCCCAGCTTACCTGATGTCGTCATCAACGATTACCTCAGCGGTTTTCTTGAGGATCCACATTTCCGGAATGTCCAGCTCGTTGTGCTCAGCCAAGGATCTGCCCCGCATCCAGACTACCAGGTGTTCTGCTGCAGAATCGAGTTTGAACTTCGCGATGAGGAATCCGGTAGTTGGGAGGGCGGAGCCATCCCCATTCTTGCGGTTAAGGTTGATGACTCCTGGCTTCCTTTTCAGGTCGTCCGCATGCAGATGGAGATGCAGTCTCAGGCAGAACGTAAGGAGGAATGGCTGACGATCTACCACTGTCCTGCCTCTGCTTGGCATTGATCAAAGCATCTCGGAGATGTCACTGAGCAAACGCGGAGAACTGTAGTGACAAGTACCAGGCCTGCTTTTGTTGCCAATGCTGCGATGCTGACGCTCATGGGTCTCGGCCTGTCACTCATCGCGGCCCCGGCTGCTCGTTCTCCTGGTCCGTCAGGCGTCTCCAGGTCGCCTAGAGACCCATATCCAACGCCTCCTCAATAGTCTCCTGGCTCATTGGCCTTCCGAGCCTGTACGGGAGATAGTGGCTGTGCGATCGAATCGCCCTGCATCTTGATAGGACGGTTTCCCTTGAGATTCGGGCGTGCATGATAACTCGGCAGCAAGGGTGAAAGGAGTCCAACCCATGAGATTCTGGTCCCGTTCTTCTGTGCTCCTGGCAAGCATTCTGATTCTTACAGCCTGTAGTGGTGGAGCGGTCCGCATCGCCAGTCCGACGCCGATCCCGGCTGAGGCGGCGAGCAAGTGGATTGCTGTGTGGGGCGTGGCGATTCGTGCGAGTGCGCCCGCTGACATCGTGCAGGACCTGGACAGCCTCTCGCTGGCTGTTACGCAGGCCGATCAGGCGGCGGCTCAGACCCAATGGAAGACGCTGGCGGCGAAGCAACGCTTGTGGTACTTGGATGGTTATCAAAACAATGACCTGGGCGCCATGCTGGACAGTCAAGATCTGGCCTTCCTGCTGGAGGACATGAAGCCGTATCTCTTTCCTCGCACTGTTGCGATTAGCGGCAGCAGTCAGCATCCTCCGTTAGCCTTCGAATACCGGGTCGAAAGTCTGGCCTTCTCGCCTGACGGCAAAGCGCTTGCGGTGTTGATGAAGTCGCGGGCCGTGGGTGAGAGTGAAGTAAGTATTTGGGATGTGGCGACGGCCACCAAGAAACTAACGTTGGGCGAAGGAATCCCGGTGCAATGGCTGTCGCGGGTTCGTTTCTCCGCGGACAGTACGGAGTTCTGCGTGCAAGGCTCGGATCAGCTCGTGCGATACCGGACGGACACCGGCGCTCAGGTTGCCATGCTGAAGGTTGAAGGTGGGACCGGAGAGGTGATGTCCGCAGACAGTACGCGGTTGGCGAGGGTCAACTATTTCGCCCAGCAAGTTGAACTGGTAGATGCCCATAGTGGCACAACGGTCAGTCTGTTAACGTTTCCGCCTGAGCATGGCAGCCAGCCCGCCTGGGAGGCGCTGGCGTTTTCGGCGGATGGCAGCCTGTTGGCGGCAGGAGGGTGCGTTGGAGAGTCGGACACAGACTGTGCTGACTGGGGCATCCAGGTATGGAACGCCGTGACAGGCGAGGCACAACGCTTCATCAAGCTGGCCGAGCAGCCGTTTCAGTTGGCAGTGGCCCTCGATGGCCGGATTGTCGCTGTCCTGGAGGACCAGGTGCAAGGGTGGGGCGTTTCCGACAGTGACCCATCTTTTTCGGTATCACTGGATGCAACATCGGTCGCGTTTGCGCCCGATGCAAAAACCCTGGCCGTTGGGACGTGCAGCCAACGCATGCTCACTGTGGGCTGCGTGGCCGGCGATGTTGTGCTGTTGGATGCCGCGTCCGGAGCCGAACAGGAGCGCATGGGCTATCAGACCGGCTGGATAACGGACCTGGCTTACTCACCAGATGGGAAAACCCTGGCCTCTGCCAGTGACGACCATACGGTCGTGCTATGGAAGGTCAAGGCCAGCCGTTGAACCAGCCGTTCTGGAAGACTCTACTTGGGAATAGAGCATCTGCGCCAATGCTCACTGCAAGGAGATTCGCAAGGAAATGGCTATCCTATCCGCCTACCGCATCGCCCAGGTCCTGATCCTGGCCGTCTTTGCGCTCTTCATCTCGGATTTTCGGCGCAGGCCGAACATGATCCCGCTGATCGACCGGCGGCTCACCCTGCTGATGAAGCTCTCATACCCGATTCCGACCGCTATCAACTTCTACGTGCTTTTTACGATGGACCGGTTGCACCCGCTTGACTTCGTATCGTTGGCCCTGAACGCCTTGGGCGCGTTCCTCGTGGTCAGGGCCAAACGCGATCTCGGCACACGCCATACGTGGACCGGGTACGGCTCGACCCAGACACAACTCGTGAGCGACGGCATCTACGCCGTCATGCGGCATCCGCTCTATGCGGGCATCTACCTGTTCATTGCCGGGAGCCTGGCGCTGGCCGCTCGGCACGCAGCCTGGTATCTGTTCGTGCTGATGGCCGTGACCCTCGGCTACATCATGGTCTTCCTGGCCGTCGCGACGCAGCGGGAGGACCGGCTGCTGCACGCGCAGTTTGGGGAGATGTACGAGATGTATCGCGCGCGGGTGCCCATGTTCCTGTCGATCCGGCCACGGACGGATTAGACCATAGATATCCCTCCGACTGTGTACGGCAAAGGAGAACCCATGACGCAGCAAAGCATTCGGCCGCAGCGAGGTCTGCGGGACAGCCTCACCCGGCTGCTCGTCTGCCTCATCCTCGGCGCATTCGTGATTGGCTCCGCAGGCACACCGTTGACCGCCGCACCCGCACCCGCCACACAGCGACTTCCGCCAGGGCCACAAGCTGAGACACCGACATCGAGCGCTGTAGCTACAGGAGACGAATACTGGGCAGACAGGTTCAACCCACCGGGCATGGATCGCCCCGTCAAAGCCCTCACGGTGGACAGCGCCGGCCGTCTCTATGCAGGAGGTTGGTTCAGGACAGCGGGCAAGGCTGTCGCCAACTATGTCGCCGTGTGGGACGGAATGTCCTGGTCGTCCCTGGGCAGTGGTCCGGATGTTGCGGCTAATGCGTTGGCCATGGATGAAGCCGGGAATCTATACGCCGGCGGCTACTTCATCTCGATGTGGGACGGTGCGTCCTGGTCGAATTTGGCCTCAGTCGACGGCGAAGTCCTCGCGATGGCGGCCGACAGCGCAGGCAATCTCTATGTGGGAGGCAGCTTCACTTCGCTCAACGAGGGCGCGGTCAGCGTCAGTAGAATCGCCAAGTGGGATGGAACGTCCTGGTTACCCTTGGGCGGTGGGCTGAACGACCAGGTCTGCGCCCTAGCGATCGATAGCCAGGGCAACCTTTACGCGGGAGGCTTTTTCACCCAGGCAGGTGGAGAAGACGTAAACTACATTGCTATGTGGGACGGCACATCCTGGTCATCTCTCGCCAACGGTGTAAACGATTGGGTCTACACGCTGGCGGTCGATGAAACCGATGTGCTCTATGCCGGCGGAGGATTTACATGGGCCTCGGGAGTTGACGCCAACCACATCGCCCGGTGGCAAGCCGGCGCCTGGCATCCCATGGGAGATGGCGTAGGCGGTTACCTTGAAACGATACACGCGCTTGCGGTGGACGGAGGGGAGATTTATGCCGGGGGCGACTTTCTGACCACGGGTGAGGCGGCCGCCAGCCATGTTGCCAGATGGAACGGCGCCACCTGGTCGGCGCTCGGCGGGGGAGTGGCAGGAGAGTTATGGCCGGATGTGGTCAACGCGCTCGCCGTCGGCGGCGCTGGGGAGCTGTATGCGGGCGGTGAGTTCGATACGGCGGATGGTGTCGCGGCGAACTACATCGCGCGCTGGAGCGGCACAGTGTGGTCCCCCGTCCCTGCGGGAGATGGTTTCATGTCTCGCGAGTACTGCTCGACGATCAGGGCCCTCGCACTCGACAACGGAGGCCGCCTTTTCGCGGGTGGGTGCTTTGCCACAGCCGGCGACATCCCGGCTCACCAGATAGCCAGTTGGGACGGTGCGGCCTGGTATTCATTGGGCGGCGGCATGGATGACACGGTTATGGCATTAGCGGCGGATCAGGCGGGGAATGTGTTTGCGGGGGGCTTCTTTCATACTGCCGGCACAGTAAACGCCGATCATATCGCCAAATGGGATGGTGCGGCATGGTCATCTCTGGCCGGCGGCACGGACGGGACGGTCTATGCGCTGGCGACCGATGCGGAGGGCAATGTCTTCGCAGGGGGATACTTCACGAAGGCCGGCGGCGTGAGCGCCAGCAACATCGCGCGCTGGAACGGTCAGTCCTGGTCGCCCCTGGGTGACGGCGTTAACGGCGTGGTCTACGCGTTAGTGATAGACGAGACAGGAAACCTGTATGCGGGAGGGGGCTTTGGTAAGGCCGGTGACGTGAGCGCCAGCCGCGTTGCGAAATGGGATGGCGTGGCGTGGTCGCCAATGGGCAGCGGGGTGGCATATGGCGGCGTGAGCGCGTTGGTGGCGGATGGAGCGGGGAACATCTACGCAGGGGGCGACTTCACACAAGCCGGCGGGACGATCGCCAGATATGTCGCCAGGTGGGACGGTACGTCCTGGTCCTCCCTGGGCGAGGGCCTGAATGGCGCTGTGACCGCCCTGGCGGTGGATGGCATCGGTAACCTCTATGCGAGTGGCGGCTTTGATATGGCCGGCGGCCAATCCCCTGTGAGGTATTTGGCTAAGTGGGACGGCAGTTCGTGGTCGCCACTTGGCTCCGGAGCAAGCAACATCCCCTATGCCTTGGCGATAGATGACACACTCAATCTGTACGCCGGTGGCGACTTTACTATGACCGGCGGCAAACCCTCCTCGCTCATCGCCCAGTGGAAAGGGATCGGTCCGAAGGTTGTCGCGGGCATCGATGAGAGTGGGCTGACGTTCAGTTGGAGACATGCCGGCACCTTCACCCGTTATGAGATCTGGCGCAACGCCACCCCTTATTTTAACCTCGTGACCCCGCCTGCCACCCTGATCGCAAGCGGCCTGCCGCCCGACGGTTGCGAACTCAATGGGGAGATCATCGCCTGCGATTTGGCCAGCGGTGTCGGCAATCCTGAGCGCAACGATTACTTCGTTGTGCGCGCCATCCGGGCTGACAGTACATTCGTGGACTCGAATGGTGTAGCGGAGTTTGACTATGAGTTGCG
>DAOUGK010000234.1:0-8859 GCA_034429055.1 Anaerolineae bacterium | reverse complement strand
CGACGTCGCTATCTGGGATGTCAGCGACCCGGCCAGCCCGCGGCGACTGGTGACCAACTTCAACCATCACCTGCGGCTGCCCCTGGTGTTCGGCGGTGCGGCTCAACTCGCCGGTGGGCAGCACACGGGCGCGCTGCCCACAGCCGAAACCGTAGTCCGTTTCCGGGCCAATGCGACAGCCGGCGCGCGCTACTGGCTCCAGGCGCAGAACGCCTTCCGCTCCCCTGCGTCCATCCGCCTGCGCGGGGACACCGAGTTGCGCGTGCCCGCGGGCGGCGCGGACGCCGTCATCGTAACCTCCGCCGAACTGCGCCCCGCCGCGGAGCGCCTCGCCGCCTGGCACCGCCAGGCGGGCCGCCGCGCGCTGGTCGCGGATATCCAGGATGTCTACGACGAGTTCAACGCCGGCATCTATCACCCGAAGGCCGTACCCGCCATGCTCAAGTGGGCGGCGGCCAACTGGCAGCAGCCCGCGCCCGCGTTCCTGACGCTCATGGGCGACGGCCACTGGAATTTCAAAGGCTTCAACCCCGCAGTCTACCCGCCCCAGCCGAACCACATCCCGCCATACCTGGCCTGGGTGGATCGCTGGCAGGGCGAAGTGCCCGCGGACGCGCTCTACGGCGACCTGGACGGCGACATGATCCCGGAGATTGCCGTGGGCCGCCTGGCTGTGAACACCCTGGCTGAAGCGAACAACGTGGTCGACAAGATCATCAGCTACGACCAGGGCGTGCGGTCCGCGGCCTGGCAGCGCAAGGTGCTGTTCGTGGCGGATAACCCGGACCCGGGCTCAGGGGATTATCCCGCAGTCTCGGACGAGATTATCGCCGGCCATATCCCGTCAGACCTCGAGGTGACGCGCGCATACATCTCGCGCAGCGCCAATCCGCCGACCCAGGCCGAAATCCAGGCCGCGCGCACTACCATCTCCGACACGATCCAGTCCGGCGTGTGGATGGTGCAGTTTGCAGGGCACGGCGCGATTCCGCTCTGGACGCACGAGGTCATCTGGCAGACGACGGATGTGCCCGGCCTGCGGAACGCCACCCGCCTGCCTGTCGTCATGACATTCAACTGTCTGGATGGCTACTTCGCCCATCCTGTCACTTTCAGCGTCGCGGAAACGATGCAGCGCCACGCGGGAGGCGGCTCGATTGCCGCGATCTCGCCGTCGGGGTTAGGACTCACCGCCGACCAGCACGAGTTCCGCAAGCTGCTGATGGATGTCATGTTCAAAGAGAACGTCCGTGAGCTGGGCACCGCCCTGACCATTGCCAAGCGCCAGTACTACCAGCTCTTCGGGGATGATTATTTGATCCAAACCATGACGCTGTTCGGTGACCCGGCGCTGAGGCTGCCGGGGCCGGCAGCCCAGTAACGAGAATATGATTTAAGAACTATGCGTGATCGTCGTATATGCTACTGGCTGATCCTCAGCCTGGTTGTCAGTGTGCTCACCGGCACGGCTCTCACGACCCGCGCCAGCGTGACGCTGCTCTACTTCACAGCCACGCCACTCACCAGCACCATCGAAGTGAAGTGGGAAACGGCCACGGAACTCAACACCATCGGATTCAACGTCTACCGCTCCGATATCCAGAATCCGTCTTCCTGGGGCAGCCCGGTCTTCACCACCGGCTCTCGCAGCCTGGATGGCACCACGGGAGCCCAGTACATCTACGTAGATGGTGTGGATGGCAACGTTGGCAATGTACAGCCCAACGTCCGGTATTACTACCTGCTGGAAGAACTCTCGAATGGCGGCAACACCCGGTTCACGGACCGTGTCACCAGCGCAGGCATCGGGCTGGCAACCAGCACCGCCACCATCTCGCCCACGCCCACGCGCACCGGCACGCCCATCGTCGTTGATCCCACGCGCACGCGCACGCCGACGCCGCCGCCCCTGCCGACCGACGTGCCGGCGCCGACCGCCACGCGGCAGTTCGCGAACACGGCGACTCCCATCCCGACCGCCACGCTCACGCCATTCACTGGCTCCGCGTTCAATTCGGCGCTGCCCACGCCTTTTCAGGTACCGACTGCGACGCCGCTCACCTCATTCCAGTTATCTTCGCCCACCCCGATGGGCGGCGTCCCGCTTCAGCAGGCGCCGGCCTTCGAACCGCCGGCGACGCTGACGCCCACGCCTGCGCTCGTCGCACAGGCGCCGACCGCTACGCCGACCTCCCTGACCGCGCAGCTTGAGCCGAGCGCCAGCCCGACTGCACTTCTGCGGGCACAGCAGAACATCACGCGTACGCCCCAGGTGTTCGAGCCGAGCGCAGCCAATCGACGCGCCACGCCGGCCGCGACCACCGCCGCGCGTAGCTCGCGGCTGGCCTTCACGCTCGGCGGAGGCGCGGTGATTCTGGCCGTGCTGCTCGGCATCGGCGGATTCGCGTTCTGGCAGCGGCGGCGCTAACGCTCATGGCCTCCATCCTTGACATCCTGTTCCGGCGGCGCGCCGCGCGGCTCGTTGGGCTGCTGGCGCTGGTCGCGCTGGCCGGCTGCAGCCGCGCGCCCCAAACGGCCGTGACGAGCGTCAAACTCCTGGTGGATGCGGACGGCGTGTACCAGGTCACGGCCGGCGAGCTGGCCGCGGTCGGCTTCGAACTGGAGGATGGGTCCGACCATCTGACACTGACGATGAGGGGCAAGCCCGTCGCCTTCGAGCTGGCCGGCCGGGGCCGTGACCGGGCGCTGCGCTTCTACGGGGAGGCGCTCGGCCCGGAGGCGTACACCGCAACCAACGTCTACTGGCTGACGCAGGACCCGTCCGCCTCCGGCGATGCGCCCGGCCGCATCTCGTACAACAGGGAGTCGCTCCCCGCCGGCGTCACAGCCGCGCAGGTCGTGACGGCCACGGTCCACATTGAGGAACAGCGCCAGCACCGCAGCGATGCCGGAGAGACCGGCGACCGGTGGACCTGGCACACGCTCTTCGCGCCTGCGGACTTCGAGTTCAAGGCCAACACGCCCGTGCCGGCGGACGGTTCCGGCGTGCTCCGCCTCTACGTCGTCGCCAACTCGCAGGCCGAAGTCAACCCGGATCATCACCTAACCATTGCGGTGAATGGGACGCCGGTGGCCGATGCGATGTGGGACGGCCTGGGGCCGCATGTCATCACCGCGACCATCCCGCCCGGGGTCCTGCTGGACGGGGAGAACGCGGTCCGGCTGGCCGCGCCGGGCGACACGGGCGCGCCCGCGGATGTGGTCATCCTGGACCGCGCCGAGCTGGCCTACGCGCGCAGGTTAATTCTGGATGGTGAAACGCTGGCCTTTGCCGGTGATGCCGCCGCCTATGATATCGAGCTGACGGAACAACCCGTCCTGCTCTGGGACATCACCGCTCCGGCGCAGCCCGTCGCCCTGTCCGTAACCGGCGCACAGGATAGCCGCCTCACAATCCCGGGCGGCGCTGGCCGCCGCTTCGTCGCAGTCACCGAGCGCGGCCTGGCCAAGCCCGCGGCCATCCTCCCTGCAGCAGCTTCGGACCTGCCCGACTTCCCCGGCGGCGCAGACCTGCTGATCGTCACAGTCCCGCAGTTTCGCGAGGCGCTCCAGCCGCTCATCGAGGCGCGCACCGCGCAGGGGCTGCGCGTGGCCGTGGTCGATGTCGCAGCCGTGAACGATGCGTTCAACTACGGGCGCACGGGCCCGGAGGGCATCCGTGGTCTCGTGCAGCACGCGCTGGCCGCCTGGGAGCCGCCCGCGCCGCGCTACCTGTTGCTGGCCGGCGATGCCAGCTACGACCCGCGCGGCTATCTCAACGGGAGCGAGAGCGACCTGGTCCCTGCGCATGAGGTGTACACGACTTACTCCGGCTGGACGGCCTCGGATGTCTGGTATGCCATGCCCGATGACGGCCCGGCCGCGAAACCCCGACTCGCCATCGGGCGGCTGCCCGCGCAGACGCCTGAGCAGATGGCCGTCATGGTTCGCAAGACCCTCGCCTCCGAGCAGGCGACCGGCAGCGCCGCCTGGCAGCGTCGCGCGCTCCTGGTGGCCGACAACGACGAGCAGGGCTTCGCGGACGAGACCGCCGACTTCGCGGCCCGGCTGACGGGGTATGACACGCAGCAGGTCACAATCGCGGACGATGGCCGCGCTGCGCGGGAGCAACTCCTCTCCGCCTTCGACGGAGGCACGGGGCTGATCGGCTACTTCGGCCACGGCAGCGTGGTGCTGTGGGCGCAGGAGAAGGTCTTTGCGACCGAGGATGTGGCACGGCTCACGAACCGCGACCGGCTGCCGATCGTCTTCACCGTCACCTGTCTGAGCGGCTTCTTCAGCCACCCGACGACGCCATCCCTGGGTGAGACGCTGCTGCGTGCAGACAACGGCGGCGCAGTGGCCGCGCTCGTGCCGTCCAGCGCGGCGATCCTGAGCGACCAGCGGCTGCTGGCGCAGAACCTGGCGGATGCGCTGGCGGGCGACGCGGAGACGCTGGGCGAGGCGGTGCTGCAGGCGCAGGCCGGGCTGCCGGAGACGCTGGGCGGCGTGCGCGAGATTCTGCTGACCTTCAATCTGCTCGGGGATCCGACGCTGCCGCTAAAGCGTTGATTCAGGATCTCCGCAGCCCCCAAAGGCTGCGCCTCTCCGCAGATTCGGAGTCGAGGCTTCAGCCGGTTGCTTTCGGGACGCTCGTACACGCCCAAACCGGCTGAAGCCTCGACTCCTATTGCCGCCGCAACGCCAAAACAAAAGGCTCCGCGCCTGGACGGTAATTCAACCGTCCAAGCGCGGAGCCTGTATTATGCAAATGTGCCTTACTTCGCGTTTTCCGCCCCCAGGACCACCGGAATGGTCCCGAGCAGTATTCTCAGATCACGGCGCAACGAACGGTCCGCAATGTATTCGATGTCATAGCTGACGATCTGGTCGAAGCTGATGCTGCTGCGCCCGTTGATCTGCGCCCACCCCGTCAGCCCCGGCATCGCGGCCAGCCGCAGCCGATGGCGTTCTGAGAAGAAGGCCACCTCGTAGTCCATGGCCGGCCGCGGCCCCACGAAGCTCATATCGCCCTTGAGGATGTTGACCAACTGCGGCAGTTCATCGAGGCTCGTGCGGCGCAGCCAGCGACCCACCCGCGTGACCGTGTGGCCGTTGGACGCCGGCTTGTAGATGGCCCGGCCCTGCTCATCCGCCAGATGGTCGGCCCCCTGGCCCTTGATGTAGGCCTCCGCGAACTGGCGGTGGGTCTGGCTGTGATCCTGCCCGTTGGTCATCGAGCGGAACTTATAGAAGTTGAAGACACGGCCCCGATAGCCGACTCGCCGCTGGATGAAGAAGACCGGCCCCGGCGAGTCCAGCCGGACGGCCAGTGCAATCACCGCAAACAACGGAACCAGCAGAATCAACAAGATGAGCGCCGAGGTGAAATCGAACGCCCGCTTGAGATGGGGATACATCCGGGCTGACCAGACTTGATGCCGGGAGGCACGCTGCGCATCAGGCTCGCTCTGCCAGCCGAGAGGAAGTTGCCACGAAGCAGGATGAATCCGTTGGTCTATCATGCCATGATTCCTATGCGATAAACGATGTGTGGAAGCGGATAGTGACCGGAATTCACGCTCCAACAGCCGAAACTCGCAGCAACATAATGATAAGTACCTGTTTGAGCTTAAGATAGCATCTCAGCGTGAACAAATGCTGAACACGCCGCGGCGCGAACATGAAAGTTTTGCCATCTTCGTTAATGGACGTATAGCAAATGGGAAACGGGAGACTTCCGCCGCAATGAGGCCAGGCGCGGCAAAGGAGATTGTAGCATAGGATGCGATGGGGTCAAAACGGAGCGGGATTGTAGGGCGGATGTGTTCATCCGCCCTACGGAACAACTATCGCTTGAGTCGGGCGCGCACCCGCTGCCGTACGGCGTCGGTATTCTTGCGCAAGTGGCCGCGCCAGTCATCCTTCCCCACGGGGCCCATGATCTGGTTGTAGACGTGGCGCTCCGTGCGGATGGAGGCCGAGCGCAGACCCGCAAAGAACCACAGCACCGGCGAGAAGACCCGCCGCCACCAGGGCAGCGGCCGGGTCGGAATCGGCATGCCCCATTCCAGCGCCGCCGCCGCCCACGTCAACCCTGCACCGAAGCCCACCATGACCATCCGGTCGCCCGGCTTGATGCGCCCGGCCCGAATGGCCTCCGTCAGCGCGATCGGAATCGAGGCGGCTGAAGTGTTGCCGTAGCGTTCGAGGTTGACGAAGAACTTGTCGACCGGCACAGAGAGCCGCTTGGCCGCCGATTCGATGATCCGGACGTTGGCCTGGTGGGGGATGATAATGTCCAGTTCCTCGGCCTTCCAGCCGGCCTTGCGCGCCACCGCCTCGGTCGCACGCGGCATGACCGTCGTGGCAAACCGGAATACCTCGCGGCCGTTCATCTTGATGAAGTGGCTGCCGTCGCTCACCGATTCGTGGCAGGCCGGGCGATGGCTGCCGCCGCTGGGGACGATCAGCAGTTCGCCGCCCGAACCGTCGCTGCCCAGCTCGGTTGCCAGCACGCCGCACCGTTCGGTGCAGTGGCTGACGACAACCGCACCGGCGCCGTCGCCGAACAGGACGCACGTATTGCGATCCGTCCAATCGGTGATGCGGGAGAGCGTCTCCGCGCCGACAACAAGCACGTGGTCTGCGCTGCCGCTGCGCACCGCGCTGGCCGCCATGCTGAGCGCATAGATGAAGCCGGAGCAGCCCGCGCTCAAGTCGAACGCGCCCGCCGCGGAAGCGCCCAGCGCATCCTGCACGAGGCTGGCCGTCGAGGGGAACGCGTATTCCGGCGTGGCGGTTGCGACGATGACCAGATCGATCTGCGACGGCAACACCTGCGCGACGAGCAGCGCCTCGCGCGCGGCCCGGATGGCAAGAGTCGCGGTGCTCTCCCGGTCGCCCGCCACGACGTGCCGCTCTTTGATGCCCGTGCGTGACACGATCCACTCGTCCGTCGTGTCCACCACGCGCGCCAGGTCAGCGTTGGTCAGCACCTTCTCCGGCACGGACATGCCCCAACCGGTGATCTGAGCGTAGCGCCCGTTGGCGGACGCTTTCGATGGCGGCGCGATCATGCCAGCCGCCGGAAGATCACGGTGCCGTTGTGGCCGCCGAAGCCGAACGAATTCGACATCGCCACCTCGAAGCGCGCCGGGCGAGCCCGGTTCGGCACATAATCCAAGTCACAGTCCGGATCGGGCGTCTCGTAGTTCATGGTCGGCGGCAGGACCTGGTCACGCAGGGCCAGCAGGCAGAAGCCGGCTTCGACGGCCCCGGCCGCGCCCATCAGGTGGCCCGTCATGCTCTTGGTCGAGCTCATCGCCAGCCGATAGGCATGTTCCCCGAAGACTTGCTTGACGGCGAGCGTTTCGCTCGCATCGTTCAGGGGGGTGCTGGTGCCGTGGGCATTGATGTAATCGACCTGTTCCGGCAGCAGTTCCGCAGTTTCGAGCGCCATCCGCATGCAATCCGCCGCGCCCACGCCGTCCTCGGACGGCGCGGTGATGTGGTAGGCGTCCGCCGTGTTGCCGTAGCCGATGAGCTCGCCATAGATATGTGCGCCGCGCGCCCGCGCGGTAGTCAGCCGTTCGAGAATCACGATGCCCGCGCCCTCCGCCATCACGAAGCCGTCGCGGTGCTTGTCGAACGGACGGCTAGCCCGCTGGGGGTCCTCATTGAATGTGCTGAGCGCGCCGATGTTCTCGAACCCCGCCATCGCGATGGGCACGATGGCGGCTTCCGAGCCGCCCGTGATCATCATGTCCGCGTGGCCGCGACGGATCGTCTCGGCGGCCTCCCCCAGCGCGTGGCTGCCCGTCGCACAGGCGGTCGCAATGGCGAGGTTCGGGCCGCGGGCGCCGGTGCTGATGCTCACGTGGGCCGACGCGCTGTTGAGCATCAGCGCGGGGACGGAGAAGGGGCTGACGCGGCGCGGTCCCCGTTCCAGCAGGGCAGCCTGGTTTTCGAGGATGGTCTGGATGCCCCCGATGCCCGAGCCGACGAGCACGCCGACGCGGCGGGCATCCAGCGTCTGCATGTCGACGCAGGCATCGCGCAACGCCTCGGCAGCCGCGATGGCGGCGAAGTGCAGGAAGCGATCCATGCGCCGCGCGGTCTGCCGGTCGAGGTACGCGCTGGCGTCGAAGTCCTTGACCTCAGCCGCGAAGTGGGTCTTGAAGTTGCCGGCATCGAACGCGGTCAGCGGACCAATGCCGGAACGCCCCGCCAGGATGCCTGCCCAGGTGGACGGCGTGTCATGGCCGAGGGGCGTAACCAGGCCGATGCCGGTGGCGACGATGCGTTGAGACTCAGGAAGTGTCAAAGGGGCCTCCGCGTGTGTTTAGTCACTCGCATTAACACAACGGTGGACCGGAGGACGCGCGGAGCTTCGGACAAAAAACGCACGGCGGCTGCCGGTGAGGGCAACCGCCGTGCGTATGCAGGCTCAAGCGGGTCGTGTGACCCTGGAATCGGGCTACCGGGCTGCCATCCGGCGGCGGGACACACCCACGCCGATGGCTGCAACCAGCGCCAGTGCGCCGAGCCCCGCGTAGAGCGGGAGGCTGTTGGTCTGCTGCGCGCTGCTGTCGGTCAGAGTGACGGAGTTGGGCGGCGCATCAGTACGAAGATGCATCTGAGGCGGAACTGCATTTTCCCTGGTGCCAAAACGCACAGTCGCACTCGTACCACAGGAACTGATCTTCATGCCGAGGGTAGCAACGTTGTCATCTGCTCCACCGGCTACGAACGCAGATTGGCTATTGAAGAAATCGACTAGCTGCTGAGTGCTAGGGAACATTTGGTCGGTATTGAGCGGTGTAGACGAACTGACCGTCAATGTGGTCAAGGGATTGC
>DAOUGK010000233.1:0-4984 GCA_034429055.1 Anaerolineae bacterium | reverse complement strand
AGCGGTTGTCATCGTCTCCTCGATCACGATGAGCGGGATGGTGCTCAGCGTCCAATTCTCCGCTGCGAAAGCCTGGATGACGCCGTAGACCTCGACCTCTTCCTGGAACTCGGTGCTGCGGATGCGCAGGGCGGTCAGGCTGCCGACAGGCTCTTCCTGCATATAGACCTCCGCCCAGCCGCCGACCGCCAGCGGCCCGCCGCGCTCGTTGTAGCGGGTCTCTTCCGTGACGTTGATGCTCTGACCTGCGATGACCCACGTGCCGACCCGGCCCTCCGGGATGCTGACGATCGGCCCCTTGAGCCGGACCTCGGCCGGCATCACCGCGATGTGCGTGGCGACCAGCGTGCCTTCGGCGTCCTGGTCAGCGATAACCGCGGCCCACATGCCCGCTGCGACCGTGCCGGTCGTCAGGCGGATCTCGGTCTCCGCGTTGACATCGACCGTGTGGCCGGCGACAACCCACGGGTCGCCTGCGGCTGCGGGCACTATGTCGATGACTCCGGTGAAGCGCACTTCGTAGGCCGGTCCCGGCCCGGGTCCCTCCGCGAAGCTGAGTGCAGGCGTCAGACAGAGCGCGACCAGCATCAGCAGGGCCAGCAGACGTGAGAGGGTATGGACTTTCATTTGCGTGCCTCCTTTAGCGTTGAATGAGCGGAAGATAGAGCCGGAGAGTGGCGATTGCCGTTCCGGTGGGTGTTGCCGTGCCTGTGTTGGCAGGCCGCGGCGTGAAGGTGGCGGATGGCGTCGCATCGGCGCCAGGGGTCGCCGTGGCGGTCGCCGTCATCATGCGTGTGACCGTTGTGGTTGCTGTCAGCGTTGCCGTGTCAGTTGGCCGGGTGCTGGTTGCGGTCGGCGTGGGCGACGGATCGGATGCGTATGCCCACAGGCTGATATCGTCCAGGTGGAACTCGCTGATGTTGTCCGGGTCGGTACGGGCTGCGAAGCGGAGCACCACGCTTTGCCCGGCATACACAGTCACATCGAATGTCAGCTCTGCCCATTGGCCCGGCAGTGCCGTGTTGTCGAGCGTCGCAAGCGTGACCAGGGGTGTGCCGTCTGCGGCGGTCAGCGCGATAGTCAGTGTATCGAACGTGCCCGCGGTCTCCGCGGTCGCGAGATACCACCAGGCTTTCAGGGTCAGGGTCGTCCCGGCGGGCAGGGTGAGCGCCTGGCTGAGACGGTCGTCCGCGTTGTTGACGCCGCCCAGGTAGGCCCCCAGGCTGCCTGTGTGCGGGTTGAAGCCGCTGATCAACGCGTAGCCCTGTGCACTGAAGGTCTGCCAGCCCGCGGCACCTTGCTCAAACCCACCGTTTTGCACCAGCTCCACGCAGGATGAGGTCAGGCCGTCTGCGGTCTGTGCAGTGACCGGCACGGTCCGGGGCAGCACCGCTGCCAAGAGCAGCCCGAGGAGCACAAGCCAGATGGCAATAGGTGCGCGCATCTTTCCTCCTGACTCGCTCGCCACATTCTTTCAGACTCAGCCGACGCCGCCCGGCCGGGGTCCCGGCGGTGTTACGTCGGGCCCAGGGCCTTGCGGGGTACCGGTTCCCTCGGGGCCTTGTGGCGTGGCCTCGGGGCCGGGACCCTGCGATGTAGCCTCCGGGCCAGGGCCTTGCGGCGTTGCCTCCGGGCCAGGGCCTTGCGGCGTTGCCTCGGGGCCAGGGCCTTGCGGCGTTGCCTCGGGGCCAGGGCCTTGTGGCGTTGCCTCGGGGCCGGGACCCTGCGGTGTCGCCTCGGGGCCGGGACCCTGCGGTGTCGCTTCGGGGCCAGGGCCTTCTGGCGTCGCCTTTGGACCCGGACCCTGCGGTGTCGCCTCCGGGCCGGGACCTTGCGGTGTCACGCTTGCCCGGTGCGCCGGGACGGGCGGTTCGGGCTCCGGCGTTGCGGTTCGGGCAGGCTGTGTCGTCCGGGTGGGTTGGCCCATCGCAGGGGGTTGACCTGTCGCAGGGGGTTGGCCCGTCGCAGACGGCTGGCCCGTCCGGAGTCGATTGGCATGCTGCGTGGGTGTGACGGTTGGGCCGGCAGCCGGTGTGCTCCGTTCGTTGGTTCGCGACCGGGCCGTTGGGGTGGCCTGGGGCGCATCCGGCAGGCCCGCGGGAGGCCGGCCGCGCTGGCCAAGCTCTTCGCCCGCCTGGTGAGTGCGCCGGGCGGCTATCTGGAGCGCAGCCGCGTCGCCCTCGCGCTGCGCCTGCTGCGCCCACTGTGTCAGTTGTCGCGCCTGCTCGGTGAGCCGGGCGGCCAATTCGGTCCGGGTTGCCTCCGGCAGGTCTGGTGCAAGGGCCTCGACCTGTGCCACGCTGGCAAGCAGCGCGGTGAGGGTGCGCTCGTCCAGCGTCTCTTCCTGGCTGCTCATCGTGCGGTCAAGGTCGGCCAGGCGCCGCTCAGCGACGCCCAGCTCTGCGCGGGCTCGGCTCTCGGGCTGCCGTGCGAGGAGGGCCGGCGCCCGCTCGACTGTGATGCGCACACCGTAGGCCGCATCTCCCGGCTGGCTGGCCGCAACGACCCCCGTGGTCAGCAACACGGACAACACCAGGACCAGGGCAATTGCAGCCGCACGCGGCAGGGCGAACAGCCCGCTCTGCCACCAGCGCCGCGCCAGACGTTCGTTGCGCGCGGCTTCAGCCTGGAGAATCTGGCGGCGCATACGCAGCCGGGCTGTCTCGTCCAGCCGGTAGTTGCGCAGCAACGCGGCCTCCGCCGCACTCGCCAGCAGCGGCGCCAGTTCGGCGGCGTGCTCTGGATAGCGCGCCAGGCAATGGGCCGCAGTTTCACCTGCTGCGATCTTGTCGAGGCAGCGGCCCAGGATGGTGGTCAGGTCCCGCTCTTTCATCGTTCACCTTGTCCCGTACCCAATAAGCGACTCAACGTTCGTAAGGCCCGGTGTTGCAGAGCCTCGATGGCCCCTTCCGTTTTGCCCAGCCAACTGGCTGTCTGCGCGTTGCTCATGCCCTCGCCAAACTTGCAGATGACCACCTGGCGTTGTTCGTCGGTCAAGTGTTCCAGGGCACCGGCGAGCCGGCCCAGCGCCTCGCGGCGCTCGGCTGCCTGCCAGGGATCCCCGGCTTCCGCCGGGCGGGGCAGGTCATCCTCCAGGCTGACTGTCAGGTGGCGCCGGCCCCGCCGGTGATGGTCGGCCACCAGGTTTGCGGCAATACGATAGAGCCAGGCGCTGACAGAAGCGGCCGGTCGTGCTGCATCGAGCCTGAAACGCGGCACGTGCTCCACCACTCGCAGGAAAACCTCGCCGGTCAGGTCCGCAGCCGCCTCCGGATCGCCTGTCCGAGCCAGCACGTAATGGTAGATGCGGTCCGCATAGAGGTCGTACAGCCGCGCCACTGCGCCCGACTCGCCGCGCTGGCAGGCCGTAATCACGGACACGATCTGGGCGTCGTCTATGGTTGCGAACATGGCTTTGTACCTTAACTAACGAAACTTGGACCGATAGCATACGGGCTGGGGCATGAAGTTGATGGGCAGAAGACAGGCGGGTTGCCGGAGCTGGCTTGAGCCGGCTGGTTGATGCGGCCGTATGCTGCGCGGGGATGCAGCGTTGATAGGATTGCCAGCGCGCCGTCCGGCCAGTGGCCGCAAGACCAGGGGCAGGCCGGGCGGCGCGGCAATTCCTCGCGCTCGCTCTGAGGACCAGGCAACCTGTTCAATCAGACTATCGGGGCACGCGCTACTCCCGTTCGAAAAGCGCGGCGGCGGCCGCCATGTTCGCCTCGACCGCGACGCCGAACGGGCAGCGCGCCTCGCAATCGCCGCAGACCAGGCAGGCTGAGGCCGGGACGGGCTGGCGGCCGTACGCGGCGGTCAGGGCCGGCGTGACGCTCTGCCGCCGCGCGGCATCGAGCAGCCGGGTCACCGCGGCGATGTCGATGCCGGCCAGGCAGGGCAGGCAGTGGTTGCAGTACATGCAGTCGCCGGAGAGCTGCCAGTCCGTCTTGTCGAGGATGACGCTATAGTCTCGCTCTTCGTCGGATGCGGTGAGCCAGGCCAGGGCGGCCTGCACCTGCTCCGGCGTCTTGCAGCCCGGCACCGCAACGCAGACGCCCGGCTGGGAGAGCGTGTACTGGAGGCACTGTACCGGCGAGAGGACGATGCCGCTGGGGTTGTCCGGCCAGAAGACCCAGCCGGCCGCGTAGGGTTTCATGGCGACGATGGCTACCCCGTTGCGCTCGCAGGCCAGGAACAGGTCGCGTCGCGAATAGACCGGCCGGCGCCCCGCCGCCTTGAGCCCCGTGTACGGATCCGCCTCCCAGAGCGCCTCGAGCTTGGTGTCGCCCGGCAGGAGGTCGAACGCGGGGTTGACCGGAAACATGAGAACGTCGACCAGGCCGCTCTCCACTGCGGCCATCGCCGCGCCGACCTTGTGGCTGCTCATCCCGACCGCACGGGCCTTGCCCTCCCGCTTCCAGCGCAGCGCGATATCGAGGAGGCCCCCAGGCGCAGCGACCTCCGCCCATTCCTCCGGTTCGTCGACGAAGTGCAGCGCCAGCGTGTCCACATAGTCGGTGCCCAGCCGCCGCAGGAGGTCCTCCGCATGGCGTTCGGCCCTGGCCGGTTCGCGGGTGCGGAAGTATTGGCCGTCGTCCTGCAGGCACGCGCCGATGTGCCCCTGGATGTGAAAGCGGTCGCGCCGGCCCTTCATCAGCCGCCCGATATGATCGCGGATGTCGGGGGCGGGCATGAACAGGTCCATGTAGCGCACACCCCCGTCCAGCGCAGCCTCCACCGTCGCCGCCACATCCGCGAAGGGCGCCTTTTCCAGATGTTCCAGTCCCAGGCCGATCCTGCCCGTTTCGATGCCGGTGCGTCCAAGTATGGTGTTTTTCATGGTGTCGCTTCCTTTCATGCGTCAGGACGTTGTTCGTCAGACCAGGAATTCCCAATGGGTCGCCCACTCGGAAGAGTGGAGTCGAGGCTTCAGCCGGTTAGGTTGCCTGTATGGGTACACAACCAATCCGGCTGAAGCCTCGAC